>NZ_JABMCA010000124.1:0-15289 GCF_014706005.1 Actinomadura sp. RB99 | reverse complement strand
GCCGCCGCGTCCGCCGCGACCTCGCCGCGCAGGCCGCCGCCGCGGCCGCCGAGCCCGCCTCCGGCCCCGGGCTCGTCGTCACCCTCGGCGACGCGCCCGGCGACGGCGGCGGGGACTCCGACGGCCGGGTCTATGATCAGGATCTCCAGGTGCTGGTCAACGGGCTCTGGGCGGCGGGCGCCACGGCCATCGGGATCAACGGGCGCCGGCTCACCCCGGTCACCGCGATCCGCACCGCGGGGGAGGCGATCCTGGTGGACTACCGCCCGCTGACCGGCCCGTACGAGGTCACGGCGCTCGGCGACCCGGACCGCGTGCGGGACGCGTTCACCGGTTCCGCCGCCGACCGCAGGCTGCGCGACCTCGAGGAGCGGTACCGCATCCGGTACGACGCGCACCGCACGTCCGGCGCCCGGCTGCCCGCGGCGGGCGCGCTGCGGCTGCGCTACGCCACGCCTGTCCCGGAAGCGGGCGGGTGACGCGATGACCGGGCACACGACGACCACGGTCGGAACGGCCGCGCACGGAACGGCCGCGCACGGAACGGCCGCGCACGGAACGGCCGCGTGCGGAACGACCGCCCAAGGAACGACCGCGCACGCGGCCGCCGCGGCCGCGGCGCGCACGGAAGGGACGGCCAGGGAATGATCGCGCTGATCGGGCTGGTGATCGGCGTGGTGCTGGGCCTCCTCCTGCACCCCGACGTCCCGCTGTGGCTCCAGCCCTACCTGCCCATCGCCATCGTCGCGGCGCTCGACGCCATGTTCGGCGGCGTCCGGGCCCGGCTCGAGGGGATCTTCGACGAGAAGGTGTTCGTCGTGTCCTTCCTCAGCAACACCGTCATCGCGGCGCTGATCGTCTTCCTCGGCGACGAGCTGGGCGTCGGCTCGCAGCTGTCCACCGGCGTCGTGGTCGTCCTCGGCATCCGGATCTTCTCCAACGCGGCCGGCATCCGGCGGAAGCTGTTCGGCGCATGAGCGGCGACGACGCCCGTGAGCGGCCCGAGGCGCCCGACCGGCCGGAGACGCCCGGGCGGCCTCCTGAGCGGCCCGCTGAGCCGCCGGACGAGCCGCCCCCGCCCCTCACCGGGGTGATGGCCCTGCTGCGGCCCAGGGCGAGCTGGGGGCAGCTCATCGGCGGGCTGCTGTGCGTCCTCGTCGGCTTCGCGGTGGCCGTGCAGGTCCGCTCCACCAAGCGCGACACCACGTTCGCCACCGCCAGGCAGGACGAGCTGGTCGGCATCCTGGCCGATCTGGGCCAGCGGTCCGAACGGCTCCGCGGCGACATCCGCGACCTGGAGGAGACCAAGGCCGAGTTGCAGCGCGACGCCCAGGGCGGCGCCGCCCTGGAGGAGGCGCGCAAGCGCGCCACGACCTACGGGCTCCTGGCGGGCACACTCCCCGCCGAAGGGCCCGGCATCCAGATGGTCGTCCAGGACCCGCGCGGCGGCGTCCGCGCCGGCGGCCTCCTGGACGCGCTGGAGGAGCTCCGCGACGCCGGCGCCGAGGTCGTCCAGGTCAACGACGTCCGCGCCGGGGTCGACACCTACTTCGTCGACGACCGCGACGGCGTCCTCGCGGATGGGGCCACGCTGCGCGCCCCGTACACGTTCCTCGCCATCGGGGACCCCCACACCATGACCACGGCGCTCAACATTCCGGGCGGCGTCGTGCGGACGCTGCGGGCCGCCGGTGCCACCGTCTCGATCACCCCGCGCGCGAAAGTGACCGTGAGCGCGATACGGTCTCCGTAAGAGGGAACGGGGGGAGCGGTGAACGGCCGTCCGGGACGTCGCGATCGGCGCCGCCCGCGCGGCGGCGTAGACCGGCGATCATCGGCACGGGTACCGTGGTGCGGTCGGTTCACCGTTCCGGTTGACCCCTCGGGCAATACCCGCGTAAGTTGCGGCGACCGTCGCGTGCGCGGGCGGTGAGCAGGACCGTGGTCGGGGGCGGGTCCCCGGCGTGGGTTGGGTGAAGGATGCGCGTGGCGCACGCGGCTCCCGCGGCAGCGGGGCGTCCGCGGGCGGCGCGCCGATGGTAGGAGGCCGAGCCGATCTATGCCGAGCGTCTACTGCACGCAGTGCGGTCACGCCAACCCGGATGATGCCCGCTTCTGCTCGAACTGCGGCACCCCGCTGACGCGGGGCGCCCAGCCGCCGATCTACCGGGAGTCGCCCGGCGAGTCGACCTCCACGATCTCCATCGGCGGGTTCGAGGCGCTGGACACCGGCCAGGAGGCCGAGGAGCAGCCCGGTCCGGACCAGACCGCCATGGAGGCGCTCCCGCCCGGGACCGCGCTGCTGGTCGTCAAGCGGGGGCCGAACGCGGGGAGCCGCTTCCTGCTCGACAAGGACCGCACCTCCGCCGGACGGCACCCGGAGAGCGACATCTTCCTGGACGACGTCACCGTCTCCCGCCGGCACGCCGAGTTCGCCCGGCACGGCGGCACCTTCTCGGTCCGCGACGTCGGCAGCCTGAACGGCACCTACGTCAACCGGCAGCGGATCGACCAGGCCGGCCTGTCCGGCGGCGACGAGGTCCAGATCGGCAAGTTCCGGCTGGTCTTCCTGACCAACCCGGCGCACGCCTGACGAGGACCGGAGCGGCGGGGGAGCACGGGGTCTCGGCGACGATGGGAGGGCCCTTGAACGCGCAGCCGGCCCGGTCCCCGATGACCATCGGGGACGTCCTCGGGCTGCTCAGGAGCGAGTTCCCCGACATCACCATCTCCAAGATCCGGTTCCTGGAGTCGGAGGGGCTCGTGGAACCGGAGCGCACCCCCGCCGGGTACCGCAAGTTCGGCCCGGCGGACGTGGAGCGGCTCCGGTTCGTGCTCACCGCGCAGCGCGACCACTACATGCCGCTGCGCGCGATCCGGCAGCACCTGGAGGCCCGCGACCGCGGCGAGGCCGTCCCGCCGCTCGGCGCCCGCGCCGAGGAGCCCGCCCGCCGGCCCCGCACCCTGGTCGCGGCCGGCGCCGACGCGCCCGACCCGGCCGTCCGGCTGACCCGCCGCCAGCTCCTGGACGGCGCCGGCATCGGCGAGGACCTGCTCGGCGACCTGGAGGAGTACGGGCTCGTCCGCCGCAACGGCACCCACTACGACGGCGAGGCCCTCACCGTGGCCCGCGCCGCCGCCGCGCTCGGCGAGCACGGCTTCGAGGTCCGCCACCTGCGCGCCGCCAAGGCCGCCGCCGACCGGCAGGCCGGCCTGATCGAGCAGATGGTCGCCCCGCAGCTGCGCCGGCGCAGCCCGGGCGCGCACGAGCAGGCCGCCGAGACCGCGCGCGACATCGCCGCGCTCTCCGTCCGGCTCCACGCCGCCCTGCTGTCGGCGGGCCTTCGCGAAAGCCTCGACCCCTGATCAGGGGGTCCGGGGAGGCATTTGCCGCCCGCCGCCGCGCCACCCTGTCCGAGCCTGGGTGTACGTTGGGCTACAGGATTCGTCGAGGATCCGTCCGGTGCACGTGGTGATCGAGACAGCGTCGACCAGCAGGGAGCCGCAGTGAAGCAGATGGAGGTCGTCGGCGTCCGGGTCGAGATGCCCTCCAATCAGCCCATCGTCCTGTTGAAGGAGACGGAGGGCGAGCGCTACCTGCCCATCTGGATCGGGGCGGTCGAAGCGACCGCGATCGCCTTCGCCCAGCAGGGCGTGCTGCCCGCGCGCCCCCTCACCCACGACCTGTTCCGGGACGTGCTCGACGCGCTGAGCGTCCAGCTCCGCACCGTGAACATCACCGACCTGCGCGAGGGGATCTTCTTCGCGGACCTGGTCTTCTCCAACGGCGTCGAGGTGAGCGCCCGCCCGTCCGACTCCATCGCCCTGGCGCTGCGCACCGGCGCGACGATCTTCGCCAGCGAGGACGTCCTCGAGGAGGCCGGCGTGGCCATCCCCGACGAGCAGGAGGACGAGGTCGAGAAGTTCCGCGAGTTCCTCGACACCATCTCCCCGGAGGACTTCGGCCGCGCCGGCTAGACCGCGCCGCGCCGGCTAGACCGCGCCGACTGCCTCGCGCCGCACCGGTAGACCGCGCCGTACGGGCCGCCGCTCCGACCTTCCGTCCGGACCCGCGGTACGGCCGCGCCCGGCGCTCCGCGGCACGTCCCGCCTGTTCGAGCGGGCATCGGTTACGCTGTGTGATGGAGCGGTGCGGGCCGGACTTGGCGGATGGAGTGGGGAATGTCACTTCAGGGTGTAAGTTCATGCCGTGCCGCGATTGGTCTTGCATTGCCCTGGACCTGGCAGTTTCCGAGGGGTGACCAACGGGGTAGGAGTGCGTTGGCGGCTAGGGTGCGCAGTTTGCCCACGTGAAGCCGGTTCATCCGGGCATGCGACGCGCCGACGGTGAACGTTGACCACACCCTGACCGGCACCTACCGTGCTGGTGGAACACCCGTGGTGTAATTCGTCAAACCCCCTTGACGAAGCGCCACGGGCTGATAGAAGCCGGAGGTCCGCGTGGCGGTGAGCAGCGGCGAGGGCAAGGCGACCCCCGAAAGGCACATGGCGTCACAACGCGCCGGAGAGCAGGGCCTGCTCTTCGACACGCAGGTGTCCGCGCCGCCGGAGGACGTCGGCTACCGCGGCCCGACGGCGTGCGCGGCGGCGGGGATCACCTACCGGCAGCTGGACTACTGGGCCCGCACGAAGCTGGTCGAGCCGAGCGTCCGCGCGGCGCAGGGATCGGGCAGCCAGCGGCTCTACAGCTTCCGCGACATCCTGGTGCTGAAGGTCGTGAAGCGGCTGCTGGACACCGGGGTGTCGCTGCAGCAGATCCGCACCGCCGTGACGCACCTGCGCGACCGCGGCGTCCAGGACCTGGCGCAGATCACCCTGATGAGCGACGGGGTGAGCGTCTACGAGTGCACCTCCGCCGACGAGGTCGTGGACCTCCTCCAGGGCGGGCAGGGCGTCTTCGGCATCGCGCTCGGACGGGTGTGGCAGGAGGTGGAGGGAAGCCTGGCGGAGCTTCCCGGCGAACGCGCCGCCACCGACGACCCGGACCCTCTCGAACACCCCCACGATGAGCTGGCGAACCGGCGGCGCGCCCGCCGCACCGGCTGACCCCTCCCGCGAGCCCGCGGCCGCCCCCGGACGGCCTCCGACCCCTCAGATCGCCTCCTTGCGCTGGAGATAGGCGAACGCCGCCCAGCCCGGCAGCACGGGAAGCCACAGCGTCAGCAGCCGGTACAGCAGCACCGCGGACGTCGCCGTCTCCGCGGTCAGCCCCGAGATCGTCAGCGCCAGCGTCAGCGCGCCCTCGACGGCGCCGAGCCCGCCCGGCGTCGGCACCGCGGAGCCGACCGCGTTGGCGGTCAGGAACACCACCACGACGGCCGTCCAGGGGAGCGACCCGCCGAACGCCCGGATCGAGGCGTCCAGGCAGACCACGTACGCCACCGTCAGCCCCACCGTCCCGCCGAGCCCGGTGGCGAGCTTGCGCGGCGACTGCAGGACGTCCACGAGCCGCGGCACCACGCCGGAGAACATCGCCCGCAGCCGTGACGTCGCGAACCGCCGCACCCGCGGGATCGTCAGCGCCGCGCCGGCGGCCAGCCCCAGCGCCAGCACCACGATCATGATCGTGCGGGACGGCGCCAGGTCCTTGGTGGCGTTGTGGGTGGAGCCGGTGAGGAAGCCGAACAGCGCCAGCAGCAGCACGTGCACCACCAGCCCGACCAGCTGGGACGCGCCGACGCTGGCGACCGCGAGACCCGAGCGGATGCCGGACCGCTGCAGGAAGCGGGTGTTGATCGCCACGCCGCCGACCGCGGCCGGCGCGACCAGCTGCACGAACGACGCGGCGAGCTGGACCAGCACCGTCCGCCCCAGCGGCAGCCGCTCCGGGACGAAGCCCAGCAGCATGTACGCCGCCGCGAGATAGGTGGCGGCGGACCCGGCGAGGGCGATCAGCAGCCAGTGCCAGGTGACGGTCGACAGCAGGTGCGCGAAGTCGAGGCTCGCGACCTGCGGGAGCACGATGTAGCCGGCGACGGACAGGCCGACGATGCTGAAGATCGTCCGGGGCCGGAAGCGCTCCAGCCGGACCGGCGCCGCCTCCGTCTCCGGCTTCAGCGCGACGATCTGCTCCCGGATGCGGGTCAGCAGCTCGCGGTCACGGCGCAGCGCCGTCCGCGTCGACCGCGACAGCGCCACCCGCTGCAGCAGCGGCACCGCCGCCGGGAGCGCGTCCTCGCCCAGCGCCGACGCCGCGGTCCGCACCGCCCGCTCGGGGCCCGCGCGCAGCGCCACGGTGGTGAGCAGCTGCGCCAGGTCGAGCCGCAACGCCAGGTCGCCGGCCGCGATCTCGCCGGACCGCATGTCGGTGAGGTAGGCGCGGCCGTCGTCGCCGACGAGGATCGCGTCCTCCTCCAGCCGCCGGTGCGCGAGGCGGCCCTCCTGCAGCCGCCGGAACTGCCGCCACACGTCGGCGAGCAGGGTGTCGGTGACCTCCTCGTCCCGGACGTCCCCGAGCCGCCGCCCCGGCACGTGCTCGTAGGCCAGCAGCGCCGCCTCCGTGCCGACCTCCGACGTCCCCACCAGCCGGGGAGTGCGCGCGCCCGCCGCGTCCACCGCGTACGCCATCAGGGACTCCAGCTCGAGGGAGCGGCGCAGCGGGCGCAGCGCCCGGCCCGTGGTGGTGCGGCTCAGCCGCAGCGTCCGCCACATCCGGTACAGCAGCCCCGCGGTCTGCTGGTCGCGGTCGAGGACCCGCACCTCCAGGTCCCACCGGCCGGGCCGCCGCTCGCCCGGCGCGCGGCACTCCTCGTCCCGCCGGTCGAGGACGACGCCGTAGCGGCGGTCCGCGGCGGCGTCGCCGGGATCGCCGAGGCGCGCGGCGCGGCGCGGGCACAGCCCGAGCCGCTCCAGCGTGGAGACCACCGTCGTCCCGGTCGGGCGCGGGTTGGGCGTTCCGACCGCGTACAGCGTCCCGTAGCCGATCGCGCGGCCGAGCAGGTAGGTGGCCGCGAGCGCGGCGACCGACGCGTACGACGCGGTCAGCCCGGTCAGCGCGGCCAGCCCGATGAGCGTCCACGTCACCGCCTGCCAGCGGGTCCGCCCCGCCATCCCGACCGCCGTGACGAACGCGATCACCGGGGCGATGTCGGTGTGCACCGGGGCGGTGCTGGTGCCGCCCCAGATCAGCGAGTCCAGCACCCCGCCCGGCGCGGCGCTCGTCACCCAGTCGTCCAGCCCGACCGTGATCCCGAACGCGATCACGGCGGCCAGCAGCGCGATCGCGACCCGCATGCCGTCCTTGCGGAACAGCCGCTCGACCGCGAACGCGATCGGCACCGTCAGCACCCCGAAGCTGGACGCCAGCGTGGCCAGCGACAGCAGCAGGCGCGGGGCGTGCGCCGTGCCCTGCGCGATGTCGGTCTGCAGCCCGTGCGTGGTCTGCTGCGCGATCGACACCAGCAGCATCACCACGGCCAGCGTGACGCACGAGACCCCGAACCTGATCGCGTCGGCGGACCGGCGGATCCGGTCCGGCTGGGCGGGCTCGTCCACGGGGACGCCGGCGGTCGCGCCCGTCGCCGGGCGCACCGCCCCGCCGTGGGTCTGTGTCACGCCGTACCGCCGCCCTGACCGTCCGCCATCGTGATCAGCGTCCCAGGGCCGGCGGCGCGCCGCCAACGCGACCCCCGTCCGGCCGGCCGCGCGGACGGCGCCGCGCCCCGTCCCGCCCGGTGGCCGCGCGGCCCGCGGCCCGCCCCGGTGAGCTGTGCACATCGTACTTGCCGGTAGATGCCCGGACCGTCCATCACCCCGGTTCCGCGCGCCGGGACGCGCCGCCGTTGCGGCGGTTCGCGGCCCCGCGCGACGATCGCGCGCGCGATGGTTGGGTAGGGTTTGTTCCGGACATGCCGTCGACCCTGCGCGGGAGAGACCCCATGCGGCCAGCGTGGGGCGCCGAAGGGGCAACCTCCCCGGAACCTCTCAGGCAAAAGGACCGCGCGGACGAGGCACCTCTGGAAAGCAGGCGCCGTTCCCCCGACCGGGGGAGGGGCGGCTCACCGAAGGGGAAATCCCGCCCGGCGGGGGAAGCTCTCAGGTGCCGATGACAGAGGGGGAGACCGGCCGCCGGCCCGTTGCCGGCGGCGGCCCTGAGCGACCGCAGCAGCCAGGAGGCTCTCCATGACCGCCCAGTTCTTCGCCCCCGTGGCCTCGCCGCAGCACCCCCGTTCCACGTTCGCCGACCGGCACGTCGGCCCGTCCCCGGACGAGCGGGCCCGGATGCTGGCCGCCATCGGCTACTCCGGCGCGGAGGCGCTGATCGACGACGCCGTCCCGGCGGCGATCCGCACGTCCCGGCCGCTGGAGCTGCCGCCCGCGCTGAGCGAGACCGCCGCGCTGGCCCGGCTGCGCGAGCTGGCGTCCCGCAACACCGTCCTCACCTCGATGATCGGCCTCGGCTACCACGGGACGATCACGCCGGGCGTGATCCTGCGCAACGTCCTGGAGAACCCGGGCTGGTACACCGCGTACACCCCGTACCAGCCGGAGATCTCGCAGGGCCGCCTCGAGGCGCTGCTGAACTTCCAGACGGTCGTGTCCGACCTGACCGGCCTGCCGGTCGCCAACGCCTCCATGCTGGACGAGGGCACCGCCGCCGCCGAGGCCATGGCGCTCGCGCACCGGGTGTCCAAGCGCAAGGAGCCCGGGACGTTCCTGGTCGACGCCGACGCGCTGCCGCAGACGATCGAGGTCGTGCGGACCCGGGCGGTCCCGCTCGGCATCGGGGTCGTCGTCGCGGACCTGTCCGCCGGGCTGCCCGACGGCGACTTCTTCGGCGTCCTGCTGCAGTACCCGGGCGCGTCCGGCGCCGTCCGCGACCTGGAGCCGATCACCGCGCAGGCGCACGAGCGCGGCGCGAAGGTCGTCGTGGCCGCCGACCTGCTCGCCCTGACCCTGCTGCGGCCGCCGGCGGAGTCCGGCGCCGACATCGCCGTGGGCTCCGCGCAGCGGTTCGGCGTCCCGTACGGGTTCGGCGGCCCGCACGCCGGCTACATGGCCGTCGGCGAGGGCATCCAGCGGCAGCTTCCCGGACGCCTCGTCGGCGTGTCCGTCGACGCCGACGGCGCCACCGCGTACCGCCTCGCCCTGCAGACCCGCGAGCAGCACATCCGCCGCGAGAAGGCCACCAGCAACATCTGCACCGCGCAGGTCCTCCTCGCCGTCATGGCGAGCATGTACGCCGTCTACCACGGCCCCGAGGGCCTCGCCGCGATCGCCCAGCGGACGCACCGCCGCGCCGCCGAGATCGCCGCGGGCCTGCGCGCCGGCGGCGTGGAGGTCGTCCACGGCGCGTTCTTCGACACCGTCCTCGCCCGCGTCCCCGGCCGCGCCGCCGAGGTCGTCGCGGCCGCCCGCGAGCGCGGGATCAACCTGCGGCCGTCCGGCGCCGACCACGTCGCCGTCGCCTGCGACGAGACGACGCTCCCCGAGCACGTCACCGCCGTCCTCGAGGCGTTCGGCGTGCCCGCCGATATCGGCGGCGCCGAGGAGGCGATCCCCGACGGCCTGCGCCGCGAGAGCCCCTACCTCAGCCACCCGGTCTTCCACGCGCACCGCTCCGAGACCGCCATGCTGCGCTACCTGCGACGGCTCCAGGACAAGGACATCGCGCTCGACCGCTCGATGATCCCGCTCGGCTCCTGCACGATGAAGCTGAACGCCACCGCCGAGATGGAGCCGATCACCTGGCCCGAGTTCGCGAACCTCCACCCGTTCGCGCCGGTCGACCAGGCCGCCGGCTACCTCGAGCTGATCCGCGAGCTGGAGGACGCCCTCGCCGAGATCACCGGGTACGCCAAGGTGTCCGTCCAGCCGAACGCCGGCTCCCAGGGCGAGCTGGCCGGCCTCCTCGCCATCCGCGGCTACCACGCGTCCCGCGGCGACGAGCACCGCGACGTCTGCCTCATCCCCTCGTCGGCGCACGGCACCAACGCCGCCAGCGCCGTCATGGCGGGCATGCGCGTCGTCGTCGTCAAGTGCGACGAGGGCGGCAACGTCGACCTCGACGACCTGCACGCCAAGATCGGAAAGCACGGCGACCGGCTCGCCGCGATCATGGTGACGTACCCGTCCACGCACGGCGTGTTCGAGGAGTCGATCACCGACGTCTGCGCCGCCGTCCACGCCGCCGGCGGCCAGGTCTACGTCGACGGCGCCAACCTCAACGCCCTCGTCGGCCTCGCCCGCCCCGGCGAGTTCGGCTCCGACGTCTCCCACCTCAACCTGCACAAGACCTTCTGCATCCCGCACGGCGGCGGCGGCCCCGGCGTCGGCCCCATCGGCGTCCGCGAGCACCTCGCCCCGTTCCTGCCGAACCACCCGCTCCGCGAGGAGGCCGGCCCCGCCGGCACCGGCGTCGGCCCGATCTCCGCCGCGCCGTGGGGCTCCGCGGGCATCCTGCCGATCTCCTGGGCGTACATCGCGATGATGGGCCCGGACGGCCTGCGCGCCGCGACCGAGGGCGCCATCATCGGCGCCAACTACCTCGCCGCCCGCCTCGGCCCGCACTACCCGATCCTCTACACCGGCCGCAACGGCCTCGTCGCCCACGAGTGCATCG
Source organism: Actinomadura sp. RB99 (assembly GCF_014706005.1). Taxonomy (NCBI): domain Bacteria; kingdom Bacillati; phylum Actinomycetota; class Actinomycetes; order Streptosporangiales; family Thermomonosporaceae; genus Actinomadura; species Actinomadura sp. RB99. The sequence goes on along the minus strand of NZ_JABMCA010000124.1, from coordinate 4,707 downwards.
CCGACCTCCGCAAGATCACCAAGGAGACCGGCATCACCGCCGAGGACGTCGCCAAGCGCCTCATCGACTACGGCTTCCACGCCCCGACGCTCTCCTTCCCCGTCGCCGGCACGCTGATGATCGAGCCCACCGAGTCCGAGGACCTCGCCGAACTCGACCGGTTCTGCGACGCCATGATCGAGATCCGCCGGGAGATCCAGCGCGTCGCCGACGGCGGCTACGACCGCGAGGACAACCCGCTCAAGAACGCCCCGCACACCGCCGCCTGCCTCGTCTCCGACGACTGGAAGCACGCCTACACCCGCGACGAGGCCGCCTACCCCGTCCCCGCGCTCCGCGAGACCAAGTACTGGCCCCCGGTCCGCCGCATCGACCAGGCCTACGGCGACCGCAACCTCGTCTGCTCCTGCCCCCCGCCGGAGGCGTTCGAGGACTGAGTCCTCCCAGGGGGGCGACCCCCTGGAACCCCCGTTGCGACGGACAAGGCGTTTCACGCTCCGCTGGCGCTCCGCGTGAAACGCCTTGTCCGTCGTCGGGCAGGCCCGCTCCGCTCGCTGCGCTCGCTCCGCGTGCCTGCCCGTGTTTTCCCAGGGGGCGACCCCCTGGAACCCCCGTCACGGTTGAGGGGCTGTTTCCCGCTCCGCTAGCGCTCCGCGGGAAACAGCCCCTCAACCGTCGGGCAGGCCCGCTCCGCTCGCTGCGCTCGCTCCGCGTGCCTGCCCGTGACCGTGGCTGAGGTTCTTCTTCCGTATGGGTGTTCAGCCGGGTCAGCGGGCGGGTGTGCAGCCGGGTCAGCGGACGGGGGTTCGGGCGGCTCGCGTGGGCGGGGATACGGGGTTTTGTGATCTTGGCGGGGTTTCCGGGTGTCCTCCGGGACGGGCGGCGGCTCGGTCGCTAGGCTCTGGGCGGACCCGGCCCGCAGAGGGCACGGACCCCGACCCCCAGAGGGCAGAAGACCGATGAGCGAGTCCGCGGCCGACGACCCGGCCCTGTTGTGCGAGGAGGCGCGGAGCCTCGCGGAGAACGGCGCGGCCGGGGAGGCCGCGCTGCTGTTCGAGCGGGTGCTGGCGCTCGGCGACACCCCGTGCCGGGCGCAGGCCGCGCTCGGCCTCGCGGTCGTCCTGGACGACGGCGGCGACGTCGAGGCGGCCCGCGAGGCCGACCGGGCCGCCATCGCCACCGGCGACCCCGAGTACGGCCCCCGCGCCGCCTACCACCTGGCGCTCACCCACGAGCGGGCCGGGGAGCACGAGGAGGCGGCGCCCGCCTGGCGCGTCGTCGTCGACTTCGGCAACCCGGCGTACCTGCCGCCCGCCCACCTCGCCCTCGCGCGGCTCGCCGACGACGCGGGCGCGTTCGAGGAGGCGTGCGAGCACTGGGAGGCCGTGATCGGCACGGGCGACCCCGAGTACGGGCCGCCCGCCGCGCACGACCTCGCCCAGCGGCTGCTGGAGCGCGGCGAGCCCGCCCGCGCGCAGCGGGTGCTGGCCGCGGGGCTCAGGCTGATCGAGCGGGACGGCGCCCCGTACGCGTACGCGCGGCTCGCCGTCGCGCTCGGCATCTCCTACCTCGACCAGGCCGTCGGCGCGTTCGGCGCGGCGCTCGGCGACCCGTCCGAGCCCGCCGACCCGGAGGTCGGGCCGCTCGCGACGGAGCTGCTGGCGCGCACGCTGCCGCTGCGCGGGCGCGGCGCGGAGGCGGGCGAGGTGTGGCGGCGCGGCCTCGCCGACCCGGGCGTCGCCGGCCAGGTGCGGGCCCGGCTGCGCCGCGACTTCGGCGACGAGGACGCCGACCCCGCCGACCTGTGGTGGGAGCCGGTCGTCGAGCAGGCCGTCAGCGACGGGACGCTGCCCGCGCTCGCCGGCGAGGCGTTCGGCGCCCTCGACCACATGTACGCGCTGCTGGCCGTCCGGTACGCGGGCGAGCAGGAGCGGCCCGGAAGCGTCGACGAGGTGATCGGCGACGCCGTCCGGGTGCCGGACGGGTACCCGTGGGGGCCGCTGCTGCACGAGAGCTTCGCGGAACGGCTGCGGCTGGCGATGGGCGCCCCGCCGCCGGAGCGCCCGGGAGGCTGACCCCGCCGCGCCTCAGTGCGCGATGTGGCGCTGCGCGACGACCTTGGTGATGCGGGCGCGGACGAGGTACTCGCCGGGCACCGCGTTGCGCGCCCCGAACTCCTCCGCGCGGTCCGCGCCCATGTAGCGGCCGCCGATGGCGGTCGCCCACTTGCGCAGCTCGTCGAGGTCCTCGATGAGCCGCGCCTCGGCCTGCATCATCACGTACGAGAACGGCGGCGTCTGGTCGTCGACGCACACCGACAGGCGCGGGTCGCGGGCGAGGACGCGCGCCTTGATGCTCTCGTGGTAGGTGGTGAACAGCAGGTCGTCGCCGTCGAGGACGAACCAGATCGGCGTGACGTGAGGGGTGCCGTCCTTGCGGGTGACGCCGGCCTTGCCGGTGCGGGTGCCCTCCAGGACGAAGGCGCGCCATTCGCTGTCGGTCATGATCTCCATCCGTCCAGTGTGCCCCACGCGATCACCGGCCGTGCCGGGCCGATACCGTGGCGTCATGCAGATCCAGACCGCGCACGGGCCCGCCGAGGCGACCCTGGACGGCCCGGACCGCCCGGCGTTCCTGCTGGTCCTGACGCATGGATCGAACGGAGGAGTGGACGCGCCCGACCTGCTGGCGGTCCGCGACGTCGCGCTCGGGCTGGACGGCGCGGTCGCGCGGGTCATGCAGCCGTTCCGGCTTGCGGGGCGCAGGGCGCCCGGCTCCGCCGTCAAGCAGGACGAGGCGTGGCTCGATGTCGTCGGGGTGCTGCGGGAGCGGTACGGGGACGTCCCGCTCGTGCAGGGCGGCCGGAGCAACGGCGCGCGCGTCGCGTGCCGGACGGCGACGGCGGTCGGCGCGGCGGGGGTGATCGCGCTGGCGTTCCCGCTGCACCCGCCCGGCAAGCCGGAGAAGACCCGGGTGGACGAGCTGCGCGGCGCGGGCGTGGAGGTGCTGGTCGTCAACGGCGACCGGGACCCGTTCGGGGTGCCGGACGCGGCGGACGCGGCGCATGTCGAGGTGCTGCCGGGGGAGCGGCACGACCTGAACAAGAACCCCGCCGAGGCGGGCCGGGCGGCGGAGCCGTGGCTGCGGCGTTGGGCGGCTGCCCCGGCGCGGACGGCCCGGTGAGAGGGGCCCGGACAGCAGTACGCCCCTGGGCCCGGTGCGGGCCCAGAGGGCGTGGTCGGGCGGGCGTGCCCCCGAGGATGATCACCCGTTCGAACTAGTCCCCCGTCGGAGACTCGTCACGCGGCGGACGGCGCCTTCAGGTCCGTCGGCCGGTGCGGGGCGATGACCACTCCATCGGGCAGCAGCTCGCCGGTGTCCTCGAAGAGCACGACGCCGTTGCACAGCAGGCTCCACCCCTGCTCGGGATGGGCGGCGAGCGTCCTGGCGGCGTCGCGGTCGGGCGCGTTGTGCGAGGGACAGGGCGGCTGGTGCGGGCACATCGGCGTGCCTCCGGTCTCAACTACTGGTCGGTTGTGGTGCTTTCCCTTATGACGCACCCCAGTGTGGAACGGTTCGCTCGACCCGGCCATAGCCCGTTGGGACGGTTGTCCTTTGGTACCGGAGTGCCGGTGATCTGTGACCCGCCTCACCCCGAGGTGCCAGGCATAGCGTTCCTCACGCTCGATAACGGACGAAGAACGACACGCCGACGTCCGGAAAACGTTCCCGCCCGTTGGATCTTCCTTACCGGGGCGCCCGGTTCCGGTCGGTGTGTGCGATCGTTTCACCCGGACGCGGCCTCCGGGCGTCCTACGATGTGCCCCGGGGACCGGGCTTTGCGAGCGTGGGGGGTGAGGCCGGTATGCGCGTCGCGCTGTTCGTCGCGTGCTTCGACGACGCGTTGTTCCCCGCGACCGGCAGGGCCGTGACGGCGCTGCTGGAGCGGCTCGGCCACGACGTCTCCTACCCGCCCGGCCAGACCTGCTGCGGCCAGGTGCACTGGACGACCGGCTACCACCGCGAGGCGGCCGGCCTCGCGCGCGCGTTCACCGCCGCGTTCGAGGGCGCGGAGGCGATCGTGGCGCCGTCGGCGTCGTGCGCCGCCGCCGTCCGCGACGCCTACCCGCGGATCGCGCGGGCGTCCCGCGACGCGGCGCTGGCCCGCGCCGCCGAGGACCTGGCGGTCTACGAGCTGACCGAGTTCCTGGTGGACGTGCTCGGCGTGACCGACGTCGGCGCCTACTTCCCGCACCGCGTCACCTACCACCCGTCCTGCCAGTCGGCGCGGACCCTCGGCGTCGCCGACCGACCGCTGCGGCTGCTGCGCGCGGTGAAGGGCCTCGACCTGGTGGAGCTTCCGGCGGCGGACGAGTGCTGCGGGTTCGGCGGCGCGTTCGCGATGAAGAACGCCGACGTCTCGGTGGCGATGGTGGCCGACAAGGTCCGGCACGTCCGCGACACCGGCGCGGACGTGGTGTGCGCGGTCGACAACGGCTGCCTGGCGCACATCGGCGGGGCGCTGTCGCGGCTGCGCGGCGGGGTCCGGGTCATGCATCTGGCCGAGATCCTGGCCGCGACGGGGCCGGCGTGACCGGCGCGCCGCCGGGGCCGCCCGCGGGAGCGGGAGGGGCTCACGGGGCGGGCACCGCGCCGCCGAAGTTCGCCGTCGCCGCGCGGGCGGCGCTGGCCGACACCGCCCTGCGC
>NZ_JABMCA010000123.1:0-15656 GCF_014706005.1 Actinomadura sp. RB99 | reverse complement strand
GGTCCGCTGCGGGAGCGCGCCGCCGACCTCGCGCGCCGCGCCGGGGCCCCGCTCGGCGGCGACCGGCGCTCCCCCGGGCTCGGCCTCACCCCGCGCGAGACGGAGGTGCTGCGGCTCGTCGCCGCCGGGCGCAGCAACCGGGAGATCGCCGAGGCGCTGTTCATCTCGGTGAAGACCGCCAGCGTGCACGTGTCCCACATCCTCGGCAAGCTCGGCGTCGCCGGCCGCGGCGAGGCCGCCGCGGCCGCCCACCGGCTCCGGCTGTTCGACTAGCCGGCCGGGCGGCGCGGCCGGCGGCCCGGCGCGCGCGGTCGGGCGGTCAGGCGTGCGTGCGGTCAGGCGTGCGTGCGGTCAGGCGGTCGGGCGGAGCGGGACGATCCTGGTGGTGACGCGGGCGTTCGGGCGCTCCGCCGTGCCGGCCGCGCGGCCGCAGGTGTGGGACGCGACGTCGCCGCCGACGTGCAGGCCGGTCGGGACGAGCCGGTTCGTCCGGAACGCCAGCGACGGGTCGCGCAGCATCGGGTTCGACCAGGGGATCACTTCCGACAGCAGCGTGAACGTCGGGTCGATCACCTTGGTGACGCCGTCGTCGTCGACGACCTCCACCCAGGCGTGCACGACGTCGGGCAGCCCGACCACCCAGCCGATCCGGGTCGTCGCGGGCACGCCCTCCTCGCGGCAGAGCCGCTCGATGTAGCGGCTGGCGGCGCCGCAGCCGGCGAAGCCGCGCGGGACGAGGTCCGGGTCGTCGCGCAGCTCGACGGGCAGGCGCAGGTAGCGCGGCTCGGCGCCGATGAACTCGCGGACGATCGCGCGCAGCGCGGGGGCCCGCAGCACCGGGCAGTCGCCGACCGTCCGCAGCACCGCCGAGATCGCCATCGCGGGCCCGGACGACCGGGCGGTGGTCGCCGCCGCGTCGGGGGCGCCTGCGACGCGGCGTCCGCCGCGCCCCGGATGCGCGCGGACGTGGCGGACCGCCCCGCCGTACGCGCCGGTGCGGGGCCGGGCGAGCGCGTTGTGGGCGTCGGGACGGCAGCCGTCGGGGTCCCCGCAGGCGACGCGGAGCTCGAACCGGGACACGCGCGGCGCGATGAGGTCCTCGCAGGACGAGCGGGTCCAGCGCAGCAGCGACGTGACGTCCCGCTCGACCGGTGTGCGGCCCGTCCCGGAGTAGAGGGCGAGGTTGAACAGGTCGCGCGAGTCGAACCGCTCCCGGCCGCGCTCGCCGGTGGACGGCAGGCCGTGCCGGGCGAGCGCGGTCAGGGTCCGGTCGTCGCAGGCGAGCATCCGCGCCGCGTCGGCGCGTCCGGTGTCGGGGCGATGGTGGGCGGGTGGGATGACGTAGAGACCTTCGAGCGCGCGCAGCAGCCGGCGGTCGGCGCCGTCCCCGGCGCGGGCCCGCGCCGGGGACCTGTGTGCGGCGCCCACGTCAGCGCTTCACGATGCGGTAGTCGGACGGGTCGAGGGTGCGGGTCCGGCGGCGGTAGCCCAGCATCGAGCCGGGCCAGTTGCTGGCGTTGCGGCGGCGGCCGGCCGCGCCGGCGCCGGAGTGCAGGTACCAGCTGTCGCAGCCGCCGGCGTTCCAGACCGTCCCGTCGAGGCGGCGCTGGAGCGCGGAGTCGAAGTCGGCGAGCACGCCCTCCCGGACGTCCATGTAGAGCACCTCCGGGTCGCGCAACGCGCGGGCCGCCTGCACGATGTAGGAGATCTGGCTTTCGAGCATGTGCACCACCGACCCCGAGCCGACATTGGTGTTGGGCCCGTACATCAGGAAGAAGTTCGGGAAGCCCGCGACGGCCATACCCAGGTAGGCTCGCGGTCCGTCCCGCCATGCCTCGTCCAGGTCCCGCTCAGTGAGACCTGTCACGCGCATCGGGGCGACGAAGTCCCGCGTGCGGAAGCCGGTGCCCATGATGACGGTGTCGGCCGGGTGCTCGCGCCCGTCGGCGGTGACGAGGCCGTCCGGGGTGGCGCCGACGACCGCGCTGGTGACCACGTCCACGTGCGGGAGGTCGAGGGAGCGGTAGTAGTCACTGGAGATCAGGACGCGCTTGCAGCCGAGCTCGTAGCCCGGGACGAGGCGCTCGCGCAGCCGCCGGTCCTTCACCGACCACAGCGTGGTGCGGCAGAGCGCGCGGACGTGCGCCGACAGCAGCCGGCGGGCGCGCGGCGAGACCAGCATCGGGTTCAGCAGCGCCTCGAACCAGACGAACACCGCGAGCCGCGACAGCCGGGGCAGCAGCGGGATCCGCCGGTTGAGGGCGGTGCGCAGCCGCGGGTAGCGGCGGTCCCACTTCCAGCCGACCCACTGCGGTTCGCGCTGGAAGACGGTCAGCTTCGCCGCGCGCGGCGCGATCCGCGGGACGAACTGCACCGCGCTCGCGCCGTTGCCGACGACCGCGACGGTCCGTCCGGTGAGGTCGTGGCCGTGGTCCCAGCGCGCGGAGTGGAACACGGTGCCCGCGAAGTCCTCCAGCCCCGGGACGTCCGGCATCGCCGGGACGCTCAGCTGCCCGCAGGCCGCGACGAGCAGGTCGGCCCGGTGCATTTCGCCCCCGGCCGTCCGCAGGTTCCACTGCCCGGTCTCCGGGTCGAAGCCGGCGCGGGTGATCTCGCAGTCGAACCGGATGTGCTCCAGGACGCCGTACTTGCGCGCGCAGTGCCGCAGGTAGGCGAGGATCTCCGGCTGCGGCGCGAACCGCCGCGACCAGTCCGGCTTCGGCTCGAACGAGTAGGAGTACAGGTGGGACGGGGCGTCGCAGGCGGCGCCCGGGTAGGTGTTCTCCCGCCACACGCCGCCGACGTCGCCGGCGCGCTCGAACACCGTCAGGTCGGTGAAGCCGGCGCGGAGCAGCCGGGCGGCGAGCCCGAGCCCGCTGAAGCCGCCGCCCACGATCGCGATCGACGGCCGTCCCCGCATGCCCGTCACATCCCTCGCTGATTGGCGCTACGCCAATAGTGACGGACGTGCCGTCAAAATGAAACGGCGGGACCGCCCCGGACGGGACGCGGACGGCGGTGGCCGGTAGAGGACGGGTCGCTCAGCCGTGCGCGGCAGGGCGCCAGGGCGAATCGGGTTCGGTGGCGCGCGGGCGCTCGGCGACGCGCAGCGCGTAGGTGGGGGTGTCGGCGGCGACCGGGCCGAGGTAGGCGTGCCCGGTCAGATGGCACCAGGCGGGCAGGTCGATCGGCGCCGCCGGGTCGCTGGCGATGAGGTGGACGACCGTCCCGGGCTCCAGGCCCGCCAGGTGCCCGCGCAGCTCCAGCAGCAGCCGCACGCAGGAGCGGTCCCCGCCGTCGATGACCACCGGTTCCGAACCCATCCGGCCTCCCCCAGCGCCCGCGTCTCCGGCGGGCATTCACCCCATGGGGAAATATAGGGCTTTGTGGGCTCCGCTCGCCGCGGAACAACCCGCGCCGGACGGCTGTTGCACTAAGTGGGATCACGCGCCGCATCGGCGGTGGACGGTCCCGCCGGAGCGCCGGCAAGGGCGATCGACAGCTCGTCGGTGCGGCTTCGGAGCAGCGGCGACCGCATCCGGCCGCCGTCCGCGAAATCCCGTCGGAGTCACCGCCCGGGGTCGCGCATGCGCGCATCCGAAGCGACGAACACGGAGCAATCGGAAGCGAACGCGATGATCGACAATATGAGGGACCGGCGCCCCACTCTTGACCCTCTCTTTCAGGCTTCGTCCAGCTTTGGGGCTTACAGTCGCAGTGAAGCACCCCCAGAAGTCACCCACGTGAGGAACCTGACCTTGGGGCGAGCCATGGATCTCGGAGCAGCACGAGTGGAGAGCACGGAGACCTGCGGGACGGTGTCCTTCCCCGCGGAGGTCGACCTGAGCAACGGCGAGGCGATCCTCGCCCAGGCCCTCGGGCTGCTCGACTCCGGGGCGCCCGCCCTCATCCTCGACCTGTCCGGCTGCACGTTCTGCGACTCCAACGCGCTGAACATCATCCTGCGCTCGCAGATGCGCGCCACCGAGCTCGGCGTGCCGATGTGGGTGGTGCTGCCGCCGCGCGGCATCGTCCGCCGGGTCGCCGAGGTGGCGGGCCTGCCGCGCCGCGTCGCCATCGCGCCGGACGTGACGACCGCGCGCGAGGCGCTCGAACCCGTTCCGCACGCCTGACCCGTCCCGCACATCCGCCCCGCCCCGCCCCGGCGGCGGCCGGTCCGCCGGGTCGCGCGTCCTTCCCCGCGGTTCAGCCGACGCGTTCGATCCGGGCGTGCCGGATCAGGAACTTCCCCGCCTCGCGCACCTGCTCGAACGCCGCGTCGTTCAGCAGCACGCAGCTGCCCGACGCGGACGTGACGGCGACCGTGGTGGACCTGCCGTTGTCGAGGTTCGTCACCTTCACCTTCGTCCCGACCGGCAGCCGGTCGCTGGACGCGGCGGGCGCGCCGGCCTCGCCGGACAGCGTCACCGTCGACCCCGGGCACACGACGTCGCCGCTCCTGGACGCCGCGGGCGCCGTGCTCCGCGCGGACGGGGTGGGCGCCGCGCTGGAGGACGGCGCGGGCGCCGCGCCCGAACCGCCGGCCGCCGCCTCTTCCTCCTTGCCGCAGAAGGACTCGGTGAAGGCGTCGACGGCCTCGCCCCGCGCCTTCCTCGCCCGCGCGCCCAGGCACAGCGACGTGACCTTGTTCGCCGGCCCGAGCCCGCTGGTCGCGTTGACGGCATCGGCGAACCGCTCGCGCTGCCGGCAGTGGAAGGCCAGCCCGAAGTCCAGCTTCGCGTCGCCCTTCGCCGCCTGCGCGTCCACCGCCCGGCAGATCGCGCTGACCTGCATCGCGGGTTTCTCGCCCTTCGCGCGCGCCGCCTGCCGCTGGTTCTCCAGCTCCGCGAACTGCGTCTGGTCGCACTGCTCGGCGGCGGCGACGTCGACCGCCCGGCCCGCCGCGATCTGCCGTTGCAGGGCGGCGCACCCGGACGACTCCGCCGCCACCCGTCCCGCCTGCCGCTGCTCGCCTCCCCCGCACGCGCCCGCGCCGAGCACCGCCAGCAGCCCGGCCGTGCCGAGCACCGCGCGCACCGCATTCCGCCGCATCATTCGAACCGCTCCTTCCGGTGGGGAACTCGCCTGGGTTACGAGCCCCGGCGGACGGCCGGTTCATAGATCAACTCCGCCTTAAATCCGCCCGAACTCCGCCTCGACCGGGGCGTTCGCGTGCCGCGGCGGGGCGCCGCCGCGCGTGATCTCTTTGCGTGATCTTGTGCTTCGCGGGATGCCGCGCGCCCGCCGGCCGGGCATGGATCACGAGGACCGACGCGGACGGGTGTGGGAGCGGGGCGCGATGCAGGTGCAGCCGACGGGCGGACTCGGGCGGATCCCGATCCTGGAGGTGGCCCCGGTGGTGGGGGGCGGCCGGTGGCCGGCGAAGGCCGTGGTGGGCGAGACCATCGAGGTGTCGGCGACGGTGTTCCGCGAGGGGCACGAGATGCTCGGCGCGGCGGTGGTGCTGCGCTCGCCGGACGGGATGGAGCAGCCGGGCGAGCGGATGTCCGAGGTCGGTGTCGGGCTGGACCGGTGGGCGGCGCGGGTGACGCCGGACCGGATGGGCCAGTGGTCCTTCCGGGTGGAGGCGTGGGGCGACCCGATCGCGCACTGGTGGCACGACACGCAGATCAAGGTCCCCCGCGGCCAGGACGTCGAGCTGATGCTCGCCGAAGGCGCGGCCCTGTTTACCCGCGCGGCACGCGACGTCCCCGCGAAGGACCGGCGGACGCTGGCGCGGCTGGTCCGCGTCCTGTCGGACGGGGACACTGACGCCCTCGTGCGGCTCGCCGCCGCCGAGCATCCCGATGTCGCGGACGTGTTGGAGCGGCATCCGCTGCGGGATCTGCTGACGGTGTCGGAGTGGTACCCGCTGGTGGTGCACCGGCAACGCGCCCTGTACGGCGCCTGGTACGAGTTCTTCCCCCGCTCCGAAGGCGCCACCCACGACCCCATGGGACGCCGCGGCCCCCTGTCCGGAACGTTCCGCACCGCCATGAAACGCCTGCCCGCCATCGCCGACATGGGCTTCGACATCGTCTACCTCCCCCCCATCCACCCCATCGGCACCACCCACCGCAAAGGACCCAACAACACCCTGGACGCCGGCCCCTACGACCCCGGCTCACCCTGGGCCATCGGCTCCCCCGACGGCGGCCACGACGCCATCCACCCCGACCTCGGCACGATCGCCGACTTCGACGCCTTCGTCGCCTACGCCTCAGACCACGGCCTGGAAATCGCCCTCGACCTGGCCCTGCAATGCTCCCCCGACCACCCCTGGGTCACCCAGCACCCCGAATGGTTCACCACCCGCGCCGACGGCACCATCGCCTACGCCGAGAACCCGCCCAAGAAATACCAGGACATCTACCCCCTCAACTTCGACAACGACCCCGACGGCCTCTACACCGAGGTCAAACGCATCATCCACCACTGGATCGACCACGGCGTACGGATCTTCCGCGTCGACAACCCCCACACCAAACCCGTCGACTTCTGGGAACGCCTCCTGGCCGACATCGCCACCACCGACCCCGACGTCCTGTTCCTCGCCGAAGCCTTCACCCGCCCCGCGATGATGCACACCCTGGCCAAAATCGGCTTCCACCAGTCCTACACCTACTTCACCTGGCGCAACACCGCCGACGAACTCACCGACTACTTCACCGAACTCACCGGCCCCACCGCCGCCTACATGCGCCCCAACGCCTTCACCAACACCCCCGACATCCTCAACGAATACCTCCAACACGGCGGCCGCCCCGCCTTCCAGATCCGCGCCATCCTCGCCGCACTCCTCTCCCCCACCTGGGGCATCTACTCCGGCTACGAACTCTGCGAGAACACCCCCGTCCGCCCCGGCAGCGAGGAATACCGCGACTCCGAGAAATACCAATACCGCCCCCGCGACTGGGAAGCCGCCGACCGCGACAACACCACCATCGCCCCCCTCATCACCCAGCTCAACACCCTCCGGAAACTGCATCCGGCCCTGCAGAGGCTGCGGAACCTGCGTTTCCACCACGTCGACCAGCCCGAGCTGCTGGCCTTCTCCAAACGGCATGGCGACGACGTCGTGCTTGCGGTCGTCAACCTCAATCCGCACCAGCCGCGCGAGGCGACGGTCCACCTCGACCTCGCCGCACTCGGCCTCCCCGACGACCCCGACCGGCCCTTCACCGTCATCGACCAGTTGGACGAGGCGACATACACGTGGCGGAAGGCGAACTACGTCCGGCTCGATCCGCACATGCGTCCCGCGCACGTCTTCACGATCCAGCGGGACGAGGAGAGCCCGGATCGCGAGGACGGCCACGTCCCCGCCGCCTCGTCCGCCGCACCGTCCGCCCCGTCGGCCGCACCACCCGCGCCGTCGGCCCGGTCCGCCCCGCCTTCCGGCGCGCGGGCACGACGGACGGGCACGGGCCGCCCCGTCCGCGACTCCCTGCGCGCCGCGCGCGATCGGCTGCGGCCGGGCGGGAGCTGAGCGAAGGGACGGGACGGCCCGCTCGCATCGGTCCCGCGGTGGCGGTCCCCGATGCCGTGGTGACGGGAAGGCGGCCGGTCAGGCCGGTCCCGCGCCGAGCGCCCGGCCCTCGCCGGACCGGCAGGCGCTGAACACCGAGCCGAGCCCCTCGCGGTCGATGATCTCGCGGAGCCGGGCGGGCAGCCCGGGCAGCGAGAGGCACCCGCCCTCGGCGGCGACCCGCCAGCGGATGCCGAGCAGCACCGGCAGCGGGTCGCAGCGCACCCCGAGCCGGTCGCCCATCCGCACCATCAGGTGCCGCAGGTCGCCCTCGACCAGCGAGGTCAGCGTCTCGCCGAGGCGCCGGACGGTGACGGGGTCGAGGACCCCGGACAGGTGCACCACGGTGTGGTCGCCGTCGCCCGCCTCGGCCGTGGTGATCAGCAGCTCGGGCGGGGCGGCGGACGGGGTCGGCGCGAGCCCGGCGTCGGCGGGGTGCAGGGCACGGATGGCGTCCAGCACGTGCCCGGTGTCGACGGTCGCGGTCTCGCCGGGCACCACCGGCGCCGCGGTCGCCTGCGCGACGTCCTCGAACACCGGGACGAGGCTGGACAGGCCGGTGAGGTGCAGCGCGCGCCGCACGGGGGCGGCCGTCGCGGGCACCACGGCCCGCAGCGGGCAGCCGAGCAGCTGCGCGCGGGTCTCGGTGCGGGCCAGGAGCACCAGCCCGGACGCGTCCAGCAGGATCGAGTCGCCGAAGTCGACGACGACGCCCTTGCGGGGCCGGCCCGCGGCGAGGCGGTCGGTGGCGGGGCGGTCGGTGGCGGGGCGGTCGGGGGCGAGGTCGCCGGCGGCCACCGCCAGCGCGCGGGAGACCCCTTCCCTGATCCCTGCGTAGTTGCGCCAGCTGATCTGCGCGGGCAGGCGCAGCACGATGAACCCTTGCCGGGTGTCCGTCCGCAGGCCCGGCACGGTCGTGTCCTTCATCTGTCACATCCCGATCGGGGTACGCGCGGCGGTACGGGCCGGGGCGGGCCCGCCGGTGGGCGGCGTCACGGGGGCGGACGCGGCGGCGCGGCCCGGCGGCACCGGGGCCCGCTCGCCGTCCGGATACGGCGGCCGCGCGCCGCGGACGACGCCCGTGAGCCGGGACGCCGCGAGGCGCTCGATGGTCCGGGCGTCGGGCCGCATCCCGAGATGGGTGCAGCAGCACCACAGGTCGTCCACGCAACGGCGCACGTTCTCGGCCGGAATGTCGGCGAAGCGAACGCGCAGCCGCGCCACGAGGTCGTCGCGCGTCGGTCCGGCCGATGGCGACATCTCCCAGCGCTCCACTGTCCCTCCGATCGGTCTGGACGAGACGAGAAGATCGCCCGTCCGGGCGGGTCGGCAGCTGCCCGCGCGGCAGGTTCCGAGCTTGGAAGGGACCTACCCGGCGCCTGGGGCGGAAACGGCGCCGACCCTAAAGGTCCGGGCATGACACGCTCGCCGCGCGGTAAGTCCCGCGGCCGTTCGGGCACGGGATCCACCGCGGCCCGGGAGCGGCGCTCCGGTCACGGAGAGTACCGAGATTTTTACGGATGGTTGCCTGTCGCGCACGCCCTCGCGACGGACGGCGGGAATTGCTGATCTAGATGTCGCCGACACTCCGGGATGGTCCATGCACGCCCAGCCGAAGTACTTCACCTGCAGGACGTCCGGCCAGGTCGCCGACCCGGAGGCCGATCGCGGCCTCGCGCGGGGCGGGATCGGGGCGGAGCGGGCCGCGCCGGCGGCGGGGGCCGTCCCGGACCCCTTCGCCGAGGGCGCTCCGCACACCCCGCACTGGTTCAAGACGGCGGTGTTCTACGAGGTGTCGGTGCGGGGGTTCTGCGATTCCAACAATGACGGGTACGGCGATCTGCGCGGCCTGATCTCCAAGCTCGACCATCTGGAATGGCTCGGCGTCGACTGCCTGTGGCTGCTGCCGATCTACCAGTCACCGCTGAAGGACGGCGGCTACGACATCGCGAACTACACCGAGATCCTGCCGGACTTCGGGGAGCTCGGTGATTTCGTGGAACTGATCGAGGAGGCGCATGCCCGCGGTATCAGGGTGATCGCGGATCTGGTGATGAACCACACCTCGGATCGGCACCCGTGGTTCCAGGCGTCGCGGACCGATCCGGACGGGCCGTTCGGTGACTTCTACATGTGGAACGACACCGACGACAAATACCCCGACGCCCGCATCATCTTCGTCGACACCGAGTCCTCCAACTGGACCTACGACCCCGTCCGCGGCCAGTACTACTGGCACCGCTTCTTCTCCCACCAACCCGACCTCAACTACGACAACCCCGCCGTCCAGGACGCCATGCTGGAAGTCCTGCGGTTCTGGCTCGACCTGGGCATCGACGGATTCCGCCTGGACGCCGTCCCCTACCTGTACGCCCGCGAAGGCACCAACTGCGAGAACCTCCCCGAAACCCACGCCTACCTCAAACGCGTCCGCGCCGAGGTCGACCGCCTCTACCCCGACCGCGTCCTGCTCGCCGAAGCCAACCAATGGCCCGCCGACGTCGTCGAATACTTCGGCGACCCCGGCGCCGGCGGCGACGAATGCCACATGGCCTTCCACTTCCCCGTCATGCCCCGCATCTTCATGGCCGTCCGCCGCGAACAGCGCTACCCCATCTCCGAGATCATGGCCCAGACCCCCAAGATCCCCGAATCCTGCCAATGGGGCATCTTCCTACGCAACCACGACGAACTCACCCTGGAGATGGTCACCGACGAAGAACGCGACTACATGTACACCGAATACGCCAAAGACCCCCGCATGAAAGCCAACATCGGCATCCGCCGCCGCCTGGCCCCCCTCCTGGACAACGACCGCAACCAACTGGAGTTGTTCACCGCCCTGCTGCTGTCCCTGCCCGGCTCCCCCGTCCTGTACTACGGCGACGAGATCGGCATGGGCGACAACATCTGGCTCGGCGACCGCGACGCCGTCCGCACCCCCATGCAATGGACCCCCGACCGCAACGCCGGCTTCTCCCAATGCGACCCCGCACGCCTCTACCTGCCCGTCATCATGGACCCCATCTACGGCTACCAGGCCGTCAACGTCGAAGCCCAGGTCAACAACCCCGGATCACTCCTGCACTGGACCCGCAAGATGATCGAGATCCGGCAGCGCCACCCCGTCTTCGGCGTCGGCACCTACGTCGAACTGTCCGCCTCCAACCCCTCCGTCCTCGCCTTCACCCGCGAGATCGACGAGGCCGACCAGGACCGCTGGGGCGGGATGGACACCGTGCTGTGCGTGGCGAACCTGTCGCGCTTCCCGCAGCCGGTCGAGCTAGACATGCGGCGGTTCGAGGGGTACTCCCCCGTGGAGTGCATGGGCGGCGTGCAGTTCCCGGCCATCGGCGAACTGCCCTACCTGCTCACCCTCCCCGGCCACGGCTTCTACTGGTTCCAGCTCATGCCCCCCGACGCCGCGCCCGTCGATCCGCTCGACGACCTGCCCCCGGGCCCGCCCGCCGACCCGCCCGCGGCCCCGCCCGTGGCTCCGGCGCGCGGGGACGGCCCGGCGGACACCGCCGGGGAACCCGGAAGCGGCACGGAGAAGGACGGTTGAAGGTGCTGCCACCCGAAAGCGTCCTCACGCGGGACCTCGCGGAATGGCTGCCCCGGCAGCGCTGGTTCGGCGGCAAGGACAGCCCCATCGAGGACCTGTCCATCGGCACCGCCACCGAGCTGCGGGCCGGCGACCCGGGCCTGTACCACCTCGTCCTGGACGTCCGGCAGGACGGCGCGACCGACCGCTACCAGCTCCTGCTCGGCGTCCGCCGCGACCTGCCCGGACGGCTCGGGTACGCGCGGATCGGCGGCCCGCCCGGCGGCGGCGCCGCCATCAGGCAGCACACCTACGACGCCGTGCACGACCCGGACCTGACCCGGACGCTGCTGGAGCACCTGGCCGCCGGTGCGTCGGTCGGCCCGCTGCGCTTCCGGCACGTCCCCGGCGCCCGCATCCGGACGGACCTGACGAGCCTGCCCATCACGGCGGAGCAGAGCAACACCTCGCTGCTGTTCGGCGACGCGTACATCTGCAAGCTGTTCCGCCGGCTCAGCGAGGGCGTCAACCTCGACCTGGAGGTCAACCTCGCGCTGACCCGCGCCGGCTGCGAGCACGTCCCCGCCGTGCACGGCTGGATCGAACTGGCGCCCGGCGGCGACGGCACCGCGGGCGGCGAACCCGTCACCCTCGGCCTGCTGTCGGACTACCTGCGCACCGGCGCGGACGGGTGGAGCCTGGCGATCGCGAGCGTCCGCGACTGGTTCGCGCACACGACGCCGCTGGACGACGAGTGGGCGGAGCTGGACGCCAGCGCCGCCGGCGGCGACTTCGCCGCCGAGGCCGAACGGCTCGGCGCCGCCACGGCGGACGTGCACCGCGCGCTCGCCGACGCGTTCGGCGTGACGGTCGTCCCGGCGGACGAGGTCCGCGCGCTGGCCGCGCGGATGAACGAGGAGCTGACCGGGACGTGCCGCGCCGTGCCCGGCCTCGCCCCGCACGCCAAGGCGCTGACCGGCGCCTTCATCGACCTGGCCGCGCAGGCGGAGCCGCTGCCGGTGCAGCGGGTGCACGGCGACTACCACCTCGGGCAGGTGCTGCGGTCGGAGTCGGGCTGGTCGCTGCTGGACTTCGAGGGCGAGCCGGCGCGCACGCAGAGCGAGCGCCGCGCCCTGTCGCACCCGCTGCGCGACGTCGCCGGGATGCTGCGCTCGTTCGAGTACGCGGCGCGGTTCCTCATCACCCGGTCCGGGACGGTGCCGCTGGAGTCGGGCGGCCACCTGGAGACGCGGGCGCACGCGTGGGCGGCCCGCAACCGGGCCGCGTTCTGCCGGGGGTACGCGGCGGCCGGCGGCGCCGACCCGGCCGCGCACGCGGTCCTGCTGCGCGCCTTCGAATTCGAGAAGGCGGTCTACGAGGTGCGGTACGAGGCGCGGAACCGGCCGGCGTGGCTGCCGGTCCCGCTGAAGTCGCTGGCCCATCTGACCGCTTGATCAAAGACACCGAATTCCGGCATCAATTCCCCTCCATGATCACGCAAAATCGGCCGGTTCTCCCCCATTCAAGTGCGGCCACCGGGTACCCGAACTGTCGGCGGGATGATCAACCGACGAGGGAAAACGGAGAGCACGCGAATGTGCATCGCACGTCACTCACATCGGGACGGCGCCGGCCGCACCGCACGCGCCGGCGGGGCCGCGCGCCGTACCGGGCCGGCGGTCCGGAAGCACCGGGCGATCGCCGTCGCCGTCACCGCGACCGCGGCCGGGTTCGCGCTGTCGGTCCCGATGGGCGCCCCGGCCAGGGCACAGCTCAACCCGATCGTCTTGAAGCGGCTCAACCTGGACGCCGGGACGCTGAGCAAGGTCAGGGCCTACGACCGCTACCGCACCAAGCTCGCCGAACAGCGCAGCGGCGCCAGGGAGGCGCTCGCGTTCGCGCGCAGGCAGATCGGCAAGCCGTACCGGTGGGGCGCGGCCGGGCCGTCCAGCTACGACTGCTCGGGCCTGGCGATGGCCGCCTGGCGCAGGGCGGGGGTACGGCTCCCGCGCGTCACCTACTCGCAGTACCGGTCGGTGGAGCGCAAGGTGGGCCTGGGCGCCCTGAGACCGGGCGACCTCGTGTTCTTCCACGGGCGAAGTCACGTCGGCATCTACGTCGGCCACGGCCGCTTCCTGCACGCCCCGCATACCGGCGCCCGGGTGAGGATCGACACGATGGGCGCGGCCCGAAAACGGGAGTTCGCCGGGGCGGTACGGCCCGGCGCACCGGCAAAACAGACATTTTCCCCGTCCATCCGCGAGCTCGTCGACAAGATAGACAGAATGGCGGCGCAGGATCGCGAGGCCCGGCGAAAGCCGCCAGATAAGCAGCGGACCCCCCATCTTCCGCCATCCGCCGACAGACCAGCGCACCACCCGAGAAACCCCTCGGCGAACACCCCCGCACATCCCGCGGCCCAGGCACCGCGAAGCGACGACACGTCGAACCACATCAGACCTGGCAGACCGGACAGAGATCCGGCCCCGCGGCCGAGGCACGTCAGGCCCGCCGCGCAGCACCCGCACCACGCGAACGCGGAATACGCGGACCACGCGCACGCGGACCACTCGAACACCGCGAACCACGCGAACCGACCGCACGGACGCCCCGGGGACGGCTCCCGGCCCGATTCCGGATGGCGGTCCTGGACACCGTTCGCGCACTCCGGGGCGTTGAAGGCGCCCGGACACGTACCCGGCTGATCCCCAGCGGCACCGCACACAGCACCCAGCACCACGACCGGCCACGACCGGCCACGACCGGCACCGCCCCGGCGACGCTCCGCCGCGGCGGGCGCCGCCCGCGCGCCGCCTCGGACGTCCGGCGTCCAGGGCGGCGCGCCCGTTTGATCTGGAGCGCACTCCAGGTGCTTGGCTTGGTGCCATGAAGTACACGCAGCTCGGCCGCACCGGCCTGAAGGTCAGCCGCCTCGTCCTCGGCACGATGAACTTCGGCCGCCACACCGAGGAGGCCGACGCCCACGCCATCATGGACTCCGCGCTCGACGCGGGCGTCAACTTCTTCGACACCGCCAACATCTACGGCGGCAAGGGCCGCACCGAGGAGATCGTCGGCGCCTGGTTCGCCAAGGGCGGCGGGCGGCGGGAGAAGACCGTCCTGGCGACCAAGGTGTACGGCGACATGAGCCCCGAGGGCGACCCGTGGCCCAACCGGGACCGGCTCTCGGCGCTGAACATCCGGCGCGCGTGCGAGGCGTCGCTGAAGCGGCTCGGCACCGACCACATCGACCTGTACCAGTTCCACCACATCGACCGGACGACGCCGTGGGAGGAGATCTGGCAGGCCGTCGACGTCCTCGTCCAGCAGGGCAAGGTGCTGTACGCCGGGTCGTCGAACTTCCCCGGCTGGGGCATCGCGCAGGCGAACGAGACGGCCGCGCGGCGCGGTTCGCTCGGCCTGGTCAGCGAGCAGTGCCTGTACAACCTGGTCGAGCGGCGCGCGGAGATGGAGGTGATCCCGGCGGCGCAGGTGTACGGCCTCGGGGTCGTCCCGTGGTCGCCGCTGCACGGCGGCATCCTGGGCGGCGTGCTGCGCAAGCAGAGCGAGGGCAGGACGGCCCGGTCCGGGTCCGGCCTGTGGGCGAAGATGCTGGAGGACCCGGCGGAGCGCGCGCGGATCCAGGCCTACGAGGACCTCTGCGACAAGCACGGCGTCGAGGCGGGGGACGTGGGCCTCGCCTGGCTGCTGACCCGTCCCGGCGTCACCGGCCCCATCGTCGGTCCCCGCGTCCAGGAGCAGTTCGACTCCGCGCTGCGCGCCGTCGAGCTGGAGCTGTCGGAGGAGTTCCTCGCCGCCCTCGACGAGATCTTCCCCGGCCCGGGCCCCGCGCCCGAGGCCTTCGCCTGGTAGGACGCCCGGGAGCCGCGACGGCGGCCGGCTCGGCCATCTCGTGGAGACGGTCGGCGGGGGTTCGTCCGGGCGCGGCTCAGGCGCGGCGGGTCCGGCGGGTCCGGCGGGCGCGGCGTCCCCTCCCGGCGGCGGCGCCGAGCAGCTGCGGCTCCCGCCGCGCCGGGTCCGCGGCGACGTCGGCGACGTCGGCGACGACGCAGGTGACGTTGTCCGGGGCGCCCGCCGCGTCGGCCAGCGCGATGAGGCGGGTGACGGCGTCTTCCGGACGCGCGGCCCCGGCCAGCGCGTCGCGGATCGCCCCGGCCGGGACGAAGCCGGAGAGGCCGTCGGAGCACAGCAGGTAGCGGTCGCCGGGCGCGGCGTCCTGCCGGAACAGGTCGGGGTGCTGGTCGCCGCCGGGCTGCAGCGCGCGCAGGAGCGTCGAGCCGAGCGGGTGGTCCGCCGCCTGCTCGGGGGTGAGCCGCCCGCTGTCGACGAGCGTCTGGACCATGGTGTGGTCGCGGGTGATCTGGAAGAGGTCGCCGCCGCGCAGCAGGTAGGCGCGGGAGTCGCCGATGTGCGCCACCGCGAACCCGGCGCCGTCCCAGGCCATGGCGGTCAGCGTGGTGCCCATCCCGCGCAGCTCCGGGTCGGCGGCGGCCAGCTCCTCCAGCCGCGCGGCCGCCCGCGCCACCGCCGCCGCGAGCGCGGCGGCGGGCTCGCCGGCCGCGG
>NZ_JABMCA010000122.1:0-16154 GCF_014706005.1 Actinomadura sp. RB99 | reverse complement strand
GGGCTGGGGCGGCGCGGGCGGCCCGCCCGGCGGC
The DNA here is from genome assembly GCF_014706005.1 of Actinomadura sp. RB99. Lineage (NCBI taxonomy): Bacteria > Bacillati > Actinomycetota > Actinomycetes > Streptosporangiales > Thermomonosporaceae > Actinomadura > Actinomadura sp. RB99. The sequence continues at coordinate 16,120 of NZ_JABMCA010000122.1, read as the reverse complement.
GCACCCCCCGGTGCTCCGCCGTACCGGGACGGCCCGTACGACGGCCGCTCCCCGAACCCGCCTCCCCGCGGCCCCCCGGGACCCGCGGGGACGGGAGCGAGGCCGGCGGGCAGGGCGCGCGGGTGGCGGCGGTGGAACGCGATCGCGACGACGACCGCGCCGATGACGCCGCCGACGCCGATCACCACGACGGCGACGACCGCCGGGGTGACCCAGGCGGGCCGGTCGATGATCGTGACCGGTCCCGGGTCGTGGTCGGCGAAGCGCTTCGCGCCGGGCTTGCCGGCGGACGCGCCGGCCGCACCCTTGGCGAGCGAGTCGGCGGCGGCGAGGGCGCGCTGGGCGTGGACCTCGCCGAAGCCCACGTCGGGACCGTAGCCGCTCTTCGGCGTGAAGCGGGCGCTCTCGATGAGGGCCTGGGACACCAGCGCGGGCGCCATCTTGGGGTGCCGCGCGCGGATCAGCGCGGCGATCCCGGAGACCAGTGCGCTGGCGTCGCTCGTGCCGTCGGAGAGGAAGTAGTCCCCGCCGGGCCCGGCGACGGGCAGGCCGGCGCCGGGCGCGGACAGCACGACCGACAGGTTGCGGTTGGAGAAGGGCGCGCGCTCGTGCGACGCCTGCGTGGCGGCGACCGCGATGACGCCCGGGTAGGACGCGGGGTAGGAGTACGGCGAGAACCCGTCGCCGTCCACGAGCTCGCCGTCGTCGCCGTTGTTGCCCACGGCCGACACCACGACGACGCCCTTGCCGATGGCGTAGCCGATGGCGTCGCGCTCGGCGGGGATCTCAGTGTCCCGGCCGGGGAGGCTGATCTTGCCGAGCGACAGGTTGATGACGTCGGCGCCGTGGTCGGCGGCGTACCGGATGCCCTTCGCGACGGCGTCCTCCGCCGCCCGCGAGCTCCGGTAGCGCGCGTAGCTCGGGTCCTCCTTCTCGCCGATGACGCGGATGGCGAGGATCCGCGCCTCGGGCGCCATCCCGATGACGCCGTCGCGGCCGCCCGGCCCGTGGCCGTGCCCCGCGATCAGCGACGCCATCCCCGTGCCGTGCAGGTGGGCGGGCTTGTCGGCGCCGTCGATGGCGGCGAGCATGTTGGGGCCGACGGTGACGGACCCGGCGATGTCCTTCTGGTTCGGGTCGACGCCGGAGTCCACCAGGGCGACGGTGACGTTCCGGCCCTTGGTGATCTTCCAGGCGGCGTTCATGTCCAGCTCGTCGAGGATGCCGCGCTGCCGCTCCCGGACGATGTCGGCGTGCGCGGGCGCCGGGACGAGCGGGAGGCACGCGCCGGTGAGCGCCGCCGCCAGCAGTGCGCGCGCGGCCGCCGCGCGCCGCCCGCCCGCGGCCCGCTCGCGGCGCGTCCGCGCCCGGGTCAGCATTTCCACCCGCGCGCGTGGCAGTCGGGCAGGGCCTTGGCGGAGAGCGTCCGGGCGATCGCGGAGCCGAGCTGCGGCGCGATCGAGAACGGGTCGCCGGGCCGCTCCTTCCGGACGGCCGAGGCGGGGCGGCCGTCCGCCTCGCCGGAGGTGGTCAGCACGACGTAGGGGCCGCCGCGGTCGGACGTGCGGTCCTGCCGGGCGGCGTCGGTGAACCGCGCGGACGCGGTGCCGGGGAACGGGGCGGCGCGCAGCGCGGGGCGGACGCCGCCGTCGCCCGGCCCCTGCGAGCGGGGGATCGCCTTGTAGGCGCGGTCGGCGGCCCAGGGGTCGGCGAACGCGATGACGCCGACGGTGACGACGATGCCCTGGAGCTGGTCGGTGTAGGTGGCGCGCAGGACGGCCTTGCAGCCCTGCTGGAGGAGGCGCTCCGCGAGCTCCTGGTCGACGCCGGTGGCGCAGTTGGTGTCGGGGACGATGCCGGTCCGGGACGCGTACTCGCCGCGCCCCTGCTCCAGGCTGTAGGTGATCTTGCTGGGGAAGATCCGTTCGGCGGGCCACGCCTGCCAGCGCCGCGCGACCTCGGCCTTGGCGGCCCACTCCACCTCCGCGTTGGTGGGGTCGCGGTGCAGCTCGGCCCAGACGCCGCCGATCGCGATCGTGCCGGTGACCAGGTAGACGCAGCCGACGACGATCGCGGCGACCATCCACTGGCGGGCGCGCAGCCCGAGCACGGTGATCGCGGGCTCCTGCGGCCCACCCTGCATGCCCGCACCGGGCATGCCGCCACCGGGCATGCCCCCGCCCGGACCGCCGGGGGCGCCGGGCATGCCACCGCCCCACCGGCCTCCACCCGGCATGCCGCCACCGGGCGTCCAGGCCCCCGGCATTCCGGCGCCGGGCATGCCGGGGCCGGGGGGCGCCATGGGGCCGGGCGGTCCCGGAGGCGCGCCGGGGCCCGGTCCGGGCGGGCGGCCGGGAGGCTCGTCCGGCCGCCGGCCGGACGATGCCGGAGGGCCGGGCGGCAGGTGCGGGCCAGGCGGGGGCGGCTGCTGGGAGGGGGGCAGGAATGCCACAACAGCCAAGATTAACTCTGGTTCATGACATTCCGCCCTTACATCGGGGTGAGGGGGCCCGTCCTAACCCGGACGCTCCGGCCCCGGACGTGCCGGAGGGGCCCCTCCGCAGAGGGGCCCCTCCGGCACGGCGGAATGCGCGCGAGGTCACCGGTCGATGGTCCGGCGGGCCTCCTTCGCCGCGTCCTTGACCTGCTCGCCGACCTGCTTGGCGCCGCCGGCGGCCTGGTCCTTGCGGCCCTCGGCCTCCAGGTAGGGGTCGCCGGAGCGCCGCCCGGCCTCTTCCTTGCCCTGCCCCTTGGCCTTCTGGGTCTTGTTCTTGAGCTTGTCGAGGATGCCCATGGCTCCTTCTTCCGTACGAGGTCCGTACTAAGGAAGCGGTGCCCGCTACGTCCCGATCTATGCGGTCGTGAGGGAGACCCCCGCCACACCCCGGCGGCGGACCCCCGCCACACCGTCCCCACCGGCCCCGTCCGGACCGGCGGCAGGGGCGCTGGCATGGGCGTTTCCGGCCACCGGCCTTAGGGGAATGCGGGCGGACATGGCAAGGTTGTCCCGTGAGGGGACGACGACGTCCCGCCCCCGTAACAGCCGAGCGTCAGCACAGGAGCACCCACCGTGTCGTTGCCACCTCTGGTCGAGCCCGCAGCGGAGCTCACCCGCGACGAGGTCAACCGCTACTCGCGGCACCTCATCATCCCCGACGTGGGGATGGCCGGGCAGAAGCGCCTCAAGAACGCCAAGGTCCTGGTCGTCGGCGCGGGCGGTCTCGGCTCCCCCGCGCTGCTCTACCTGGCCGCCGCCGGCGTCGGCACCCTCGGCGTCGTCGACTTCGACGTCGTGGACGAGTCGAACCTGCAGCGCCAGATCATCCACCGGCAGTCGTCGCTGGGCAAGCCGAAGGTCGAGTCGGCCGCCGAGACGGTCCGCGAGATCAACCCGCTGATCGACGTGGTCGTGCACGACTTCGCGCTCGACCGCGACAACATCATGGACGTGTTCGCCCAGTACGACCTGATCCTGGACGGCACCGACAACTTCGCGACCCGCTACATGGTGAACGACGCGGCGGTGCTGCTCGGCAAGCCGTACGTGTGGGGCTCCATCTACCGGTTCGACGGCCAGGCGTCGGTGTTCTGGGCCGAGCACGGCCCCTGCTACCGCTGCCTCTACCCGGAGCCGCCGCCGCCCGGCATGGTCCCGTCGTGCGCCGAGGGCGGCGTCCTCGGCGTGCTGTGCGCGTCGATCGGCTCGATCCAGGTGAACGAGGCCATCAAGCTGCTGACCGGCATCGGCGAGCCGCTGGTCGGCCGGCTGATGATCTACGACGCCCTGGAGATGACGTACCGGTCGGTCAAGGTCCGCAAGGACCCCGAGTGCCCGCTGTGCGGCAAGAACCCGACGCAGACCGAGCTGCTGGAGGACTACGAGGCCTTCTGCGGCGCGGTGTCGGAGGAGGCCACCGAGGCCGCCAAGGACTCGACGATCACCGTCCTGGACCTGAAGGCGATGCAGGACCGCGGCGACGACATCTTCCTGGTGGACGTCCGCGAGCCGAACGAGTACGAGATCGTCTCGATCCCGGGCGCGACGCTGATCCCGAAGGGCGAGTTCCTGAACGGGTCGGCGCTGGAGCGGCTGCCGCAGGACAAGAAGATCGTGCTGCACTGCAAGTCGGGCGTCCGCTCGGCCGAGGCCCTCGCCGTGGTGAAGAACGCCGGCTTCGGCGACGCCGTGCACGTCGGCGGCGGCATCCTGGCCTGGGTGAAGCAGATCGACCCGAGCCAGCCCAGCTACTGACGCGCCGACGTGTTGACGCACTGACGCGGCGTCCCCGCGTCCACCGAGCCCCCGGATCCGCACGGATCCGGGGGCTTCGTGCTGCCCGGGCGGTTCCGGTCCGCCCGGCTCGATCAGTCCTTCTCGGGCGGACTGTAGGTGAGGCCGAGGGGCGGGGCTATCTCCTGGAGCATGAGCTCGAACATGGGCGCGGCGTCGTCGAGGGCGAAGCCGAGGTGGCCGAACGCCTCCAGGCTGACGCTGCCCTGGAGCCGCACCCAGCACTTGAGGAACTGCTGGATCACCCCGAGGGGGAGCGAGACGCCGAGGCGCTCCTCGCGGTAGCGGCGCAGCTGGGGAAGCAGGTCCGGGTCGAGCTCCTCGTCGGGCGGGACGGGGAACGGCTTCTTCTGCCACAGCTCCAGGAACAGCGACATGAACGTCCAGCCGAACTGGCGGGCGCACTCCTCGGCGAAGTCGGCCTGCTCGTCGGGGTCGAGGCCGCGGATCGGGGCGCCGAACAGCAGCGCGTACTCGCGGGGGTGCCCGAGCGACCAGCGGCGGAACTGCCGGGCGACGGACAGGAACTTGCCGCTCATGTCGTCGTGCGGCACCCGCGCGATCGCCGCCTGGAGCTCGGCCGTCAGCTCGGTGTAGACGTCGCCGACGACGTGGCGCAGCAGTTCGGAGTGGCTGTCGTAGTAGCGGTAGAGCGCGGGCGCGGTCATCCCCATCTCGCGGGCGATGGCGCGCAGGGTCACCGCCTCGGGCCCCTGCTCCACGAGGATCCGCCGCGCGGTCTCGGAGATCTCCCGGACCGTCGCCTCGCGCAGCCGGTCACGCCGTGTCGTCACGCTCCGCCCCACTTCCTCCCCGGGATCCGGCCGTCACCGGCCGCCCCCGCATGATTCCCCAAAAACACCATTGACGAAAGTGAACGTCATATGCAAAGTTTACAGCGTTCGCTAGTTTACGGCGTTCACCGACGTGACGCGGTGTAACAGGCAGGGGGAACGACGATGTTCGAGCGATGGGGCCGCTGGGTGCACCGCCGGCGGCGGTGGGTGCTCGCGGTCGCGGGAGCCGCGCTGGTCTTCGCCGCCGTATGGGGGACGGGCGTGTTCGGCGCGCTCACCTCGTCCGGCGGCTTCGACACGCCCGGCAGCGAGAGCGCCCAGGCGACGAAGATCGCCGAACGGGACCTCGGGCGCGACCAGGCCGACGTGGTGGTCCTCTACCAGGGGCGCCCCGGCATGACGGTGGACGACCCGTCCTACCGCGCGTCGGTGGAGAAGGCGCTGGCCGCGCTGCCCCAGGGCAAGGTCGCCGGGACGGCCACCTACTGGACGACCAAGGCGCCGCAGTTCGTCGGCAAGGACCGCGGCTCCACCTACGCCGTGCTGCAGCTCACCGGCAAGGACCAGGCGGCGCGGCAGGACTCCTACGACGCGATCAAGGACGACCTCACCGACGTCGGCGGCGGGCTGACCGCCAAGGTCGGCGGCTACCTCGGCACCCAGACCGCCATCAACGAGCGCGTCTCCTCCGACATCGGCCGGGCCGAGGGCATGGCCATGCCGGTGCTGCTGGTGCTGCTCGTGCTGATCTTCGGCGGGCTGGTGTCGGCGAGCCTGCCGCTGCTGATCGGCGGGCTGGCCATCCTCGGCTCGTTCACCGCGCTGCACGCGCTCACCTACGTCACCGACGTGTCGATCTTCGCGGTGAACATCACGACGTTCCTCGGGCTCGGCCTCGCGATCGACTACGGCCTGTTCATGGTCAGCCGGTTCCGGGAGGAGATCCGGCGCGACGGCGCCACCGCCGAGGACGCGGTCGCCGCGACGATGGCCACGGCCGGGCGGACCGTCGCGGTCTCCGGCGTCACGGTCGCGGTGTCGCTGTCCGGGCTGCTGCTGTTCGACCAGAACTTCCTGGTCTCGATGGGCTACGGCGGCATCGCCACCGTCTTCGTCTGCATGATCGGCGCGCTGACCGTGCTGCCGGCGCTGCTGGCCGTCCTCGGCACGAAGGTGAACGCCCTGCCGATCCGCCGCCGCAAGGCCGCCGCCGCGGCGGCGCGGGGCGAGGCGGACGGCTGGTGGGGCCGGCTCGCGCACAGCGTGATGCGCCGCCCGGTGGTCTACGCCGTCGCCACCGTCGCGCTGCTGCTGACGCTGGGCAGCCCCTTCCTCCACATCAACTGGGGCGGTGTGGACGCCAAGGTGCTGCCGTCCGGCGCCGACGCGCGGGTCGTCTCCGAGGCGCTGCAGACCGAGTTCCCGAGCAACTCCACCGAAGCGATCCAGGCGGTCGTGACCGGCACGTCCGACCGGGCCGCGATCCAGTCGTACGGCGACCGGCTCGCGGCGCTGCCCGGCGCGACCGGCGCGACCGTGACCGGCGCGAAGGGCGAGACGACGCGGATCGCGCTCACCTACTCCGCCGAGCCCGACTCCGCCGCCGCGCGCGACCTCGTCCACCGCGTCCGGGACGTCCCGCCGCCGCCCGGCGCGCGCTCCTACGTCGGCGGCGGCACCGCCGACGTCGTCGACCAGCTGTCCAGCATCGGCGGGACGCTGCCGTGGCTGGCGCTGCTCGTCGGCGGCGTCACGTTCGCGCTGCTGTTCCTCGCGTTCGGCTCGGTGGTGCTGCCGCTGAAGGCGATCGTGATGAACATGCTGTCGCTGTCGGCGACGTTCGGCGTGGTCGTGCTGATCTTCCAGGACGGGCACCTGTCCGGCCTCCTGGACTTCACCGCGACCGGTGCCATCTCCCCGTCGATGCCGATCCTGATGCTGGCGATGCTGTTCGGCATCTCGATGGACTACGAGGTGTTCCTGCTGTCGCGGGTCCGCGAGCAGTACGACCTGACCGGCTCCAACACCACCGCGGTCGCGACCGGGGTGCAGCGCACCGGCGCCATCATCACCAGCGCCGCGCTGCTGTTCATCGTCGTGATCGGCGCGTTCGCCACGTCCGGCGTCGCGTTCATCAAGATGACCGGCGTGGGGATGGCGGTCGCGATCCTGGTGGACGCGACGGTCGTCCGGGCGCTGCTGGTGCCGGCGACGATGCGGCTGCTCGGCCGCGCGAACTGGTGGGCGCCCGGCCCGCTGGCCCGGCTGTACGGGCGGTATGGGCTCCGCGAGGGCGACTCCGCCCCGCCGCCGCGTTCGCAGGAGCCGGCGTCCGCGCACTGAGCGCCCGGACGCCCCTGTCCGAGGCAGGTCCGAGGCCGTGTCCCGCCGCGCGCGGGGCGCGGCCTCGCGGCGCGTTCCGGAAGGGCGCGGGAGAAAGGCGCGGGAGAAAACGGTCGCCAAAATTCCAAAGCGCTTGTGGTCCGCCTCACCCGGCGGGAAACTGAATGACGTTCGCCCCGCGCCGTTCGTGTGACGCGCACCGCGACGGCCCGCGCCCGGCGACCCTCTCCCGCACCCGTTCACGGGTATTCCCCTGGAGGCACCATGCCCACGCTGGCGACCACCGAGGCCGACGTCGCCCTCGGCCACCTGGAGCGCCTGACCGAGGAGCTGCGCTCGCGCGGCTGGACGGTGGAGCTGGCCCCGCCGTCGGACCGCTGGCCCTCCGCGCTCGTCGCCAACCCCGAGATGCGGATGTTCAACGAGAACGTGATCGCCGTCCAGGAACGTTCCGACGGCTCGTGGTCGTACTTCTACGGCTGGGGCGAGCGGATCGCGCCGTGCACCGACGCGTCCGCCGCCGCCTCGATGCTGATCCGCGTGCTGGCCGTCCGCCGCGACGCGTGACCCCGCCGCGGGCCGTCCGCCGCGAGAGCGGGCTCACATCCCGGACGGTTCGGAGATCAACGCAGGTCACATAGCATGTCGGTCATGCTCTGGACGCGGTATGCGGCGATCGGCGACTCCTTCACGGAAGGGGTCGGCGACCCCGCCGGGGACGCCGGCGGAGGCTGGCGCGGCTGGGCGGACCGGGTGGCGGCCGAGCTCGCCGCCCGGTCGGACGGGCCCGGCGCGCCCCGGTTCGGCTACGCCAACCTGGCGGTCCGCGGCCGGCTGCTGGACCGGATCGTCGACGAGCAGCTCCCCGCCGCCCTGGACCTGAAGCCCGACCTCGTGTCGGTGTCGGGCGGCGGCAACGACCTGCTGCGGCCCGGCCTCGACATCGACGCGCTCGCCGCCCGGATGGACGAGGCCGTCGCCGCGATCCGCGCGGCCGGCGCCGACGCGGTGCTGTTCACCGGCGTCGACCCGGTCGGCTCCCCCGTCATCCGGCGCACGCGCGGGCGCGTCGCCGTCTACAACGAGCACCTGCGGGCGATCGCGGCCCGCCGCGGCGCGTTCGTCGTCGACCAGTGGTCCATGGACGTCCTGCGCGACTGGCGCTGCTGGAGCGTCGACCGCCTGCACATGTCGCCCGAGGGGCACCGGCGCGTCGCGCTCGCGATGCTGGAGGCCCTCGGCGTCCCGGACGCCGGCGACTGGCGCGAGCCGGCGCTGGAGCCGCTGCCGGAGCTGAGCCGGGGCGCGCAGCGGCTGGCGAACGCCCGCTGGGCGCGCGGCTACCTGGCCCCGTGGGTCGGGCGGCGGCTGCGCGGCCGCTCGTCCGGCGACCTGGTCACCGCCAAGCGCCCCACGCTGGCGCCGATCGAGTAGCCCGGACGTCCGCGGGGGCTAGGCCGACTTGCGGGTGCGGCTCTTCGCCGGCTCCTTCTTCCCGCCGGACTTCGACGGCGCCTTGCGGCCGCGCGGCGCGGGCTTCTTCGGCGTCTCCTTCTCCGACGACGACGCCGCCTTGCCGCCGCCCCCGCCGCCGCGGCTCTTCTTCGCCGCCTCGACGCTGGCGCGCAGCGCGCTCAGCAGGTCCGCCGCGGGCTCCTCCTCGGCCTCCTCGGACGGCCGGGTCACCTTGCGCCCCTCGACCTTCGCGTCGATCACCGCCTGGAGCGCCTCCCGGTAGGCGTCCTTGTACTCGCTCGGGTCGAAGTCGCCCGCCATCGAGTCGATCAGCGACGACGCCATCGACAGCTCCTGCTTGCGGACCTCGATGTCCTCGTCCAGGAACGGGAAGTCGGGCTCGCGCACCTCGTCCGGCCACAGCATCGTCTCCAGGACGAACACGCCGCCCCGCACCCGCAGCGTCGCCAGCGACTCGCGCTGCCGCAGCGCCACCTTCACGATGGCGACCTGGTCGGAGTTCTCCAACGCGTCGCGCAGCAGCACGTACGGCTTCGCGCCCTGCGCGTCCGGCTCCAGGTAATAGGACTTGGCGAAGTAGATCGGGTCGACCTCGGACTCCTCGACGAACTGGAGCACGTCGATGCGGCGACTGGTGGTCAGCGGCAGGTCGGCGAAGTCCTCGTCGGTGAGGATCACCATCTCGCCGCTCGGCAGCTCGTACCCCTTCGCGATGTCGGAGTACGGCACCTCCTCGCCGTCGACGGTGCAGACCCGCTTGTACCGGATGCGGCCGCCGTCCTCCCGGTGCACCTGGTGGAAGCTGACGTCCCGCTGCTCGGTCGCGGAGTACAGCTTCACCGGGATCGTCACCAGCCCGAACGAGATAGCGCCCTTCCAGATGCTCCGCATGCCGTTGTCCTTACCCAGCCCGGTCCGCTCCTCCCCTTAGCGTCGCAACCCCGTTCGATTTGCGCCATAACGGGCACTTGATCCTTTTCTTGGGCGCGGGCATCGGGTAAGACGCCGGTATGACCATGCCATGGCCCGTCGAGCCGATGATGGCCGCCACCGGCGACCTCCCCGACGACGGCGGACGCTGGGGCCTGGAGCTCAAATGGGACGGCGTCCGGGTCGTCTCGCAGGTGTCGCCGGACGGCGTCCGCGCCACCGGCCGGCGCGGGAACGACGTGACCTCGCGCTACCCCGAGCTCACCGCGCTCGCCGATCTGCTGCCCGACCACGACGTCGTGCTGGACGGCGAGATCGTCGCGTTCGAGCGGGGCCGGCCGAGCTTCGAGCGCCTCCAGCGGCGGATGCACGTGTCCGAGCCGCACCCCCGGCTGATCCGCGAGGTCCCCGTCCGGTACGTGGTCTTCGACGTGCTGTTCCTGGACGGCCGGGTGCTCTACGACGTCCCCTACGCCGAGCGGCGGTCGCTGCTCGACGGCCTCGACCTCGCCGGCAGCGGACCCGTCGAGGTGCCCCCCTACCTGCACGGCGGCGACACCACCCAGGTGGACGAGCTGCTCGCCTTCACCATCGAGGAGCACCTGGAGGGCCTGCTCGCCAAGCGGCTGGACTCCCCGTACCGGCCGGGCCGCCGCGTCGACTTCTGGCGCAAGGTGAAGAACTTCCAGACCCGCGAGGTGGTCGTCTGCGGCTGGAAGCCCGGCCGGGGACGCCGGGAGGGCGGCGTCGGCTCGCTGCTGCTCGGCGAGTACGACCCCAAGGGGCGGCTCGGGTTCGTCGGGCACGTCGGCACCGGTTTCAGCGACCGGGTCCTCGACGAGCTGTACGAGGCGCTGTGGCCGCTGCGCCGCCCGACCAGCCCGTTCGACGAGGCCGTCCCGCGCGAGCACGCCCGCGACGCCCAGTGGGTTGAGCCGCGCCTCGTCGGGGAGGTCGCCTACAGCGCCCGCACCAGGGACGGCCGCCTCCGTTTCCCGTCCTGGCGCGGGCTGCGCGACGACAAGGACCCCCTGGAGGTCACGAGTGAGCAGTGAGACCCCCGCGCCGGAGCACCCGTGGTGAGCGGCCGGCAGGTCGAGGTGGACGGCCGCCGGCTCAGCCTGTCCAACCTCGACAAGAACCTGTACCCGGAGTTCACCAAGGGCGAGGTCATCGACTACTACGCGCGGATCGCGCCGGTGATGCTGCCGCACCTGAAGGACCGTCCGGCCACCCGGATCCGCTGGCCGGAGGGCGTGGACGGCGGGAAGTTCTTCGAGAAGAACGCGCCCTCGCACACACCGGACTGGGTGCGGACGGCGGAGATCCCCACGCCGGGCAGCTCGTCCGGCCGCGAGACGGCGGACTTCGTCGTCGTCGACGACCTGCCGACGCTCGTGTGGTGCGCGAACCTCGCCGCGCTGGAACTGCACGTCCCGCAGTGGAAGGTCGGCCCGCGCGGCGGGCTGCGCGCCCCCGACCTGGTGGTGTTCGACCTGGACCCGGGGGCGCCCGCGACGATCGTCGAGGCGTGCGAGGTGGCCGGGCTGCTGCGCGACGTGCTCGCCGAGGACGGCTTCGACTCCTACCCGAAGACCAGCGGCAAGAAGGGCCTGCACCTGTACGTGCCGATCAAGGAGCCGAACGACGCGGCGCGGACGTCGGAGTACGCCAAGGCCGCCGCGCAGCGCCTCGCGTCGGAGCATCCGGACCTGGTCGTCGCGAAGATGGAGAAGCGGCTGCGCAAGGGCAGGGTCTTCGTGGACTGGAGCCAGAACAACCCGGCCAAGACGACCGTCGCGCCCTACTCGCTGCGCGCCGCGTCCAGCCCGTCGGTGTCCACCCCGATCACCTGGGACGAGCTGGAGTCCTGCGGGGACGCCGCCGACCTGGTGTTCTCCCCCGACGAGGTGCTCGGCCGGGTCGACAAGCACGGGGACCTGCTGGAACCCCTGCTGGACGGGCGCAGGCGCGCCCTCCCGTGACCCCGCCGGCCCGCCGCCGCGACACGATCTCCCCCTTTTCGGGCGCCGTATGTGTCCGAACGGCCACGCTCCGGCGCCGACTTCCGCCACCATGAGCACGGGGACGCAATGTGAGCGGGGACACACCCGCCGGTGCGGAAGGAAGATCAGTTGTCGCAGAACCATCACTACGACGCCGTGGTGCTGGGCGGGGGGACGGCGGGAGAGCTGGTCGCGACCGGCCTCGCCCGCGCCGGGCGCGACGTCGCGCTCGTCGAGAACCGCCTGGTCGGCGGTGAATCGCGGTATTTCGCGTGCGTCCCGTCCAAATCGCTGCTGCTGTCGGCGCGGCGCGGGGAGACCTGGGAGATGGCGGTCGCCCGCCGCGACGCCCTCACCGGGTACCGCGCCGACGAGCGGATCGTCGCCCGGATGGCCGAGGAGGGCGTCACCGTGCTGCGCGGCCGCGGCCAGGTGACCGCGCCCGGCCGGATCGAGGTGGACGGCGCCGAGCACGGCTTCGGCGACCTCGTGCTGTGCACCGGCAGCGAGCCGGTGATCCCGCCCGTCGACGGCCTCGCCGACGTACCGCTGTGGACGAGCGACGGCGCCCTGTCGGTGCCCGACCTGCCGCGCCGGCTCGTCGTCCTCGGCGGCGGCCCGGTCGGCTGCGAGCTGGCGCAGGTGTACGCGGCGTTCGGCTCGCAGGTGTCGCTGGTCGAGGCGTCCGGGCGGCTGCTGACCGCCGAGGCGCCGTTCGCCGGGGAGGTGCTCGCCGACGCGCTCCGCCGGATGGGCGTCGACCTGCGCCTCGGCGCCGGCCTGAGCCACGTCGAGCGCAAGGAGTCGGGGCTGCGGCTGTGGCTGTCGGACGGCGGCACGCTGGACGCCGACCGGATCCTGGTCGCCGCCGGGCGCCGCCCCCGGGTCGAGGGGCTCGGCCTGGAGACCCTCGGCGTCGCCACGTCGCCCGGCCACGGCGTGCCGGTGGACGAGACGTGCCGGGTCCCGTCGACGTCCGGCGACGTGTGGGCGGCGGGCGACGTCACCGGCGTCGCCCGCACCACGCACGCCGCCCGCTACCAGGCGCGGCTCGTCCTGGCCAACCTGCTCGGCGAGCACCGCGCGGCCGACTACCGCGCGATCCCCCGGGTCGTGTACACGACCCCCACCGTCTACGCGGTCGGGATCTCCCCGAAGCAGGCGGAGGAACTCGGAATAGACCTCCTCACCGCCGGGTACGACCTCGCCGCGACGGCGCGGGCGGCGGTCGAGGCCGACGATCGCGGCCGGGTCGAGTTGTACGCCGACCGCTCCCGGGGGCTGCTGATCGGCGCCGCCGCCGCCGGACTCTACGCTGAGGAGTGGATGAGCGAGATCGCGCTGGCCATCCGCGCGGAGACGCCGCTGAGCGTGCTCACCGACGTCGTGCACGCGTTCCCGACCTACGGCGAGTCCGTGGAGGCGCCGCTGCGGGAACTGGCCGGCCGCCTGTGACGGACCTTCCGATGGGCCCTTCCGAGGAGGACGCGTGATGAGCGAGACCGACGACCTGGAGCGGGAGCCGCTGCCCGAGGACGCCAACGAGGCCGACACCGCCGAGCAGCGGGCCGACCTCGGCGAGGAGGGCGAGGACGGCGAGGAGACGACCGAGTGGGCGGCGCAGCTGCCGATGGACGTCAACGAGGCCGACGCCGCCGAGCAGCACCGGGAGATCCCGCTCGACGAGGACGACTACCGCTGACCGCCGGCGGCCCGCGGCCGCCGCACCGGAGCGTCCGTCCGGGTCCGGCGGACGACGCGTCCGGCTGCGGCGGTCCGCCGCCGGAAATACACTGACCTGCGCGCGCGAGGAACGTCGGTGGTCTTTGTTAGTGACCCACGAGGTTACCGGCGCGTAGGATGGTGGGATTGTTTCCCCGCGACGGACACCCTCTACCGTCGCACTGATCTGGTGATCGGAGAGTGTGGTGACGGCTACCCCGGACGCACGCCCCCGTGGCACGCGCCTGCCGCGGCTGGCGCGCCGCAGGCAACTGCTCGGCGCGGCCCAGGAGGTGTTCGTCGCGCAGGGGTACCACGCGGCGGCGATGGACGAGATCGCCGAGCGCGCGGGCGTCAGCAAGCCCGTGCTCTACCAGCACTTCCCGGGCAAGCTGGAGCTGTACCTGGCCCTGCTGGACGAGCACGCCGAGGCGCTGGTGAAGACCGTGCGCGACGCGCTGGAGTCCACCACGGACAACAAGCTGCGCGTGCAGGCGAGCATGCAGGCGTTCTACGACTTCGTGGCCGGCGACGGCGAGGCGTACCGGCTGGTCTTCGAGTCGGACCTGCGCAACGTGGCGCCCGTCCGGGCCCGCGTCGACCGCGCCAACCAGCAGTGCGCCGAGATGATCGCCCAGGTGATCGCCGAGGACACCGGCGCCGCCAGCGACGAGGCCCACCTGCTCGGCATGGGCCTGGTCGGGATGGCCGAGGTCAGCGCCCGGTTCTGGCTGTCGCAGCACCGCGCGATCCCCAAGGACACCGCCGAGAAGATCATCGCCCGCCTCGCCTGGCGCGGCATCTCCGGCTTCCCGCGGACCGGCGAGCAGGGCTGACCGCCGCGTTTCACTCGCGGCGAAGCGGCGGGACGGCCGATCCGCCGGTCTCCGTGCGACCATCGAAGGACCGTCCCGCGGGTGCCGGGACGGGACCGACGAGGGGAGCAGCGCGTGCAGGTTCGGATCGGCGTGCAGAACGTGCCGAAGGAGATCGTCGTGGAGACCGACCAGTCCGCCGACGAGGTGCAGGAGGCCCTCGCCGGCGCGCTGGCGGAGCCGCGCGGGGTGTTCGTGCTGAAGGACCGGCGCGCGGGGCGGGTCGTCGTGCCCGCCGAGCGGGTCGGCTACCTGGAGATCGCCGAGGACGAGCGCCGCGGCGTGGGCTTCGGCACCCAGTACGCGTGAGCCGTGACCGCGCGTGCGCCGGTGACCCTGCGAGGTTCGGTGGCCGCGCGCGGGCCGTCACGCGGCGCGTCCGGTCGGCTGCTGTAGCTGATGTCCCGGCAGGTCGGCAAGCGTCTTGACGAAGATTTTGTTTGTTTCCGGAGGAACGGGCATACCGGTTGGCGACCAACGGGCCGGATCTTCCGGCCCCCCGGAAACGAAACGGACTGACTGAGATGCTGACGATCCTCTGGTTCATCATCGCCGGTGCCGTGGTCGGGGCGCTGGCACGGCTCATCGTGCCCGGCCGCAACCCGATCGGCATCCTGCTGACGATCGGCGTGGGCATCGTCGGCGCGATCCTCGGCGGCGCGATCGCCTCCGCGCTCGGCGCCGGCTGGGTCATCGCGCTCATCTTCGCGGTGGTGATCGCCGCGATCGGCGTGGCCGCGCTGACCTCGCTCAACAGCCGCGGCGGCGGCCGCTGGGGCGGACGCCGGCGCAGCCGCAGCTTCTGACCGGCCCCCTCCGGCCGGGCGATCCCCCGGCTTCCCGGCCGGCACCATGGAAGGCCCCCGCTCCCCCCGCGAGCGGGGGCCTTCCCCTGTCCGGGGCGTCAGGGCGACGGTACGGCGACGCCCGCCGCGCGGAAGACGTCCGGGCGGATGAACGGGCCGAGCCGCCGGTACGGCACGCTGAACGCCCGCCAGGCCCGTCCGCAGGCCATGCTGTAGCCCAGCGCGGGCTCCGGCGGGTAGAAGTCGATCCCCTTGCGCGTCGGCAGCACCTGGACGTTGCCGTCCCTGATCATCGCGGGCGTGACGGCACCGGTGTCCGGACCCGCCGGCTCGTTCTCGCACAGGGAGCCGCCGCCGGGCCCGTACTCGATCAGCAGGCGGGTGAAGGCGCGGGTGCTCGCCGTCGTGAGCGCGTCCGCCCGGAAGAAGTCGCGGGGCGGCACCGCGCGCCCGGTGGTCAGGTCGACCGTGACCATCTGCGCCAGGGCCGTGTTCCTGGTCAGGACAGTCCCGCTGTAGGAGTAGCGGACGGAGAACAGCTTCGGCCCGTTCAGCCCCACCTCGTAGGTCACCTTGCCCGTGTAGGGGGTCGGCGGGTCGCCGGTGCCGGTGAAGGCGGCCAGCTCCTGGCCGGCCCTCCGCGCCCAGCTCTCGGCGGGCTCGCGGACCGCCGCGTTGGCCTTCGCCAGCACCGCGGCGGGCAGCCCGCTCAGCTGCGGGTAGCTCGCCGTGACGCGCGTCGCGGGATGGCCGGTCGTCCGGACGACCGACACGGGCCGCACCCGCAGGTCCGTCCGCGCCTGCGCGCCGCCGCCCCCGGAGGAGGCGGCCGTGTAGGCCCCGGCGCCGCCCGCCGCGAGCGCGGCGGCGGCAG
>NZ_JABMCA010000121.1:0-16356 GCF_014706005.1 Actinomadura sp. RB99 | reverse complement strand
GGCGTTACGGTGGGGCACGAAGACCTCCGCTGTGGTGTGGACCTAGACACCTCCACCACATCGGAGGTCTTCCTCGCTCACCAGACACCCACCGGTGTCAACAACGTTCGTGATCAGTACACCTAGTCCTCTGGCCGGGGCCCGCGGAACGGCCGCCCACCGACCCCACTGCTCAGGCCATCCCGGCGCCGGGCTCCGCAGTCGGCCACGGCCACGCCCACCAGCACTCCAATCGAGCTTCTGATCAGGACTCCGCTTCACTGCGACGCCCTGCCGGTGGCCAGTGACGGAGCGCGTTGCGGACGGCGATGCAGTTCGCCCCGAACCCGCCAGGCCGGAGGTGCTCCCAAGGGGTCGTGCCAGGCGCAGTTGCGGGTCGCACACTCCGCCCTGCCGACGGGCTACCAGAACCGCCACCCCAACGACTGGATCGACATCCCCGCCGCCGATCCGTACCTGCCCGGCAACCTAGCCTGGCATCTGCCCCAAGCCGACCGCCAAGAGGACCTGGTACCCGCTGCTCATCCGGCTGTACCTACGCATCACCACCGCAGGTCTGCCCGACCTGACCAGCGACTACACCCACACCACTCATCTACACGCCCAGGCGATCCGCTGCGTCCTGATGAAGTCAACGCCCGCGCTCACCAGCCCCGGCCCCACGCTCCCCGCCCCTTGACCAGCCAGGTCTCCGGCCAGCTCATGGGGCATGCCGATCCCGACATCGCCACCTAAACCGCCACCCTGCCCCGTGCAGGCCCACGGCTAAAGCCGTCCACCCCGGCGCCCCCATCCACGCGGATCACCCGCTCGAACTCGTCATCACCCGCTACAACGGCCCGGTGTTCGCGTTCAGCCCGGACGGCACTTGCACCCTGACCAGCAGCGGCAACAACATGGACCGGTGTGGTCCGCTGCGAACGGACGTGAGCTGGCGACCTGCTCGCAGTGGTCGGCGGGGGCCGAATGCCGAAACCGACTGACCCCGGGATGAGCCGCCGAGCTTCACGGGCTTGGCGCCTGCGCCCCGGCGCCGATGGTGATCCGCCCGGCCGCCGCTTCGTGCCGGACAGGGCGTCCGCCGAACCTTGAAGGCGGCCACCGGGGCTGGGACACTGGACTGAACCGGTCACCGACCATCATCGAGGTCGTTCGATGGCGACTCGAAACGCGCGCCACGGTGGAACGTCGCTCGACGGGCTCATCCCCGCGATCGTGTCGCTCGTCGCCCTGGTGATCTCCATCTGGTCCGAGATTCTGATCTTCACGGACTCCGCCGGGGACGACATCCACAAACGCGTTTACACCGGGATCTTCTACGGCCTGGGCGGACTCGTCGGCCTGGTCAACACGTTGCTCGGCTCACCGACTCAGAGTGTCAGCCAGGCCCCGCCCTACGACGGCAAAGAGATCGGCTTCGACCCGGGTGACGTCCACGACACGGACTGACCGCCCCTGGCGGAACGTGCCCGCCCCTACGGCTCCTAGCAAGCGGTTTACTCGCTGTTCCGCCGTCGGCAACGCGACGGCGCCGGGGGCGAACATCCCGCCCCGGCTGCAAGCACAGGCCGACGTCACCGGGCTGATCGGCTGGCAGGTCGGGGTGGACTCCACCGTCCTGTGCGCCCACCAGCACGCGGCCGGAGCTCGCTGCCGCGGCAAGAAACAGGCCGAGCCTCCCAGCAGACCGGCAGCGGAGCGACGCACCCAGTTCGAGGCCGTCATGGCCGGGATCCGGCTCGTCCGCATCGGCAGCGGGCACCCGCGCACCAGGCCCGAACGGTGCGCGGGGAAAGGTGTACTCCTCCAAGGCGATCCGAGCTCACTTGCGGCGGCAGAGCATCGCGGCCACGATCCCCGAACCGGCCGGCCACCGGCTGCGTGGCGGGGCCCGCGATGGCCGGCCCGCCCAAGTTCGATCCGGTCGACTACCGACAGCGCCACGCCGTGGAGCGCGGCATCAACCGGCCCAAACACCATCGCGCCGGTCGCCGCCAGGTTCGACCAGCTCGCCGTCCGCTGCCCGGCCACACTCCACATTGCCGCCATCAACGAATGGCCTGATCAACTTTGAAACAGGCCCCAGGTTTCGTACTGGCCCGCAGGCTCGCCGGATCCCCGGACGACGACCTGAAACTGGGGGAAGAGCGGCCTTCGTGGCCACTCTCCCACTCGGCTGACCGCCCGGCGAACATCTTTCGACGCCGTCCCGCTCGGGCGCGCGCCTCCGGAGCGGGACGCGGGTCGCATTGAACCTGGCCACCATGCCGTCGGGATCGCACCCGGCACATCCGCGAGTGCGCGCGCCCTGACGGGCGTCCCTCGAACCTCTCACCACACGTTCGGTTAGAGGTCGTGACAAATGGTGAAGACCACCCCGACGTCCTCGACTCGGTCCACGGGGGGTGAGGCATGGCGTCGACCGGCACTCAGAGCACGACCATCGCGCTGCCGGGCAGTGCGGGGCGCCTTGCCGCGGCGTGGCCGGACCTCGTGATTCCGGGGGTGGTCACGCTCTGTGCGTGCATGTGGCGGATCGGCGTGCCCTCGTACTGGCGTGACGAGTCGGTCAGCGTCGTCGTGGGGCACAGCGGGCTGGGCACGATAGCGAGCTTCACCTCCCGCATCGATGCGGTCCACGGCCTGTACTACCTGCTGATGCACCTGGTGACCGGGCTGGGGACGAGCGAGGTGATCACCCGGACGCCTTCGGCGGTGGCCTCCGGCCTGGCCGCTCTGGGGATCGCCGCCGTCGGCAGGCGGCTGTACTCGCCCAAGGCCGGTCTCTACGGCGGCCTGCTGTACGGCCTGCTGCCGATCACCAGCCGGTACGGTCAGGAGGCCCGCCAGTATGCGCTGGTCAGCGCGGGCGCCGTCCTGGCCGCGTACTTCCTGCTCCGGGCGCTGGAGGATGCGCGTCCCCAGATCAGGTGGTACGCCGCGTACGCCGGGACGATGGGGTTGCTGGGCTGGCTTCATCTCTACGCGCTTTTCCTCCTACCCGCCCACGCCGTGACCGCCGGCCTGTGGAGGCATCCCCAGTGGCGGCGTCGCCACCGCGCGAGCTGGGGGTTGGCCGCTCTGGCGGCGATGGTCCTGGTGTCACCGCTCGTAGTGGTCGCACACGGTCAAGAGGCCGCTCAGGTGTCCTGGTTACAGCGCCCCGGGCCCAGGGCGCTCTACGACCTCGGCCTGTGGGTCACCGGTGATGGACATGTGCTGCTGCTGCTCGCGGTGGTGGTGGCCGTCGTGGTGGGGACTGCGCTGCTGCTCGCCCGCGACCATCGCAACGCCGCCGCGCTGACCGTCCCGTGGATGTGCGTACCGTTCACCTTGGTGTGGAGTGTGTCGCAGGTCCATCCCGTCTATCACCCTCGCTACATCCTCTACTCAGTCTGCGCCCTGGCGCTGCTGGGCGGGGTAGCGCTGGACACCGCGGCCGTGCGGCTGTCTGCCGGCCGTCCGTGGTTGGCTGTGGCGTCCGCAGTCACCGTCCTGGTGGTTCTGGCGTTGGCGACGCTCCCCGCCCAGTTCGCCGAGCGTGGGCCGCGGAGCCGTCCAGACGACCTCCGCTCCCTGGCCGCCACCTTGCGGCAGCACTCGCACCCGGGGGATGCGGTCCTGTACCTGCCCGCGGACCGGCGGGCCTTCGCGACCGCCTACGCCGGCGCCTTCGCCCGGTTGAACGCGACGGCCCTGCAAGACCACGAGACGAACTTGCAGCCCGGCTCTTTCCGGTCCGCTCTGGCAACCGAGTCCCGGGTCTGGCTCGTCCAGATACCCCCGCACGACCACCGGTACCGCAGCGCCGCGTCTCCGCGCGATCTCGCGATCCTCAAGAACGACAAGGGTTTCCGGGCGACCGACTCAAGGTGGTTCGGGAGCGTCAAGCTCACCCTGTATGTCCGCCGCACGGCCGGAAGCTGAGATCCGCGTCCGGTGAGGCGAACTCCTCGGGCCGCCGCGGGACGCCCAGGAGAGGCGTATGGGCGATGTGGCACCCGTCCCTCACTGACGACCGGCTCCAATCGGAACCCATGCCGTTCGTACTAGTCGATGAGTTCGAGCAAGCAGGTGTCGTCGTCCGTTATGGGCTCGACACGAAGACGCAGGTCGAGGCGCAGCCGGTCGGCCATCGCGGCGCTGTCTGCGAGCGCGGCCTCGGCGAGGCCTTGGCCGCGGTGATCCGCCGCCCTATTCCCCATAGCTGCCCTGAACCCCAAGGCGGAGTCGTCAGCGCAAGTCACGCCATTTGCACCCGGGGCCGAGACCCGCCCCCGCCGGAGTGCCTGTCGGAGAACCTGGGTCGATCTTGATGCGCCATCCTGTGGGCGACAGTCGGAGCGTGAACGCGATTCGGACATGCTGGTCACCGTGCGCGGTAAAGGCGTGCGGCGGTGTCGGGGCTGAGGTCCAGCACGGCGGCGAGTTCGTCCCAGGTGGAGCCAGCGGTCCGCGCCGGCAGTGGTAGCGCGGCGTCGGTCGTGGTCGGCGAGCATCACCCGCGCGCAGTGGATCAAGACTCAGTGGCGGGTGTGACCGGTGCGCTCCCCGCTCCGGCAGCCGGCGCCGCCGATGTAGTACGCGTTGAGATAGTTCGGACCTGCGCCCGGTAGCTGGGTGCGGCCAGGGCTGACACAGAGGTGATAGTCATTCGCGCTACCGCCCCCTCTGACGTCGACGTGTATCCGCACCGTCGTCGGACCGCAGTGGTTGTACGCCGCGAACTCGGACGCGCGGACGCTGTAGCGGAAGAACCCGCAGGGAGGAGCGGCAAACGCGTCCGCACCCGCCTGACGCACATCCAGGACGCGCCCGAACTCGGCGTGAGCCGGACCCGAGAAGGCCGTCATGGTCAGGGCAACACCTGACGCTGCCGCCAAGGCGGCTCGCACTGGGCGAGGAGAGAGCTTCATGAACACTCCTTGAGGTTCGGGCCATGACGATTGAGACCAGATGATCTGCCCTGCCTGAAACTACGACGCCTCTCGTGCACTGCGCCGACCGCGCAAGTGTAACTCTCTGTCCACATATCGTGTCCGCAGGTAACCGGATCGGATAGTGGGTTGGGTTCGGTCGGATATAGCCGCGACCTGCGGTTGATGTCTGTCCAGATGTGGGGCGTTCGCGTGGATCGAATCCGGCTCTCTCACGCTCGTCTTGCTTTCTCGGCGGTGTTTTCATCTACTTCGGCCCGATTGCGTGGCGTGGGTTGGCCCGGCGAGAGTTGACGAGTATGGCCACGATGACCGCCATCGCCAGTAGGGACCCCGGCCGCCCAGGCGCAGGCGACGGTGTTGCCGTGGGCCGTGCCGACGGCATGTCCGGATGGGCGGCGAGGTAGACCCAAGCGGCGCCAGCGGCGATGGCGTTCGACAGCGCTGTGCCGATCGAGCCGCCGATCTGTTGCGCGGTGTTGACGACGGCAGAGATGATGCCGGCGTCTTCCGATGCAGCTCATCATGGGTAAGACCCGGTGCTAGAACCCCGCACCGCCATGCGCTACGTCCCGTCCAGGCAGGAAGCCATGGCTGGTCACCTCGCGCCACCCACCCGGAGCCACCGATGGCCGCCGAACTACTCCCCCTGAGCGCACGAAGTCCGAGCCTGATCCACAGGAAGAACCAGCGGTGATGGACATCTACGGCAAACCGCGCTGCAGCCTCAGGGGCGTCAGCGGTCGTCGGCGTGGTCGGAGCTGGGCTGCAGTCCGGCTACCGCTGGTACACCAGCCAGAACGTCGCGCCGCTCTACCCCTTCGGCTACGGGCTCTCCTACACCACGTTCGCCAACTCGGGCCTGCGGACCACCGCCGCCCGCGACGGCGGCCTGGACGTGCGGCTCACCGTCCACAACACCGGACACCGCGCCGGGGCGGCCGTGCCGCAGGTGTACCTCGGCCCCTCCCTCGACCTGCCCTCCTCCATCCAGCAGGTCAAGCGGAAGCTGGCCGGGTTCGACCGGATCACCCTGCCGCCCGGCGCCTCCCGGACCGTCACCCTGCACATCACGGCCCGCGACCTGTCCTCCTGGTCCACGGCCAAGCAGAACTGGGTCCGCGGCACCGGTGACCGCACCGTCCAGGTCGGCTCCTCGTCCACCGACCTGCCCCTCACCACCACCGTCCGGATCCCCTGACCATTGACCGCGCTTCGCTGCTCTTGAAGACCACGTGCGCGAGTGGCCGCGGGTCCCGTCAGGGTCCCGCGGCCACTGCCATGCGCCCAAGCAGCCGCAGATGTCATGCAGGTCACCGAGAGAATCGACGCCGCCCGTCTACCCCACACGCCGGGGCGATCATTTGTTTGATCGTGACCTATTCGAGGGCGCTTCTTTCCCTTTGAGTGGTGTAGCCGGACTCGAGCGACGGGTACGAGGCGAGAGTGCTTGGGGGTGGTGATCTTGAACACGCCGATGGGCTCCGGCGATGAGCGGGTTCTGGTCGCGGCAGCCAGGTTGTTCTCAATGTTGGGCTACGACGCGACGACCCTGAGCATGGTGAAAGAAGCGGCCGGGCACCGCGCGGAAGACTCGATTCTCCTGAAAGCAGGAAAAGGGGAGCTCTATCACTCGGTCCTCCGCCGCCTTCACGCCATGGAGATGGAGCGTCTGGAGCTCGCCGTGAAGGTCGGCGATGGCGGTGTCGCAGGACTCCACAGCCTGGTCGACGCCTTCTTTGACTTCGTCATTGATCATCCAGAATTCGCGTCTATATGGTGGCAGAGAGGGCTCAAGGACGCGTCGGAGCTTCCCTTTTCGCCCGAAGAAGAGTTCCCACCTCCACTGATGACCTTCATGACGCCGGATTCTTGGCCGAGGATCACCGGCTCCCTGGATCTCAAGTTCCTCGCCTGGTGCGTCATGTGGACCGTGAGCGGCTTCGTCAACAGCGGTTTTCCGGATGAGACCGGGCGTCGCGTGTATCCGGACCACCAGACCACCGTTGATCTGTTCAGGGTCCGGTTGCACGAACTAGTTGACCGTTGTGTCTGACGCGAAGAAAAGGCGCCACGCGGTCAGCACGTTCCACTTGGGGGGCGTACTGGCCTCGCCCGCTGCCCGGTGCGATGCTTCGACGCATCGACCGATCCGTCCAGCTTCCCCGAACGGAAGCCACTGTCATCGCGTTTCAAAGACCTGACCATTGCGGCGATCGAGGGCGATATCGCCGCTCGCTCGTGTATCGACCAGGCGCGACGGGCGGGCGCGCGTCGTCTCCCGGTTACATTGGAACCGCTACTTCACTGGGGTCAGTCAGGGGTGGGAGGGCTTCGGGCAGGCGTCGGGCATCGGCTCGTTGGGCACGAACCTCTTCCACGACTTGGCGGGCAGGGGACCGAATCTCGTACAGATGCTGCGGACGGGGTCGACGTGGAGAGCGAGGTCCCAGAACCGCACCGTGTGGTCATCGCTGGAGCTGGCGAGCGTCCTCGCGTCCGGGCTGATCGCCAGCGCGTCGATCCGGCCGGTGTGGCCGGTGAGCGGAGCGCCGAGCCGGTGGATGGTCCGCGGGTCCCAGAGCCGGATCGCGTTGTCGGGGTCGGCTCCGGCGCTGGCCAGGAGCCGCCCGTCCGGGCTGAAGGCGAGTGCTCGCACGCCCCCGTCGGAGGCGCGGACCGGCGCGGCGACCGGGCGGCGGGTGCGCAGGTTCCAGAACTGCAGGGTGCCGTCGGCCGCGCCGATGACGAGGAGCCGGCCGTCCGGGCTGAACACGGCGGTGTCGGCCCTGCTGCGCGTCCCGGCCGTCAGTATGCCCGTGGGACGGCCGGTGCGCGGATCCCAGAGCCGGACGGTGCCGTTGCCTTCGGTGCTGACGAGCAGGCGCCCGTCCGGGCTGAGACCGCCCCATGTCGGAGGGTACTTGTGGTCGCGTGGAGGCACCCCGAGCAGGTATTTCGGCGGGTCGACGCTCCACACCCTTGTCTGCCAGCCGTTCGCGACGCTCAGGAACCGGCTGTCGGGGCTGAAGGTCAGCTGGGTGACCGTGTCCTCCGCACCGTTCCATGCGCGGATCCGGCGGCCGGTCCTGCGGTCCCACAGGATCGTCTTGCTGTCGTAGTCGCCGCTGGCGACCTTGGCGCCGTCCGGGCTGACGGCCACGGCGGTGACCATGACCTTGTGGCCGGTCAGCGGTTTTCCGGCACGGTAGCCGGTCCGGCCGTCCCACAGGTTCACGGTGCCGTCGCCGGCCCCGGTGACGAGAGTCCTGCCGTCTGCGGCGAAGGCCAGCCCGCCGACGACGGCGCGGTAGCCGGTGAGCGTCGTGTCGGACGAGCGCCGGGGCAGGGCGTCCAGGAACCGGATCGTCGTGTCGACGCCGCCGGTCGCCAGCCGCCGGCCGTCCGGGCTGAACGCCACCGCCTGGACGAGACCCGGGTAGTAGGACTCGGTGTACCGGTCGCCGGTGTGACCGGTCTGCGAAGTTCCGGTGATGCGCCCGGTGTCCGGGTCCCACAGGCACACCGTGCCGTTGCCGTCCGCGGTGGCGATGCGGTGGCCGTCCGGGCTGAACGCGACCCCGGTCACCTCGTCGGCATGGCCTGTGAGCGGGTTTCCGGTCGCGCGGCCGGTCCGCGGGTCCCAGAGCCGGACGACGCCGTCATAGCCCGCGGTGGCCAGCCGGTGGCCGTCCGGGCTGAACGCGACCGAGGTGATGGCGGAACCGTGCTTGACTCTTCGGATGAAGCGACCGGTGCCGGTGTCCCACATCCCTGCCGTGCCGTTGTTCGAGCCGGCCGCGACCATTCGGCCGTCCGGGCTGAAGGCCACCGAGCTCAGCCCCTCGGGGAAGCTGTAGGCGAGGATGCCCTGGGAGCGGGCCGCGGGGTCCCGCAACGGTACGCCGACCACACGGCCGGTCTTGGGGTCCCAGAGCTCGACCATGCCGTCCTGGCTCGCGGTGGCCACGCGCCGGCCGTCGGGGCTGAAGGCCACTCCGGTGACCCATGCGCCGGCCCTGGCCGTCGGCCGGCCGGTCGAGCGGCCGGTCTCCGGATCCCAGAACCGGACCGAGTTCCCCGCTCCTCCGGTGGCGACGACCCGGCCGTCCGGGCTGAACGCGACCCCGTA
Organism: Actinomadura sp. RB99; assembly: GCF_014706005.1. NCBI lineage: Bacteria > Bacillati > Actinomycetota > Actinomycetes > Streptosporangiales > Thermomonosporaceae > Actinomadura > Actinomadura sp. RB99. Next base: position 7,287 of record NZ_JABMCA010000121.1, on the reverse strand, counting down.
GATCTGGCCGCCGACGCTCATCGGCCGGCCGACGGGGTCACCGGTCACCGGGTCCCACAGCCGCAGTGTCGTGTCGGTGCCCGCGCTGGCGAGCAGCCGGCCGTCCGGGCTGAACGCCAGCGCGTGCACCGGTCCGGTGTGACCGACCAGGGTCGTGCGCTGCTGGCCGAGGAGGGACGTGATGGCCCTGCCGGCCTCGGGCGTGGGGGCCACACGCCAGGCGGCGGCCGCGAGTTGCCGCGCCACGACGGGCTCGGCGGCGAGGCTTTGGGCGGCGAGCTGGTGGGACAGGGCGATGGAGTGCTGGCGTTCGGCGTTGCGAGAGTTCCGGCCGGCCACACCCGCCGCTCCGATGGCGGTGGCGGCGAGGAGCACGAGGCCGACGGCGGTGCCGCGGCGCAGCCGGGCCGCCCACCGGGCCGCGCGGCCGCTCCTCGCGAGGAACTCCGCGGCGACGGCGGGCAGCGGCGGGTAGCGCTCCTGGTCCTCGGCCCAGCGGGACGCCGCCTGCCGGGCCGTCACGAGCTGGAGTCCGCGGTACAGGTACGACCCGTTCTCCTCATGGTCGCGCCAGACTCCGGCGTCGTCGAGGAGTTGGCTGCGCAGGGCGTGATCGGTGATGTCCGCGTCCAGCCAATGGCGCAGCCGCGGCCACGCGCGCAGCAGGGCGTCATGGGAGATCTGGACGTTCTCGCTGTCGACGACGATGAGCCGCCGGCGGGCGAAGACCTCCAGAATCCGGTCGATGTCGGCGCCGTCCGATCCGCCGTGCGCGCTCCGGAGGACGGTTCGCGCCAGGGTGCGGCGGCTCAGGTGGCCGTCGGAGGAGACGGCGGTCAGGTTCTGGAACACCTGGCGGGCGAGCGTCCGCTGCTCGCGGGTGAGCTCGGCGAAGGCGGTCTCGGCGCTGGTGGCCACGGCCTGGGACACGCCGCCCGTGCGGGCATGGCCGCGGCTGGTGAGCCGATCGCCCTCGCGGTTCTCCCAGATCGTGAGCATGGTCTGCGAGAGCAGCGGCAGGACGCCCGGGCCGAGGCGCCCCGCGGGCGTGCTCAGCTCGCCGAGGATGGTGTCGACCAGTCCGGCCTCGATGCTCAGACCGGCGGCGTCGGCGGGGCCGTTGATGGCGTGCCGCAGTTCGGCGGCCGACATCGGGCCGACGACGAAAGGACCGGCCTGGATCGCGGCGGCGAGCCGGGGGTCTTCGGAGCATCGGTCGATGAAGTCGCCTCGTACCGCGATCACGACCATGGCGGCGGGGACGCCACCGGCGCGCGGCGGCGCGGTCGCGGCGGTGTGCAGGGCCGTGATGAACGCCGCCCGTTCCGCCTCGGCCCGCTCGCGGCCGCCGTCCCCGGCGTCGAGGCGGAAAAGTTCCTCGAACTGGTCGATGATCAGGATGAGCCTGCCGTCGGCCGCCGCGGAACCGGGTAGGTCGCGGCGGAGCGCGTCGGCCTCGACGGCCTGGCCGACCAGCAGGTGGGCCTGATCGGGATGGTCGACGAGGCTGCGCAGCACCGCGGGAGCGCCGAGACCCGCCAGTCCGGCCAGGGCGGTGGCGAGTCTCGCCAGTGGGGAGCCGGCCGGCCCGTCGACGACACGCTGGGGCCAGTCGCGGGCTGCCTCCGAGAGTTCGCCCCTGCTGATCGCCGGAAGCAGTCCCGCGCGCAGCAGGGACGACTTGCCCGCGCCGGACGCGCCGGTCACCACCAGCGGCCCGGCGCCGACCGGCCGCCGCGCCAGGGCGCTGACGAGCCGGGTGGTGAGCATTTCCCGCCCGTAGAAGATCGGGGCGTCGCTCTGGTGAAAGGGCAGCAGCCCCCGGTACGGGGCGCCGCCGCTCCACCCGGGCCATGTGGGAGCGGGGTCGTCTTCCGTGCGGGTGCGCCGCTCGATCACCTCGACCAGCCCCATCAGCCGCCGGGTGTCGACGGCCTGCCGGTATCCGAGGTCCACCGCAGCCTGCAGTTCGGCGCTCTGCTGGTCGAGGCCCTCACGGATCGTCCCCAACTGGACGCGCAGGTCGCCCAGCAGGAAGGTGAACTCGGCGAACTCCTCCCCCAGTGCGGCCAGCCCTGCGGCCAGCCGCCCCTGGAGTTCGTGGTCTCCGGTGCGGATCGCGGCCTCGATCGCGGCACCGACCACGCCGACCTCGCGCAGCACCCGGGCGAGATCGGCCCGGAGTTCCTCCGCCCTCTCCCCGCCGTCCTCAAGGACCTGCTGGATCCGGCGCTCCAGTTCCGTCTCCAGATCCTCGCGCGACGGCTCCCCCTCGGTGTCCGCGAGCCGCGCCAACCCGTCCTTCACCACATCGGTCAGCACGTTCCCGCCGACCGCCGTGACCGCGCCGATCCCCGCGGCCGTCACCGCCGCCGCACCCAGCCCTGAGGTCAGCAGTGGCCCGAACGCACCCGCCGACAGCACCGCCAGCAGTACCGGGGAGGACAAGCGGCGTCCCGTGTCCCCCGTCGTCCGCGCCAGCCGAACGACGCGCGCACGCACTCCCTCGCGCATCAGATGCCGCTGATCGTCCCCAGGCCCCATGGTCCCCACTTCGCGAGTATCACCCGCCGGTCATGGCAGGGGACGCCCGCATCGAGTGAACGGCTCGATGCGGTCAGGCGAGGTCGCCGGAGGATCTTGCGGACCCCGGCCGTGGGCGAGGACCTCACCGGCGAGCGGGGGCCGGTCGAAAAGTGAGGACGTCGCCCGGGTCTGGTCGTGCGTGAGTCGCCGTTGGTCGCGCAGGGCGGGACGCTGAAATGGGTGCGTCCCTAGTGCGCCACCAAAGCTCCCCGGGCGCCGACCCGGTCGCAGTCGCTAGTAGTTCAACGTTCGCGTCCTGCGCGGCCACTCTCCAGCGCGGAGCTGCGGCAGCCACCATCCGCCCCCGGGATCAGCCAACGGGTGTCGGGGCGCCAGGATGGGGTCCCGCCGCTGTCGTCGCGCACGGCGCGTGTGCAGGCTACTCGGCTCGGACCGCGCCCTCGAGAGTCTGCACGCGTGCGTCGGCGGCGCGGGCGCGTTCGGCGGTGGCGCCAAGCTGCTCGAGCGCGTCCTTCAACGCGCGCCGCAGCTCGGCCTCGGCACCCGCGCGGCCCCCGCGTTCGACCGTCCAGCAACGGCAGTTCCAGCTTCATCTCCGGCATCGGCACGCCCACCAGCGCGACCGAGTCGCCGCGCCCCACGTTCCCGGCGTTGATCGCCGCGCCGACGCCTGCCATAACACCGCAGCCCAGCTCGGCGGTGTCGACGACGCCCTGCTCGCTACCGCGACACGCGGCCTTCTATAGGTGATGGACGAGGACGGTCATGTGCTGATGACCACCCCAATGCCGAGCCTGGCTTCCGCAGCCGTCCCCTCCAGCGTCAGATCCACCTTGGCGAGTTCGGCGGCGATGAGGGCCATCGGTTTCATCCGCCGGACCTCGGCCACAGCAGGAATGGGGCGGACGCGTTCGGCACGGTGCACCGAACCGGCTGTAAGCGGCAAGCATCATAACTCGCATGACCCGGACCAAAATCCTGCGACGGTGGCGGTGGATTGTCGCGCTGGCCTTGTCTCCCGTCCTGGTCGCGTCAGTGGCGGTGGGGATCGCATACGGGAAGGGCGGCTGGTACGCCGTCAACGTCATGCTGCGCCGCGGCGCCAATGTGTGGGGCGACGTCGCTCCGGACGACTCCCGGCTGTCCCCGGGGATCCGTTTGTCGCTGGCCGGGCAGCGCACGCCGGATGCGCCCGAGCCGGTGCGCTGGCGCCAGGTCGCCACCGGGTTCGAGGTCGCCGAGCTGCCCGTCCGGGTCGGCGGGCAATCCGTGGACGCCCTGCTGCTCAGCCGGATCGATCCGACCCGCTACCGGTTCCGTGTGCTCAATCGCCCGGCCGGCGACCGGGACGTCGGTGACTGGATGGCGGCCACCGGGGCGTCGCTGGTCGTCAACGGCAGCTACTACGGCCGTCACGGGACCCCGGATACCCCGGTGATCAGCGATGGCCACCGACTCGGCCCTGCTTCCTACCAGGCCACGCATGGGGCGTTCGTGGCCGACGGGTCCGGTGGCCCGGGCAGCGCCCGGCTGGTCGACCTGGCCGGTCTCGACTGGCGGCGGGTTATCGGCGGCACGAGCCAGGCGATGGTGTCCTACCCGATGCTGCTGGGAGCCGACGGTCATGGCCGGGTCGCGGGCACAGACGAACGATGGCTGGCCAACCGCAGCTTCCTCGGGCAGGACGGCACCGGACGGATCATCGTCGGCACCACCCGCGATGCCTACTTCTCCCTGCCCTCGCTCGCCGCGTTCCTGCCGCGGGCCGGGCTCGACCTGCGCTTGGCCCTGAACCTGGACGGCGGGCCGGTCGCCTGCCAGAAGGTGTCGGCCGGCGGGTACCGGCGGGACTTCTGCGGGCGCTACGAGCTGGCCGTACACGGCGGCCGACTCCAGTTGCTGTGGCCTCTGGTCGACTTCCGGCGTTCGGCCCTGCCGATGGCACTGGTGGCCGTCCCACGCTGAAACACCTGGAGACCGTCCTGAAGATCGGGCAGGTGCTGATCCGCAAGGCCGGGCCGGCGCCTTGGCCCAGAAGCGTCACGCGCATTCCCGAACATGCCGACTTGCAGGACACCGCATCCTTTCGAGCCCGCGGTGGCAAACGGCTGCCCGCCTCCTGGACACGATCTTTGCGCAACCTCTCACGCTCACTCGGTCAGACTGCGCCCCTCAACACCCAGATCGCTGGGTGAGCCGGGCCGCGATGGCAGTTCCCTCCTGTGCGAGCCATGATTCGGCTCGCGGCATGCGGTTCTTGACGCCTTGTTCCCAGAAGCACCGAAACACCGGGTCGGCTTCAGCTGCGGCTCGGCTGGTCAGGTGGAAGCGATGAACCATGCGTCGGGCCAAGGGGACCAGGTCGCGCCGCTGTTGATCGGACATTCCGTAGGCGTTGGCGATGTCGTAGACCCGTGTGGTCGGCCGGGCGAGGTCGAAGTCGATGAGCGCTGCGGGAAGCCCGTTGCGGAAAACCACATTGCCGGGGCAGTAGTCGCGGTGACCGACCAACTCAGCGCCGGTGTCGACGAGCGGGATGGCCTCTGTCCCGGGCAGCGTCGCCCAGACGGCATCGCGGGGTGGTGTCCATCTCTGTGCGGCGTCGTGGAGCCGCCTGATCAGACCGGCCAGGGCAGCAAGGACATCTTCACCCGTCGCCTCGGGCGAGAGTGGTTCGCGTAGGACGTCACCCTCCACGAACGACAGCACCTCTCGGCCCTGCTCATCGATGCCCAATGGCTTGGGGGCGTCGGAGAATCCGGCCTGGCGCAGGTGGGCGAGGTAGGCCTGGATCGTGGCGGTGAAGGGTCTGACCGGCCGGCGGACGGTGTCCGCGACACGAGTGATGCCAAGGGTCACGCCGTCCCCGATGAGAGGCTCCTCATCCGGCGGCGCCCCTCGATCACCTGGCATGTCGCTCTCCTAGATTTCGACTGCTCCGAGCAACCCAGCTTGAGCTGCGAGGATCTGCCGGGCGGCTTCGGCATTTCGGATGGCGCTGCTGCCTGAGATCCCGAAGACCCCGGCCAGACGGAGCGGGCCGCCGGAGCCGCAGGCCAAGGCCTCTTCCGGCATGCAGTTTTCCAGCCCGACATCCACCACAACCTACGCGGCTGACCACCCCAGGAGCTGCGCTACATTCGAAACAGACCTCTTCGGTGTGAACACGACCGATCATGCTCCGGATGCACAGCTTTCCAGCGTCACCGCAGGTCAGGTGCAGTCCTTCAGCGCAGCACAGCGCACCTTAAAGAAGATCAAGTTCCCTTTGCGATCTTCCGCCATTAGCGCCTCTGGCCCTGGCGATAGAAATTGCGCTCGACAACCCCTCGGATCGGAACGTTGGGGGCTGCAGAGAAGACTCTGTGCGCGCCACCCGAAGATGAAGCGGCTTCTTAACGCGCAAGACTGCTTGCATATCTGCTCGCGCTTCTGTTTGTTAGACGACAGACCACTTTCTTTACGTTGTAGATTCCGACCGCCACTCTCCGCAGCGCGGCCGTCCCGTACGACCGTCAAGACGGCGATCGCCATTCGGAAGGTGGAGAGGTGGCACATCGCTCTTCCAAGCCGACGGTCGCGGGTTCGAATCCTGCCGGGCACACCACCCCTCAACAGGGTAAATGTATACTCACCGCCCAAGATCCACGCATGATATGTCCGCGTCTTAGCTCGATGTTCGCTCGGATGTCGCCACCACCCACCGATCACCCGGCCGTGTTGGAGCCGAACGAGCCTTGGCGGACGGGCGTCCCAGGCGGTGGGCGGGAGGGCTATGAGTGAGGAATACCCGTGAAGTCGTCGTCGACCTTCACCACGCCGCCACTCCCACCGGCCAGGTCAGCGACGATCTCACACGCGCACTGCAGAACACCGGCGGGGTCGCCCGCATCACTCTGCCCCAGTAGGCGGGACAGGGAAAGGTGCTGGTCACCACGGCCACCCCCGGCGCAGGACCTCAGACCTCAGCCGCGAGCGACCTCTCCGCCACCCTGGCACGGCACACGCTGCCCGGCTCACTCGCCGGAACAGGTGCCGAGGGATACGTCACCGGGAGCACCGCCGGCCAGCTCGGCTTCCGCGACACCGTGGCCCGGCGACTGCCGATCATCATAGGGATCGTCCTGGCCGCCGCGTTCCTACTGCTGATGATCGTGTTCCGGAGCCTGCTGGTCCCGCTCAAGGCCGTCGCCCTCGACCTGCGCACAACCACCGCGTCCTATGGCGTGCTGATCGCGACCTTCCAGTGGGGCCGGGGCGCCCGCCTGCTGGGTCTGCCGGAACCGTGCCGATCGAATCCTACGTCCCGATGATGATGTTCGCCGTCGTCTCCGGCGTGTCCATGGACTACGAGATCTTCCTGCTCACCCGTACCGCCGGTACCTGGAGATCCTCGCGCGACAACACGCGGGCCGTCGGCACCGGACTCGCCGTTACCGGCCGGGGTCATCTCCCGCCGCCGCGCTGATCACGACCGTGGTTTTCCCGTCCTTCACCGCGACACCCGCAGTCGTGGTCAAGATGCTCACCCTGGCGCTGGCGGTCAGCGTCGTCCTCGACGCCACCATCGTCCGGCTGATCCTGGTTCCACCCCTAATGTTCCTGATGGGGAAGGCCAACTAGTGTTTCGCTCGAATAGTTTCTTTTCGTTTGATTTTGGCGATGATCTCGTCGGCGTCTTTGGTCCAGGAGAATGGTTCGCAGCGGTCGTTCCAGCCGTCGATGAAGGTGCCGATCGTG
>NZ_JABMCA010000120.1:0-16772 GCF_014706005.1 Actinomadura sp. RB99 | reverse complement strand
TCCGCATGGCCGACCACCCCGCCCTCGGACTGTGCCTGGACAGCTTCCACATCTCGGCCCGGGACGTCGATCCGTACGCCATCCGCGCCATCCCCGGCGACAAGATCTTCTTCCTGCAGCCGTGGAGCACCGCCGTGCGGCGGCACGACCGCGGCGCCGCGGTCGCGAGCTTCGCGCACGAGATCGTCGCGATCGTCGGCGCGGACGCCGTCGCGGACCCCGGCGGCGGCGAGCCGCCCGCGGGCCCCGTGCAGGCGATGGTGAAGGAGGCCGCGGCGCTGTTCGCCGAGCACCTGCCGGTGCGCCGCACGTTCTCCACCGGCATCAGCCGGACGGTGACGTGCCCGGCGGAGCTGCCGGAGGCCTACGAGCAGGCGGTGAAGGCCGTCCGGGTCGGGCGGCAGCTGCACGGCGCGGGCGCGCGGGCGCACTTCGACCAGCTCGGCGTGTACCGGCTGCTGAGCCTGGTGTCGGATCCGGCGGAGCTGCACGCGTTCGTCCGGGAGACCCTCGGCGAGCTGGCGGGCGACGACGAGCCGGAGCTGGTGGACCTGCGCCGCACCCTGCAGGTGCTGCTGGAGACGAACCTCAACGTCGCCGAGACCGCGCGGCGGCTGCACTTCCACTACAACACGCTGCGGTACCGGATCGGCAAGCTGGAACGGATGCTCGGGGCGTTCACCGAGGACGCGCATCTGCGGCTCAACCTCACCCTCGCCCTGCACGTGCTGCGCATGCGCGGTATCTGAGCGTAGCGGCGCCGTCCGGGTCCGCCCGGACGGCGCGCCGAACTTCGGCAGATGTCGCCGATGCCCGCCCACCGGGGTAGATCTACGTTGCCCGCAGGCGCGAGCCGGTGCGGACGCCCATGTCGACCAGGAGGAGCCCCGGATGGTGATCGGCTGGAAGCTGCACGGGGACGGGCGCACGCCGCCGCCCGGAGAGGTCGTCCGGCCGGGGGAGCGGCTGTCGTGGCCGCGCACCGCCGGCATCGGCGCCCAGCACGTGGTGGCGATGTTCGGCGCGACGTTCGTGTTCCCGGTGGTGATGGGCCTCGACCCGAACCTGTCCATCATGATGTCGGGGTTCGCGACGATCCTGTTCCTGCTGATCGTCGGCGGCCGGGTGCCGAGCTACCTCGGCACCAGCGCCTCGTTCGTCGGCGCGGTCGCGGCGATCCGCGCGGCGGGCGGCGACAGCGCGCGGGTGACCGGCGCGATCCTGGTCGCGGGCGCGCTGCTGCTGGTGATCGGCGTGATCGTGCACTTCCTCGGCGGCGAGGTCATCCACCGGGTGTTCCCGCCGGTAGTGACGGGCGCCGTCGTCATGCTGATCGGGTTCAACCTGGCGCCGGTCGTCGCGGACACGTACTGGCCGCAGGACCAGTGGGTCGCGCTGGCGACGCTGTGCTTCGCGGTGTTCTGCACGGTGGTGCTGCGCGGGTTCTGGTCGCGGATCGCGATCCTGCTGGCGCTGGTGTTCGGGTTCGTCCTGTCGTGGGTCCTGGACAAGACGGCCGGGGAGATCACGTCGGTGCTGCCGGGGCAGAACCTGCTGGACGGGGCGGGGAAGGCGTGCACGGCGGAGGGCCCGTTCTGCGTGCCGACGGCGTTCCCGCACGACCGGCTGAACTTCTCGGCGGTGAAGGCGGCGGACTGGTTCGGGTTCCCGCACACGCACGCGCCCGACTTCAAGACCTCCGCGATCCTGCTGGCGCTGCCGCCGGTCATCGCGCTGATCGCGGAGAACACCGGGCACGTCAAGGCGGTGGCGGCGATGACCGGGGACGACCTGAACCCGGTGCTCGGCCGCGCGATCGGCGCGGACGGCGTCGGCACGGTGCTGGCCACGGCGGTCGGCGGCTCGCCCACCACGACCTACGCCGAGAACATCGGCGTGATGGCCGCGACCCGGATCTACTCGACGGCCGCCTACTACGTCGCGGCGATCGTGGCGGTGCTGTTCGGGCTGTGCCCGAAGTTCGGCGCGCTGGTCGCGGCGACGCCGGGCGGGGTGCTCGGCGGCATCACCGTCGTGCTGTACGGGATGATCGGCCTGCTCGGCGCGAAGATCTGGATCGAGAACCGGGTCGACTTCGGCGATCCGGTCAACCTCGTCCCGGTGGCGGCGGCGATCATCCTGGCGATCGGGAACGTCACGCTGAAGATCACCGACGACTTCCCGCTGCAGGGCATCGCGCTCGGCACCATCGCGGTGCTGGTCGGCTACCACCTGCTGAACGCGGTGCGCCGCCCGGACGAGTCGGGCGGCGGCGTCATCGCGCCCGCGGAGCGGGAGATCGGCGGGCCGGTCCGTCCCGGCGGAGGCGGCGAGCCCGGTGTGCCGGGCGCACGCCGCGAGCCGGGCGAGCCGGGCGAACCCGGCGGGCGCGGCGAGCCCGGCGAGCCTCCGGATCGCGAGAGCGATGCGGGCTGAGGGGGCGGCGCCGTGAAACCGCCCCCGTTCCGCCACCACGCGCCCCGCACCGTCGACGAGGCGCTCGGCATGCTCGACGGCGCCCCGGGCGCCAAGGTGCTCGCGGGCGGGCAGAGCCTCATCCCGCTGCTCAACATGCGCCTCGCCGCGCCGCCCGACCTGGTCGACGTCAACGGCGTCGCCGAGCTGGACACCGTGCACGTCGGCGACGAGGGCGTGCGGGTCGGCGCGCTGGCCCGGCACGCGCGGGTGGAGCGGTCGGTGGAGGCGGCGGCCGTGCAGCCGCTGCTCGGCCGCGCGCTGCGGCACGTCGCGCATCCGGTCATCCGCAACCGCGGCACGGTCGTCGGGAGCCTCGCGCACGCCGACCCGGCCGCGGAGCTGCCCGCGGTGCTCGCCGTCCTCGGCGGGACGGTCGAGGCCGCGTCGGTGCGGGGGCGCCGGACGATCCCGGCGGCGGAGTTCTTCACCGGCCCGCTGGAGTCGGCGCTCGGGCCGGGGGAGCTGGCGGTCGCCGCGTTCTTCCCGGCCGCGCCGCCCCGCACCGGGACGGCGTTCACCGAGACGGCGCGGCGGCACGGCGACTACGCGCTGTCCGGCGTCGCCGCGGTCGTCACGCTCGACGAGGACCTGCGGGTCGGCGGCGTCCGCGCCGGCTACCTCGGCATCGCGCCCGCGCCCCTCGTCCTCGACCTCGCGGAGGCGGCGGGGCCGCACGGCGACTGGCCGGCCGCCGCGGCGTACGTGCGGGAGCGGATCGACCCCGAGTCCGACATCCACGCGAGCGCCCGCTACCGCCGCCACCTGACCGGGGTACTGACGGAGAGGGCGCTGGCGACCGCCGCCGCCGAGGCGCTGAGGAGGGCGCGGGACTGATGGAGGAGCTCCACGACATCGCCCTGACGGTCAACGGCGTGCACCGCACGGCGCGGGTGCCCGCCCGGCGGCTGCTGTCGGACCTGCTGCGGCACGACCTCGGCCTGACCGGCACCCACGTCGGCTGCGAGCACGGCGTCTGCGGCTGCTGCACGGTGCTGATGGACGGCGACCCGGTCCGGTCCTGCCTGACGTTCGCGGTGACGGCCGCCGGGCACGCCGTCACGACGGTGGAGGGCCTCGCCGCGCCGGACGGCACGCCGTCCCCGGTCCAGCGGGCGTTCCGCGAATGCCACGGCCTGCAGTGCGGCTTCTGCACGCCCGGTTTCCTGTGCACGGTGACCGCGCTGCTGCGGGAGACGGCGCGCCCGACGGAGGACGAGGTGCTCGAAGGGATCTCCGGGAACCTGTGCCGCTGCACCGGTTACCAGAACATCGTGAAGTCGGTGCACCGCGCGGCCGAACTGCTCGCCGCGTCCGGCGGGTCCGGCGGGTCCGGCGGGTCCGGCGGGTCCGGCGGTTCCGGCGCAGAGAGCGAGGCGTGATGGGGACGCGCGTGTTCGGCGAGCCGGTGGAGCGCCGCGAGGACGCGCGGCTCCTCACCGGCCGCGGCCGGTACCTGGACGACCTCGGGCGGGACGCGCTCGCGGCGGCGTTCGTCCGGTCCCCGCACGCCCACGCCCGCATCGCCGACATCGACGTGTCGGACGCGCTCGACGTGGACGGCCTCGTCGCCGTCTACACCTGGGAGGACCTGCCGGGACGCGTCGGCGAGCCGCTGCCGCTGCTCATCCCGCACCCGGCCCTGACGCACGGCCGCACCGGGTACCCGCTGGCGCGCGACGTCGTCCGGCACGTCGGCGAGCCCGTCGCGATGGTCGTCGCGCGCGACCGGTACCTCGCCGAGGACGCCGCCGAGCGCATCCGCGTCGAGTACGAGCCGCTGCCCGCCGTCGTCGGCATCGAGAACGCCGAGCGCGCCGAGCACCTCGTCCACGACGACGTCCCCGGCAACGTCGGCGCCGTCCTGCTCCAGGAGACCGGCGACGCCGCCGCGGCGATCGACGCCGCGCCGCACAAGCTGGAGTTCCGGCTGTCGATCGAGCGGTCGGCGTCCACGCCGCTGGAGGGGCGCGGCGTGTACGCGCGCTGGGACGCCGACGACGGGTCGCTGCGCGTCTACTCCTCCACGCAGGCGTCGACCAGCGTGCGCGCCGCGATCGCCGCGCGGCTCGGCCTGCCGAACGGCAAGGTCGAGGTCGTCGCGCCGGACGTCGGCGGCGGGTTCGGCGTGAAGATCGTGCATCCGTGGCCGGAGGAGGTGCTCGTCCCGTGGGCGGCGCGGCTCCTCGGCCGCGAGATCAAGTGGACCGAGGACCGGCGCGAGCACTTCGTCGCCGCCGCCCACGAGCGCGGCCAGCTCCAGGACGTCCGGGTCGGGTTCGACCACGCGGGCCGCGTCCTCGGCCTGGACGTGCGGATCCTGCACGACCACGGCGCGTACACCCCGTACGGGATCATCATCCCGATCGTCACGTCGACGCAGCTGCTCGGCCCGTACAAGATCGGCGCGTACCGGGCCGAGGTCGTCAGCCTCTACACCAACACCCTCATCGTCACGCCGTACCGGGGCGCGGGCCGCCCGCAGGGCGTGTTCTGCATGGAGCGGACGATGGACCGCATCGCCCGCCACCTCGGCCTCGACCGCGCCGACGTGCGCGCCGCGAACTTCATCCAGCCCGACGAGTTCCCCTACGACCAGGGCCTGACGTTCCAGGACGGCCGCCCGCTCGTCTACGACTCCGGCGACTACCCCGAGCTGCTGCGCAAGGTGCGGGACCTCATCGGCTGGGACGGGTTCGAGGCGGAGCGGGCGGCCGCCGCGCGCCGCGGCCGCCGCATCGGCATCGGCGTCGGCGTGTACGTCGAGGGGACGGGCGTCGGCCCGTACGAGGGCGGGCACGTCGAGATCGACACGGCCGGGCGGGTGCACGTGTCGACCGGGCTGACCTCGCAGGGGCAGGGCCACGAGACCGTGTTCGCGCAGATCGCCGCCGCCGAGCTCGGCGTCCCGATCGGGGACGTGCGCGTCACGACCGGGGACACGCGGCGGTTCGGGTACGCGGTCGGCACGTTCGCGTCCCGCGCCGCGGTGATGAGCGGGAACGCGATCGCGGTGGCGTGCCGGAAGGTCCGCGAGAAGGCGCTGCGGATCGCCGGGGAGGCGCTGGAGGCCGACCCGGGCGACCTGGAGATCACCGACGGGGTCGTGCACGTCCGCGGAGACCTGTCGGCGTCCGTCCCGCTGCGGACGGTCGCGGTGCTGTCGAACCCGCTGCGGTACGCGTTCGACGCGGAGACCGCCGCGGCGACGCAGTTCGCGGTGGGCCGCCCCGCGACGGAGCCGCCCGTCGCGGAGGGGGACGAGCCGGGCCTGGAGGGGCGCGGCTACTACTCGCCCGTCCGGTCGACGTTCGCCGCGGGCGCGCACGCCGCGATCGTGGAGACCGACCCGGACACCGCCGAGATCGCGATCCTGCGGTACGCGGTCGTGCACGACTGCGGGAGGCTCATCAACCCGATGGTCGTCGAGGGGCAGATCCACGGCGGCGTCGCGCAGGGCGTCGGCGGCGCCCTCTACGAGCGGATGGTCTACGACGAGTCCGGCCAGCTCCTGAACGCCTCGTTCATGGACTTCCTCATGCCGTACGCGACGGAGGTCCCGCGCATCGAGACCGACCATCTGGAGACGCCGTCGCCGCTGAACCCGCTCGGCATCAAGGGCGCGGGGGAGGCGGGCGTCATCCCGGTGTCGGCCGTCGTCGCCTCCGCCGTCGAGGACGCCGAGGGGCTGCGCGTCGAGGCGATGCCGCTGTCCCCGGACGCCCTGTACGAGCTGCGCGAACGGGCGTCCGGCGACCCGGGCCTGCGCGTCCGGGAGGCCGCGCGCGACGGCGGCGGGGCGGCTCCGGGCGGTCAGTTCGCGGCGGGCGTCTCCGGGGCGTTGCCGCCGAGCGAGCGCGGCAGGTAGTTCTGCACGGCGGCGGGCCGGAGCCCGGCCTGCCTGATCCAGCCGAGGATCATCCGGAACTCCCCGGCCAGGCCCTTGCGGTAGTGCATCAGGATGATGTCGCCGGGCTTGAAGCCCTTGCCGCCGTCGGCGCGCGCGAACCCGTTGTAGCCGACGCCGGGGCCGGAGGTGCCGTTGTAGAACTCCGCCGTCCAGGTCAGGATCGACTTCATCCCGCAGTCCTTGGACGCCTGCCGCGTCGCCTGGTTGTAGGCGCCGAACGGCGGCCGGAAGATCAGCGGCCGGCGGCCGTACTCGCGCTGGATCGCGTCCGCCGAGTCGCAGATCTGCCGCTTCTGCGCGTCGGGGGAGAGCGAGGGCATGTTCGGGTGCGTGACGGTGTGGTCCTCGATCTGCGAGCCCGCGTTGCGCATCGCGAGGAAGTACTGGCCCTGGCCCCGCAGATACGTCGTGGTCAGGAACGTCAGGATCGGCACCTTCTCCTTGCGGACGATGTCGACGAATTCCGAGTCGTAGGTGTAGCCGTCGTCGATGGTGAGGAAGACGACGCGCTCGGTGGTGTCGATGTGGTCGATGACGGGGGGCAGCCCGTCGGCGGACGGCTTCGGCGGCGTCCACGTGCCGGGCTTCGGCGTCGCCCATTTCTGGTCGGCGAGCACCGAGGAGAGCTGCGTCCGCATGGACGGCCCCGACGAGCCGCCCGCCTCGGCCCGGACCACCGGCCAGCCGCCCGCGGCCGCGCCGACGACTCCGGCGGTCACCATCGCGATCATGGGCGTCTTCCCTCGCATCGGCCGCGTTCTCCGTTCGGTTGGGGGGTTCGGTTCTCGTCGTTCGCTTCGGTTGACGCGCCCGCACGCCCGGGAGTTCGCGCGCGTCGGTATCAGCCGGACATATCTGACCATTTCCCCGCGGTGTCGCCGGGGATCTGCCCAATCCTCGGCGTGTACTCGGCACATGTTGCCGTTCGGTGCGGGGCCCGCATTCCCTAAAGTCGGAACATGCAGGTCAACGGCAGTGCCAGCGTCGCCGCGCCGCTCGCCCGCGTCTGGGACGCGCTCCAGGACCCGGCCGTGCTCGCCCGGACGATCCCCGGGTGCCGCTCCCTGGAGGAGACCGGCCCCGACACCTACCGCATGACGGTCACCGCCGGCGTCGCGTCCATCCAGGGCACCTACGTCGGGCGCGTCGAGCTCGCCGACCCCGACCCGCCGCGCTCGTTCACGCTGCGCGCGCAGGGCCAGGGCGCGCCCGGCACGGTGGACGCGACGGTCCGCGTCCGGCTCTCGGACGGCGGCGGCTCCACCCGCGTCGACTACGCCGCCGACGCGGTCGTCGGCGGGATGATCGGCGGCGTCGGGCAGCGGATGCTCGGCGGCGTCGCCAAGCGGACGGCCGGCGAGTTCTTCGCCGCCGTCGAACGCGACCTGACCGCGCCGCCCGCCGAACCGGAGACCCCGCCGCCCGCCCCGGCGGCCGCGCCGTCCTCCACCGCACGGCCGGAGACCGGCCGGGTGTTCCCGGGACGCGCCGCCGCCGAGCCGGCCCCGCCCGGCGGGACGGCCGGAGCGCCGATGGTCGCCGCGTTCCTCGCCGGAGGCGCCGTCGCTCTCGCCGGGGTCGCCCTCGGCCACCTCCTCGCCCGCCGCCGGCGCTGAGCCGCAGTGGGCCGTCGTCATGGCGGCGCCGGCGACTCGCCGCCGGTCGGCGGACGCGTGGCAGGTCAGGCGTCGCGGCGCTCGAACAGGACGAGCGCCGCGGCCAGCACGACCGCCGTGTACACCGCGAAGACGCCGAGGCCCGTCCACGGGGCGAGCGAACCGGACTTGTGCACCGGGTCGAGGATCGCGCCGCCCGCGTTGGACGGCAGGAACTTGTTGACCGTGTCGCCCCACGTGCTCGGCAGGAACCCGCCCGCGATGCCGAGCACGAACAGCACCACGAACAGCAGCACGATCGAGCCCGCCGTGTGCCGCAGCAGCGTCCCGATGCCGAGCGCGAGGATCGCGACCAGCGCCAGGTAGATCCCGCCGCCGATGACCGCGCGCAGCACCCCGGGATCGCCGATCGAGCCGTCGAGGTGCTTGGACGCGAGGATGCCCTGCGCCGCGTAGAACGACGCGAACGTCACCACGATCCCGACCACCAGCACGACCGCGCCCAGCACGACCGTCTTGGCGGCCAGGTACGCGGCCCGCCGCGGCACCGCCGTCAGCGCCGTCTTGATCATCCCGGTGCCGTGCTCGGCGGTGATGACCAGCACGCCCAGCGCGCCGAACACCACCAGGCCGAAGTAGTAGGCGACCTGCGTCGGGAGCATCGGGGTGAACGTCGCCCGGTCCCGGGCGCTCATCTGGTCGAAGGACGCGGTGAACGCCAGCGCCCACAACGCGGAGAACCCGATGAGCACGACCGCGCCGGCCAGCAGCGTCCAGAACGTCGACCGGACCGTGGCGATCTTCGTCCACTCCGAGGACAGCACGTGCGCGAACCGGACGCGCTTGACGTCCCTGCGAGACCCCGCCCGCGCGGGAGCGGCCGGTGCGTTCACGCGCCCGCCCCCGGGGACGTCGCGCCCGGCCCCGCCGCGGCCGGGTTCGCCGCGCCCGGCACACCGGCGTGGTACTCGACGGTCTCGCCGGTCAGCCGCATGAACGCCTCCTCCAGGGACGGCTGGACGGTCGCCAGCTCGTGCAGCCGCAGCCCGTTGTCGGCGGCGACGTCGCCGATCTCCGCCGCGGGCGCCCCGTACACCCGCAGCGCGCCGTCCGGGTCCTGCTCCAGCCGCCTGCCGGGGCCGTCGAGCAGCCGCGCCAGCTCGGCGGCCTGCGGCGAGCGCACCAGCACGTGGCTGGTCGCGTTCGCGCCGATGAACTCGGCCATCCCGGTGTCGGCGAGGATGCGGCCCCGCCCGATGACGACGAGGTGCTCGGCCGTCAGCGCCATCTCCGACATCAGGTGGCTGGAGACGAACACGGTGCGGCCCTCCCGCGCGAGGCGCCGCATCAGCGTGCGGATCCACAGGATGCCCTCGGGGTCCAGGCCGTTCACCGGCTCGTCGAACATCAGCACTCCGGGGTCGCCGAGCAGCGCGGCGGCGATGCCGAGCCGCTGCCCCATGCCGAGCGAGAAGCCCTTGGACCGCTTGCGCGCGACGCTCCGCAGCCCGACCAGGTCCAGCACCTCGTCCACCCGCCGGCGCGGGATCGCGTTGCTCTTGGCCAGGCACAGCAGGTGGTTGTAGGCGGTGCGGCCGCCGTGCACGTTGCGGGCGTCGAGGAGCGCGCCGACCTCGCGCAGCGGCGCGCCGAGCGTCCGGTAGCGGCGGCCGCCGACGGTGACCTCGCCGGCGGTCGGGCGGTCCAGGCCGAGGATCATCCGCATCGTCGTCGTCTTCCCGGCCCCGTTCGGGCCGAGGAAGCCGGTCACGCGGCCCGGCGCGACGCTGAAGCTGGCGCCGTCGACGGCGGTGGTGTCGCCGTACCGCTTCGTCAGCCCGCGCGCCTCGATCATGAACGTCTGATACCGGACGGCCCGCGCGCGGAAACGGCGGCGGCGGGCAACCGGCCGGATTTTCACCGCCCGATTGCCCGCCGTTGGGCCGTGCCCGTCGCCGTGCCCGTGGTCGTGCCGTCGCCGCAGGGGCGCGGTCCTAGCTCACCGCGACCAGGTCGACGACGAAGATCAGCGTCTCGCCGGGCTTGATGGCCGGGCTCGGGCTGCGGTCGCCGTAGGCCAGGTGCGGCGGGATGACCAGCTTGCGCCGGCCGCCGACCTTCATCCCGGCGATGCCCATGTCCCAGCCCTTGATGACGCGGCCGGAGCCGAGCTCGAAGTCCAGCGTGCCGCCCCGGTTCCAGGACGCGTCGAACTCCTCGCCGGTGGACCAGGAGACGCCGACGTAGTGCATCGACACGGTCGAGCCCTTGACGGCCTCGGGGCCGTCGCCCTTGGTGATGTCGGTGATGTCGAGGTGCGCGGGCGGCTGCCCCTCGGGGAAGTCGATCTCGGGGCGTTCAAGCGCCATGGAAGGGCTCCAGCGGTGTCATCGGATGCTTTTTCGGACGGCTGCCCAGCCTAGCGCCGCCGCCGGGGCCGCAGCGCGTCCCCCGGCCCGAGCGCGTGCCCTGACCAAAGAACGGCGGTCCCGTTGGCACATTGCGACGGTTCCCCGGGCGCGGCCCGTCCGGTAGACCGTTGGGCATGGCACGGCGGCTGCGCATCGGGATCGACACGGGCGGGACGTTCACCGACGTCGTCGCGCTGGACCCGGGAGGGGACGGGGCCGGCGGCGAGCCCGTCACCACCAAGACCCCGTCCACGCCCGCCGACCCCGCCGAGGGGTTCGCGGCGGGCGTCGCGAAGGTGCTCGGCCTGCTCGGCGCGTCTCCCGAGGACGTCGCTTCGCTGTCGCACGGCACGACCGTCGCGACGAACCGGCTGCTGGAGGACCGGATCGACGACCTCGGGTTCGTCACCACCGACGGCTTCGCGTCGATGCTGGAGATCGCGCGGCAGAGCGTCCCGGACGGCTACGGCAACAGCTACTTCTGGGTGAAGCCGCCGCGGATCGTCCCCGCGCACCGGGTGCGGACGGTCGGCGGGCGGCTCGACCACACCGGCGCCGAGCTGCGCCCCTTCGACACCGAGTCGGCGGTCGCGGCGGCGCGCTGGTTCCGCGACGCGGGGATCCGCGCGATCGGCGTGTGCTTCCTGCACTCCTACGCGAACCCGGCGCACGAGCTCGCGATGCGCGAGGTGCTGCGCCGCGAGCACCCGGACGCGGTCGTGTCCCTGTCGTGCGAGGTGCTGCGCGAGTACCGCGAGTACGAGCGGTCCGTGACGACGCTGGTGGACGCCGCCGTCAAGCCCGCGATGAACGGCTACCTCGCGCGGATCGCCGAGCGCGTCGCGTCCCGGCTGCTGGTGATGAAGAGCAACGGCGGCGTGCTGTCGGCGGACGAGGTGGCAAGGCAGCCGATCACGACGGTGCTGTCCGGCCCGGCGGCGGGCGCGCTCGGCGCCGCGTTCGTCGCCTCCCGCGGCGGCCGCGGCTCCGTCGTGACGCTGGACGGCGGCGGCACGTCCACCGACGTCGCCGTCGTGCTGGACGGCGAGCCGACCGTCACCACCGAGGGGACGATCGGCCGCCACCCCGTCAAGATCCCGATGATCGACATCGTGACGGTCGGCGCGGGCGGCGGGTCGATCGCGCGGC
Source organism: Actinomadura sp. RB99 (assembly GCF_014706005.1). Taxonomy (NCBI): domain Bacteria; kingdom Bacillati; phylum Actinomycetota; class Actinomycetes; order Streptosporangiales; family Thermomonosporaceae; genus Actinomadura; species Actinomadura sp. RB99. The sequence continues at coordinate 5,211 of NZ_JABMCA010000120.1, read as the reverse complement.
GGTCGGCGGACGGCGCGCTGAAGGTCGGGCCGCGCAGCGCCGGCGCCGACCCCGGCCCCCTCTGCTACGGCCGCGGCGGCACCGAGGTCACGGTCACCGACGCGCACGCCGTCCTCGGCCGCATCCCGCCGCACCTGCTCGGCGGCGAGGTGCCGCTGGACGTGCCCGCCGCCCGCGCCGGCCTCGAAACGCTCGCCGCCGGACTCGGCCTCACCGTCGAGCGGGCCGCCGCCGGGATCCTGGAGATCTCCGCGTGGAACCAGGCCAACGCGATCCGGCAGATCACCGTCCAGCGGGGCCTGGACGTCCGCGACTACCCGCTCGTCGCGTTCGGCGGGTCCGGGCCGCTGCTGGCGTGCCGGCTGCTCGACGTCCTCGGCCTGCCCGCCGCCGTCGTCCCGGAGAACCCCGGCAACCTGTCGGCGCTCGGGCTGCTCACCGTGGACGTGAAGAACGACCACGTGCGGACGCGGGTCGTCCGCGACGTCGAGCTGGACGCCGCCGTCCTCGCGGAGGCGTTCGCCGAGCTGGAGGACGAGGCCGGGGCGGCGCTCGCCCGCGAGGGCTTCCCCGAGGGGCGGCGGCGCTTCGTCCGGTCCGCCGACCTGCGCTACTACGGGCAGGCGTTCGAGGTCCGCGTCACCGCCCCGGCGGGACCGCCCGGCGAGGCGTTCCGCGCGGAGGTCGTCCGCCGCTTCCACGACGCGCACGCCGACCGGTACGGCTACTGCCACCGCGACGACCCGCGCCATCCCGTCGAATGGGTCAACCTCCGCGTGTCCGGCATCGGGCCGATCGACCGGCCGCGGCTCCCGGAACGCCCGCCGGGCGACGGCGACCCGTCGCGCGCCCGCACCGGCACCCGCCCGGTGCACTTCGACGCCTGGGAGGAGACACCGGTGTACCGGCGCGAGAAGCTCGCCCCAGGCGACGTCGTCGAGGGACCCGCGGTGATCGAGGAGTACGGCTCCACCCTCCCGCTGCACCCCGGCTTCACCGCCCGCGTCGACCCCCACGGCGACCTCGTGGTGACCGCGGCGCCCCGGACGGAGGCGGGCCGATGAGCGTCGACCCGATCCTCCTGGAGATCGTCGAAGGCACCCTCGCGTCCGTGGAACGCGAGGTGGAGACGGCCATCGCCCGCACGGCCCGCTCCCCGATGATCCGGGACGCCCACGACTTCCGCGCCGGCATCCACGACCGGCGGCTCCGCAAGCTCACCGGACGCTCCTACTCCGCGCTCGTCCAGCCCGTCGCCCGGGACTTCCCGATCGACGAGATGCGCCCCGGCGACGTGTTCTTCCACAACGACGTGTACCTGTCCGAAGGCGGCATCGGCCACCTCCCCGACCTCTGCGTGACCGTCCCGGTGTTCCATGACGGCGAGGTCGTCGCGTTCGTCCAGGCGTTCGGGCACCACGACGACATCGGCGGCGCCGTCCCCGGCTCCATGCCGAGCCACGCCCGCAGCGCCTACGAGGAGGGCCTGATGGTGCCGCCCATCAAGCTCTGGGACCGGGGCGTCCCGAACCGGGCCGCGCTCGCCATCATGACCCGCAACTCGCGGATGCCCGACTCCCTCGCCGGCGACCTCGACGCCGAGTGCTCCGCCTGCCTCATGGGCGCCCGCCGCCTCGGCGACCTGTTCGCCCGCTACGGCCGCGCGGACGTCGAGTCCTGCTTCGACGCGATCATCTCCCGCACCACCGACACGTTCCGCCGCGAGCTGCTCGCCAAGATCCCGGACGGCACGTTCGTCTGGGAGGACTATGCCGAGCACGACGGCGTCGACCCGCCCCGCCTGCACGCGCAGCGCATCACCCTCACCGTCGACAAGTCCGCGGACGTCCCGCTCGTCATCGACTTCGCCGGGACATCCCCGCAGGCCAAGGGCCCGATCAACCACGCGGGCGACTACGCGGGCGGCGTCTTCCTGAAGAAGTGGCTCGCGCCCGTCCTGCGCAACCTCGCCGACACCCCCGAGCGCGCCGCCGAACTCGACGTCAACGAGGGCGTCGTGCCCCTCATCGAGATGCGCTTCCCGGAGAAGGGCACGCTCCTCACGCCCGTCTTCCCGGCCCCGACCAACGCCCGCACGTTCGTCATCCTGCGGCTCCTCGGCGTTCTCGCGGGCGTCCTCGCCAAGGCCACCGGCGGACGCATGCCCGCCGACCAGGAGACGATCCGCTACACCGGCGTCTACGGCGAGGACGACCGCGGCCCCTACCTGATGCGCGAGGTCCTCGGCGGCGGCTCCGGCGGACGCCCCTACGCCGACGGCGAGGACACCATCCACATCGTCCCCGACTCCCGCAACATCCCCGCCGAGTTCGCCGAGGCCCGCTGGCCGTTCCTCGTCGAGCGCCTCGGCCTCGCCACCGACTCCGGCGGCCCCGGCGAGTTCCGCGGCGGCCTCGGCTACGACAAGCACATCCGCATGCTCCGCGACGCCCACTACATGTCGATCGCGGACCGCTCGATCCTCTCCTGCTGGGGCGTCAACGGGGGGCGCGCCGGCCGCCCCTTCCGCGTCGACATCGACGGCACGCCGATGGACGGCCTCGTCGACGACCACCCCGTCCGCGCCGGGCAGGTCATCCGCATCCGCACCACCGGAGGCGGCGGCTGGGGCGACCCCCTGGACCGCGACCCGTCCCGCGTCGCCGCGGACGTCCGCGACGGCAAGGTGTCGCCGGCCGGCGCCCGCGACGACTACGGCGTCGTCCTCCGCGACGGGACCGTCGACGCCGCGGCGACCGACGCGCTCCGCGCCCGCATCCGCGCCGACCGCGGCCCCGCCCCCTTCTTCGACCGCGGCCCCGGCTACCCGACTCTCTCCGGAGGAGCGACGTCCGCCGACGTGGACTGAAAGCCCACGGCGCGGCCGCTCAAGCCCGTTCGGCGTGGCCGCTTGCGGCTGCGGAGCCCTCGCGGCACGCCCGGGCTGCGGACTCACCGCGGCGTCCGGATACGGTCAGTGATCACATCGTCACGATGGCCCGTTGGTCTCTTAGCCTTCGGGTAATCGAGGCGCGCGGAGGTACCGATGGTGTGGTCGACCCAGGAGCAGCTGGCGCAGGCCCGCAAGCGGCCGCAGAGCAAGGAGGGGACCCTGTACGAGGCCCTTGAGCCGATCATGGAAGCGGCCGGCGGCGACGAACCGACCAACGGGAGCCTGCTGGACTCCCTCCTCCAGAGAGGCTCGCTCACGACCGAGACGGCGCGGCGGCACCTCGCCCTGATCGAGGGATTCGGGCAGGTCAACTCCACGTTCGACGAGACCTACGAGATCCTCCTGCTCGTCCGGTCCCTCCCGCAGACCTACGCCTACATCGACGGCGCGAAGCTGCTGGTCGAGACGCGACGGCTCGCCGAGACCCGGTTCGTCCCAGAGCGCCTCGAAACGACCGACCAGGTCATGGACGCGGTGCGGAAGGGATTCGCCGACGGAGCCGGCGGCCACGGGATCTCGACCGCCTACACGTCCCTCGGCGTCCGCCACACCACGATCGCGGAGACGTACCCGTCACCGCCCGACCACCCCTACATCAACCAGGTCAGCCTCGCCTACACGCTGCTGACCTTCTCCTACACGCCCCTGCTCGGCCTGCGGGCGGTCGGCGAGGACATCCCCGAAGGCGACGCCCTCCTCACCTGGATGGGCGTCTGGAAGATCATCGGCTCCGTCATGGGCATCGAGGAGGGCGGCCTCCCCGACACGTTCGACGAGGCGCGAGGACTCTGGGACCTCATCCTCGCCAGCCCCGGCTACGGCGCCAGCCCCGAAGGCGTCCAGCTCCTGCGGGCACTGAAGGAGCACGTCGCGTCCAACCAGAAGGCGGAACCGCCGGTCGACCTCATCGGACAGCACGGAGACGCCGCGGTTCTCGCGCTCCTCAAGTCCTGAACTGCCGACCGCTCAGGAAACCGGCTGCCGCTCGTCCGCCCTCCTGCCGTGGACGCCGCCCGCGGGGGCCGCCGGCCCGCCGCCGCGAGGCCGGATGACCCATCCCAGAAGAGCGCTGATCAGAACGGTCGCCAACGCGCCCGCCCCGAGCACCGCGAACACCGCGGTGAGACTGACGTCGATCATGTGACGCCCCTTCCCGAAGGGCTCGCATTCCCTTCGCGAATCGCATTTCGTGACCTGGGTCACCTGAATGGCATCGAGAGGAGACTTCCAGCCTAGGTTCGCCCGTCGCCATTCAGGGCCCGCCGGGCCTGCGATATGCACCACAGAATGCAAGATGACCCGCACATCAAAACCGTCATCTCCGCGAAATGACACGCGCGCCGTCCGCGGCGAGGGCGGACCGGAAGACCGCGTGGGAGGATGACCTCATGACGGCATCACCCCGTATCACCCACGTCTCCTGGGGACGCATGGAGGTCGAAGGGCTCCCGCCCGGCAAGGACTTCAAGCTGTATCCCGGAGGTGGTCGGGAATGGGACTGGGGCGAGCACGGAACCCGGCACGAGCCGGGGATCCAGCCCGCGGACGTCCAGGAACTCCTCGACCACGGGTGCACGACCGTGGTCCTCAGCCGAGGCATGGAGCTGCGGCTGCACACCATGCCGGAGACCCTCGAACTGCTGCAGAAGCACGGCGTCGAGGTCCACGTGGAAGAAACGAAAGCGGCCGTTGACATGTACAACAGGCTGGCCGCCGAGGTCGCCGTCGGAGGCCTTTTCCATTCCACCTGCTGACCGGCCGTTCATCCCTTCCCATCGACCGGAGAGGGATGGGACGTATGGCCGCCGGAGAACAGGGACGACCGGAAGCAGAGCGACCCGGTAGCGGCGGCGCCGCTACCTGGGGGACCGGGATCGGCGTGCAGAAGCGCCCAGCGCGCGAGTAGAAGCATCGGACCGAGCGCGACCTGAAATCCTGCGCGTCCGCGCAGCAGCGACGGAGTGATCACCGGGTGAGCGCTGCGGCCGGCCCGGCACGGTAGCCGGCAGGGCCGCCGCCGCCCACCACCTCAGGCATGGACGAGCCTGATCCATCTCACGACGCCAGATGCTCCCGCTGTAGCGTTCACTCTCAATCTATTGCAACGCCACGAGCAAGGTCGTTGCGTTACTTTTCGGCTTGTTGCAACAATAATCTTGGATCTACCAGCGAAGACAGTGATTTCGTGCAACAAGCTTCTTGCTGAACCTGGAAAGGCAACGTAGCGTTTGCGTTGTCAGAAACAAGCGGGCCGCAAG
>NZ_JABMCA010000012.1:0-182306 GCF_014706005.1 Actinomadura sp. RB99 | reverse complement strand
AACGACGCCGCCGCGATGCTCGGCGCGGGCTACGCCGACGCGGACGCGATCGACGCCGCGATGACGTTCGGCTGCGGCTACCCGACCGGCCCGCCCGCAGGCCGCCGCCTCCGCCGCGCCGCCCGCCGACGCCCGCGAGGGCCGGGCCGCGCTCGACGGGCTGTTCGCCTCCTTGGGCGTCCCCGCCGGGCTGGCGGCGCGGACGGCGGCACGGCTCGGTCCCTCCGCCGCCGCGCGGCTGCGCGAGGACCCGTGGCGGCTGCTGAGCGTCCCCGGTGTCCAGCCCGCCCAGGCGGACCACTTCGCGCGCGCCCTGCTCGGACCGGACGCCCGGCCCGACGACCCCAGGCGCGGCGGCGCGCTCGTCCTGCACCTGCTCACCGAGGCGGCCCGCCGCGGCCACACCGTCACGCCCCTCGCCGACGTGGTGTCCGCGCTGGAGCGCGCCCGGGTCGCGGACACGCGCGCCGCCGTCGAGGCCGCGCTGGACGGCGGCGAGGTCGTCACGCTCACCGAGGAGCCGGAGTTCGACGAGGAGTCCTTCGACGAGGACGCCGAGCCGCCCGAGCCGGAGGAGACGCTCGGGCCCGCGCGGTGGGCGCTGGCGGAGGAGGCGGCGGCCGAGGGGTTCCAGCGGCTGACCCTCACCGCCGCTCCGCTGCTCGACGACACCGCCGTCAAGGAGCTGCGCGCCGGGCTGCCCGAGGACCGCTCGCTCGCGCTGACCGCCGCGCTGCGCACCGGCGTCAGCGTCCTGCGCGCCACGCCGGACGCGCTCGCCGAGGTCGCCGCGGGCATCGCGGCGGCCGCCGCGTCGAGGGGACTGCGCGCCGCGGTCGCAGCGCCGACCGAGCGGGCCGCCGCCGACCTGGCCGCGGCGCTGCCCGGCGGCGGAGCGGCCCCCGCGGTGGCGAGCCTGCACCGCCTGCTGGAGCCGCAGGACGGCGCCGCGGCGGCGCCCGGCGCCGTCGTCTACGGGCGCGGCGAGCAGCGGCCGTTCGAGCTGGACCTCGTCGTGGTGACGGACGCGGCGGCGCTCGACGTCGAGCTGTGCGCGGTGCTGGTCGAGGCGTGCCCGGACGGCGCCCACCTCGTGCTGTGCGCGGAGCCGGGCTCGCCGCCGCCCGCCAGTCCCGGCCGCCCGCTGGACGATCTGGAGGCGTCCGAGACCGTCCCGGTCGTCGTGCTGGACGCCGCGCCGCCCACCGATCCCGTCGCGGCGCTCACCGAGGCGGTGCGCGGCGGCGAGCTGGCGGCCGTGGACGCGCCCGGCCGCGAGGTGGTGATCGTGCCCGCCGGCGACCCGGCCGAGGCCGTGCACCGGGCCGTCCAGCTCGTCACCGACTCGATCCCCCGGGCGCTCGGCATCCCGGTGGAGGACGTCCAGGTCGTCGCGGCCGCCGCGGGCGGCGAGGCGGGCACCGCCGCGCTGAACGCGGCGCTGAAGGCGCGGCTGAACCCCGGTCCCGGCGCGTTCGGCGGGATGGACCCCGGCGACCGGGTGGTCGTCGCGGCGCCGCTCGCGCAGGCCGCCGTCGGCGAGACGGGCGTGGTGACCGGAGGCGGGCCGCACGGGCTGGACGTGGAGTTCCCCGGCGGCGCGGTGACGGTGGCGCCCGCGGACGCGGCGCGGCTGCGGCACGGGTGGGCGGTGCCGGTCGCGCAGGCGCGCGGGACGCGCCGTCCGGCGGTCGTCGCGGTGCTGGTCCCGGACGGGCTGTCGCGGCCGCTGGTGGCCACCGCGTTCGGGCTCGCGCGCCGCCACCTGTCGGTGGTGCAGGCGGCCGGACCGGCTCTGGCCAGGGCCGTCAAGGAGGCCGGGGCGCGCGAGCGGCGGACGCGCCTGGCGCGGCTGGTGATGCGGTAAAGAAACCGCCGTGTCGCGGTTTACGGTTGGGCGCGCATGGGGCACGATCTGACCAATTGGCGCGCGTTTTTGACCGTGACCTCTGTGTCCTTCTTTCGTTGGACCAGATGTCAACAACAGCATCACCGGTAGGCGGAGGAGCGACATGCCCCAGCGGCTCAGGCGGCTCGGTACGGCTTCGGCCGCGGTCTCGGCGGGCGCCCTGGTCCTGGTACTGGCCGCGCCCGCGAGCAAGGCGGCGGCGGACACCTGCAAGAAGGGCACCGACCCGGCCAGCACCATCGAGAACTGGAAGTGCAACCTCGGCAACCTGCGCAAGGCGCTGACCCCGACGCCCACGCCGAAGCCCACGCCGAAGCCGACGCCCACCGAGCAGACGAAGAAGCCCGCCGTCCCGAAGGCGCCGAAGAAGACCAAGGCGCCCGCGCGGTCCGGCGGGACCGGCTCCGCGCCGTCGGGCGGCGGAGGCGCGGCTGGGAGCGGGCCCGCGCCCATGACCGGCGGCGAGGGCCTCAAGCCCTACGACGACAAGGCGCCCCTGCCCGCCGCCGGGCTCCCGGGCGTCCTGCCCACCCCGGAGATCGCGGCCGACCCGAACGCCTACCGCGCCGCCCCGGGCTCCGCGACCATGCCGCAGACGCGCCTCATCTCGCCCGTCGCGTCCACCGAGCACGAGAGCGACCAGATGCTGTGGGTCGCCGCCGCCGCGGGCGTGGCGGGCGCCGTGGCCGCCCTCAACATCAGCGTCGCGGGCCGCTCCCTCCGCCGGTCCGCCGCGGCCCGCCGCAGCTGACCGCGGGCACCCGGCCGCCTCGGTAGGACGCATCAGGCACAGGACGCCGGCGCCGGCCGACTAACGGCGAAGGCCCCTCCCCGAAACGGGAAGGGGCCTTCGGCTCGTCAGACGGGCTTACACGTCCGGCGCGCCGATGGAGTGCAGGCCGCCGTCGACGTGGACGATCTCGCCGCTCGTGGCGGGGAACCAGTCCGACAGCAGCGCGACGCAGGCCCGCGCGGTCGGCTCGCTGTCCTTGATGTCCCAGCCGAGCGGCGCCGCCTTCGGCCACAGCTCCGTCATCCCCTCGAAGCCGGGGATGCTCTTGGCCGCCATCGTGGCCAGCGGGCCCGCCGCGACGAGGTTGACGCGGATGCCCTGCGGGCCGAGGTACTTCGCCAGGTAGCGGGCGCACGACTCCAGGCCGGCCTTCGCCACGCCCATCCAGTCGTACACCGGCCACGACTTGGTGGCGTCGAAGTCGAGGCCGACGACCGAGCCGCCGTCCTTCATCAGCGGCAGGCACGCCATCGTCAGCGACTTCAGCGAGTACGTGGACGCGTGCACCGCGGTCGCCACGTCCTCCCAGGGCGTCTCCAGGAAGTTGCCGCCGAGCGCGGTCTGCGGCGCGAAGCCGATCGCGTGCATGACGCCGTCGAGGTGGTCGAACCCGTGCGCGCGCAGGTTGCCCTCGAGGGCGTTCAGCTGCTCGGTGTTCATCACGTCGAGCTCGATGACCGGCGGCGGGTTCTCCGGGCCGGACGGCAGCCGCTTCGCGGTCCGCGCGGTGAGGGTCGGACGCGGGTAGGCGGTCAGCACCACCTCGGCGCCCTGCTCCTGCGCGACCCGCGCGACGTGGAAGCCGATCGAGGCGTCGGTGAGGACGCCGGTGACCAGGATGCGCTTGCCTTCGAGGATTCCCATGACCTCAGTGCCCCATTCCCAGGCCGCCGTCCACCGGGATCACGGCCCCAGTGATGTAGGCGGCGTCCTCGCTCGCCACGAACCGCACCGCCTTGGCGACCTCCTCCGGCCGCGCGATCCGGCCCAGCGGGATCGCCGCGGTGATCCCCTTCTGCTGGTCCTCGGTCAGCACCGCGGTCATGTCGGTGTCGACGAACCCGGGCGCCACCACGTTCACCGTGATGTTGCGCGAGCCGAGCTCGCGCGCCAGCGACCGCGCGAACCCGACCAGGCCCGCCTTGGACGCGGCGTAGTTCGCCTGCCCCGGCGAGCCGAGCAGCCCGACGACCGACGACACCAGCACGATGCGGCCCGTGCGCGCCCGCATCATGCCCTTCACGCCGCGCTTGGCGACCCGGAACGCGCCGGTCAGGTTCGTGTCGAGCACCGAGGTGAACGACTCCTCGCTCATCACCGCCAGCAGCGTGTCCTTGGTGATGCCGGCGTTGGCGACGAGCACCTCGACCTTGCCCTGCTCCGCCTCGACCTTCGCGAAGGCCGCGTCGACGTCCTCGGCGCTGGTCACGTCGCACCGCACGCCGAACAGCCCCTCCGGGGGCTCGCCCGACCGGTAGGTGACGGCGACGGCGTCGCCCGCCGCGGCCAGCTCGCGGGCGATGGCCAGGCCGATGCCCCGGTTCCCCCCGGTCACGAGGACAGAGCGACTCATCACGACCCTCTCGTAGGCTGTCTCATTGGTCCGTCCTCCGGTGCGCGGCTCTCGGTGCGCGCTGGACCGCCCGCGGCGGGGCGGTCGCTTCCGGAGTCGCCGTCCTGCGACGACATCGCACGACCCTAGCGGCCCCCGCAGGGGAACAGGATGTGCCTTACCGACAAGATCCGCACCCCCGCTTTGTTCGCCCGGCCGCGCAGGTGAGGCGGGAGGGTCCCCGGGGGTAGGTTGCGAAAGGTGCATGACATCGATCCCGCCTTCACCGCGCTGCCGCTGCGCGCGCTGGCCGACGCGGCCCTCGCCCGGGCCCGGGAACTCGGCGCCGAGCACGCCGACTTCCGCCTCGAACGCATCCGCAGCCAGACCCTCCGGCTGCACGACGCCGCCCTGGAGACCGCGCTCGACGCCGACGACGTGGGCCTGTCGGTCCGCGTCGTCAAGGACGGCACCTGGGGCTTCGCCGCCGGCATCGACCTGACCGCGGCCGGCGCCGCCCGGGTCGCCGAGCAGGCCGTCGAGGTCGCGGCCGTCGCCCGCGCCGTCAACCGCGAGCCCATCGAGCTGGCGCCCGAACCCGCGCACGGCGAGCGCACCTGGGTGTCCTCCTACGAGACCGACCCGTTCGACGTGCCGACCGCCGAGAAGGTCGCGCTGCTGGCGGACTGGAGCCGCGGCCTGCTCGCCGACGACCGCGTCGACCACGTCGACGCGACCCTGCTGCAGGTCAAGGAGAACAAGTTCTTCGCCGACCTCGCCGGCACCGTCACCACCCAGCAGCGCGTCCGGCTGCACCCGGTCGTGAACGCCGTCGGCATCGCCGACGGCGTCTTCGACACGATGCGGACCCTCGCGCCGCCCGCCGGGTACGGGTGGGAGTGGCTGACCGGCGCCCACTGGGACTGGGACGGGGAACTCGCCCGCATCCCCGAGCTGCTCGCCGAGAAGCTCGCCGCGCCCAGCGTCGAGGCCGGCGCCTACGACATCGTCGTCGACCCGTCCAACCTGTGGCTGACCATCCACGAGTCGATCGGGCACGCCACCGAGCTGGACCGCGCGCTCGGCTACGAGGCCGCCTACGCCGGCACTTCGTTCGCCACTCCCGACAAGCTCGGCGGCCTGCAGTACGGCTCCAAGGTCATGAACATCACCGGCGACCGCACCACCGAGCACGGGCTGGCCACCATCGGCTACGACGACGAGGGCGTGGAGACCCAGTCGTTCGACATCGTGTCCGGCGGCCTGTTCACCGGCTACCAGACCGACCGGCGCATCGCCCGCCTCACCGGCGCGGAGCGCTCCAACGGCTGCGCGTTCGCCGACGCGGCGTCCAGCATGCCGATCCAGCGGATGGCGAACGTGTCGCTCGCCCCGGCCCCCGGCGGGCCGTCCACCGACGAGCTGATCTCCGGCGTCGAGCGCGGCATCTACATCGTCGGCGACAAGAGCTGGTCGATCGACATGCAGCGGTACAACTTCCAGTTCACCGGGCAGCGGTTCTACCGGATCGAGAACGGACGGCTCGCCGGCCAGCTCCGCGACGTCGCCTACCAGGCCACCACCACCGACTTCTGGAACTCGATGGAGGCCGTCGGCGGCCCGCAGACCTACGTGCTCGGCGGCGCGTTCAACTGCGGCAAGGGCCAGCCGGGGCAGGTCGCGCCGGTCAGCCACGGCTGCCCGTCCGCGCTGTTCCGCGGCGTCAACATCCTCAACACCCTGCAGGAGGCCGGCCAGTGAGCACGATCAGGCCGCAGGAGGCCGTGGAGCGGGCGCTCGCCCTGTCCCGCGCCGACGACTGCATCGCCATCGCCGAGGAGTCCACCACCGCGAACCTGCGCTGGGCGGGCAACACCCTCACCACCAACGGCGTCACCCGCTCCACCCGGCTCACCGTGATCGCGCTGCGCCGCACCGGCGACGGCGTCGCCGCCGGCGTCGTCTCGCGGTCCGCCGTCGGCGCCGACGGCGTCGAGGACCTGGTCCGCGCCGCCGAGGCCGACGCCGCCGGGAACGAGGCCGCCGAGGACGCCGCGCCGCTCGTCGCCGACGGGCCCGCCGCCACCGGCTGGGACGACCCGCCCGCCGAGACCGGCATCGGCGTCTTCGAAGGCGTCGCGCCCGCGCTCGGCGAGGCGTTCGCCGCCGCCGAGTCCGCCGGGAACCGGCTGTACGGGTTCGCCAACCACGTCCAGACCTCCACGTTCCTCGGCAGCTCCGCCGGGCTGCGGCTGCGCCACGACCAGCCGACCGGGCTGCTCGAACTGAACGCCAAGGGCGCGGGCGGCTCCGCCTGGGCCGGGGTCGGCACCCGCGACTTCGCCGAGGTCGACGTCCCCGACCTCGCCGCCGGCCTCGCCCGCAGGCTGGAATGGGGCTCCCGGCGCGTCGACCTGCCCGCCGGACGCTACGAGACGATCCTGCCGCCGTCCGCGGTCGCCGACCTGATGATCTACCTGTACTGGTCGGCCGGCGCCCAGGATGCCGCCGACGGCCGCACCGTGTTCAGCGCCCCCGGCGGCGGCACCCGCGTCGGCGAGAAGCTCGCGAGCCTGCCCGTCACCCTGTCCAGCGACCCCGCCGCGCCCGGCCTGGAATGCGCGCCGTTCGTCGTCGCGCACGCCTCCAGCCGCGAGGCGTCCGTGTTCGACAACGGCCTCGCCCTCGGCGCCACCGACTGGATCGCCGACGGCACGCTCACCTCGCTCGCGCAGACCCGGCACTCCGCCGAACGCACCGGCCTGCCGCTCACCCCGTCGATCGACAACCTGTCGATGGCCGGCCCCGGCGGCGGCGCGTCCCTGGAGGAGATGATCGCCCGCACCGAGCGGGGGCTGCTGCTGACCTGCCTGTGGTACATCCGCGAAGTGGACCCGCAGAGCCTCCTGCTGACCGGCCTCACCCGCGACGGCGTCTACCTCGTCGAGAACGGCGAGGTCGTCGGGGCCGTGAACAACTTCCGGTTCAACGAGAGCCCCGTCGACCTGCTGGCACGCCTCGCCGAAGTCGGCGGGACCGTCCCGACCCTGCCGCGCGAATGGTCGGACTACTTCACGCGCGCCGCGATGCCGGCGCTACGGGTCGCCGACTTCAACATGTCGACGGTCAGCCAGGCGAGTTAGGTGTGGGGGGCGCCCCCGGCGGGGGCGCCCCCCACACCCCCGAAGCCGCCGTGCGGCGGATTGCCGGTTCGCGGGGGGATCAGGTGTCTTCCAGGCGGAAGCCGACCTTGAGGGTGACCTGGTAGTGGGCCACGTCGCCGTCCTCGATCTGGCCGCGCACCTCCTTGACCTCGAACCAGTCAAGGTGGCGCAGGGTCTGCGAGGCGCGCCTGATGCCGTTGCGGACGGCGGTCTCCACGGACTCCGGCGAGGTGCCCACGATCTCCGTGACGCGGTACGTACGGTCCGTCATGTCATGTCTCCCATGTCTTGACCGTCCTGCTGTCGCCTATCGGACTCCATGGGCTTACCGTGGAATGGTGAAGGTCAATCACCATCGGGGACCGGAGGTCTACACGGTCACCGACGCTCCCCGTCCCATGTCCGAGGACATCGGCCACCGGCAGCGGCGCTACCTGTGGTCGATGGGGGTCCGGACGGTCTGCTTCGTCGGGGCGGTCGTCAGCGTGGTGGCCGGGGCGCCGGTGTGGCTGGCGGCGCTCCTGGTGGTCGGTGCGCTGTTCCTGCCGTACGTCGCGGTGATCTTCGCGAACGGCGGCCGCGAGCCGACGCCGTCCGCCCACTTCGACGACCGCGAGGACCCCGAACAGAAGCGGGTTTCCGGACAGCGACCGGAAATTCGGTCGTGACATTCTCTTGACTAACCGCGGGGGGTTTCGGTGTACGATTTGTACCGGCGCTCTGGTCCCCCGTCGGAGCGCCCGTGCCGGTGTTCCGGGCCCCCGTCGGAACACCGATGATGCGGCGCCGGGTGGGTTGCCCCCGTATCCACCCGGCGCCGCTTTTCATGTCCCATGGCCTTCGCGCCACCGCCCCGATGCCCCGGCTTGACCCGGGCCGGCGGCCCCAGCACATCTCCGCGGAAGCGCAAGTCCTCGCGCTGGCCTGCTCCGGCCACGAGCCGTAACCCGGCCGGTCCGAACTTTTTCCCTTCTGATCCGTGCGGATCGTCCGGCGGCCGATCCGAACCGGGTTCCGGTGCGTACTGCACCGTGGGTGAACGCCATCCCCGCGCCAGAGGGGAGGTCCCGTGGACCCGGGTTTTCTGCTGGACGGCCGGTACCGCTTGGAGCGGCGCCTCGCCCGCCACGGCCGGACGCAGGTGTGGTGCGGGCACGATGCGCTGCTGGAGCGGCGCGTCGCCGTGACGGTCCTCGCGGTGACGTCCTCGGAGGGGTCGCTGCGGGAACGGATCAGGGACGCGACGCGGGCCGCCGCGTCCCCGGCCCACCCTTGCGCGGTCACCACCTACGACTACGGCGAGGCCGAGGCGGCGGACGGCGGCGCGCTGATGTACGTCGTGGCGGAGTTCCTGAGCGGCGAGACCCTCGCCGCCCGCCTGGCACAGGGCCTTCCGGCGGCCCAGGAGGCCGTGGACGTCTGCTCGCGGGTCGCGGGGGCACTGGCCGCCGCCCACGCCTGCGGGGCGGTGCACGGGGCCCTGACGTCCTCCCAGGTGTTCCTCACCGCGGACGGGGTCAGGCTGCTCGGCCTCGGCCCGGCGGGCGTGCTCGTCCGGGCCGGTGAAGGCGCGCCCGAGGCGGGCGACGGCGCGGACGACGATGTGAGGGCGCTCGGCCGGATCATCGCCGAGTGCCTGACGGGCGACCCGGAAGGCGCCGCGACCGGCCTGCCGGACGGTGTCGCCGGGCTCGTGGCGCGCTGCCGGGACCTGGACGCCGGAGCGGGCCGTCCTTCGGCGGCCGACGCGGCGCGCGTCCTCGCGGCGCAGGCGGAGAGCGCCGAGGCGCCCGCGGCGGTCCGGACCCGCGTTCTCTCCGCCGAAGCCGGGCGGCGGGGACGGCCGCGGGGCCGCCGTGCGGCGGTCGTCGGCGGCGCCTGCGCGGCGGTGCTGGCGCTGGCCCTCCTGCCGCTGCTGATGATCCTCTCGTCGCTGCGGGACGCCCCCGCGGACGTGGCCGTACCGCTGCCGAGCCGGCCGGCCTCCCGGCCGCCCCTCGGGTCGATGGAGGACCCGGCGAGCCGTCCGCCGGCCGTCCGAACGCCTGGCGCGGCGGCCTCCCCGGCCGTCCCCGAGCGGACGGTCCGCGCGGCGGCGGTGAGCGCGCTCGGGCGGATGCGGCGCTCGATCGACGTCGGCATGGCGACGGGCGAGGTCCGGCCGCGGTTCGGCACCGAGCTGGCGACCCTGGTCACCACGCTGCTGGACGAGGTGGACGGCGGCGCGCCCGTCGACCTCGGGCGGCGGATCGCGGGGCTGCGCTCGGCGCTGGCCGGGCGGGCCCCGGGCGACGTGGCGCCCGCCCGCGCGGCCGGGCTCGGCGCGCTGCTCGCCGAGGTCCCCGTGCCATCGTGAGGCCGCCGCGGGCCGTTCCCGGCGCCTCCTCCTCCCGCATCCAGTCCGGTACCGGCGAAACCCTTGACGGGGCCGCCCGGCGAGACGAACATCACACCCGACCGACTGAGACACATCGTCCATCTGTCTCATGCTCCGCGAGGAGGCGAGTCATGACACGGCGCGCCGCGGCCCGGTGCACCCGCCCGGGGAACGGAGGTCCGCGATGAGCGGCCACGACGACGACGTGCCCGACTGGGCGCCGCGCAGCCTGTCCGACTCGGGCGACTACCGGGTGCCCCGCGACTTCCTCGGCGCCTCCGACCCGGGCGGCGTGCCCGCGGCGCGGCGGCCCGCGGGCGACCGGCGGCGCCCGCCCGCCGCGGCGTCACCGGACCCGGCGTCCATGCCGTCCCCTCCCCCGCCGCCGAAGGCGTCCGGGCCCGCGCACGCGGCGGTGAAAGGCCGCGGGCACGGCGGGCACAGCGGGCACGGCGGGACGGGCCGGCATGGCGGGCACGGTGCGGCGCGCCCCCCGCGGCGCCGCTCGGGCATCCTGCTCGGCCCGCTCGCGGCGGCCGTGGGGCTGGTCGTGCTGTCGGGGTTCGGGGTGTACGCGTTCGCCTCGTCCCGCGCCGGCTGCTCCGGCGGCGATGCGATGACGCTCTCGGTCGCGGCGGCGCCCGACGTCGAGCCCGCCGTGGTGAAGGCGGCCGGTCGGTTCAACGACGCCCGGCACGAGATCGGCGGCCGGTGCGCGCGGGTGCGGGTGCGGGCCGCGGACCCGGCGGCGGTCGCGACCCTGCTGTCCGGCAAGGGTTCGGCCGGGGTCACCGAGCGGCCGGACGTGTGGATCCCCGACTCGTCGCTGTGGATCGGGCTCGTGCAGGGGTCCGGACGGGCCCCGCAGCCGGTGCCGTTCACCGCGCTCGGCGGGATCGCGTCCAGCCCGATCGTGGTGGCGATGCCGAAGGCGCTCGCCGCGCAACTGAGGGCCGCGGGCGTGCCGGCCCGGCCGTCGTGGCGCGACCTGCTGGAGGCGGCCGGGACGGCGGACGACTCCGGCGGGACGCCGGGCAAGGGGGCGGGCGGCGGCGCGATCCCCCCGCACCTGCTGCGGCTCCAGGTGCCCGACCCCGACCGCAGCGCGACCGGCATGGGCACGCTGATGCTGGCCGGGACGCTGATGGGCGGGCCGCCGGACGGCCAGGCGGTGTTCACCGGCGTGGTCCGGACGATCCGGGAGGGCATCGCCGCGTCGGTGAACGCCGAGTTCACCGCGTTCCGCGGCGGCGCGGAGCAGCCCTACCCCGTGGCCCTCACCCCCGAGAGCGCCGTGTACGCCTACAACGCCGCGCACGCGGCCGAGCCGGCGGTGGCGGTGTACCCGTCGGAGGGCTCGGTGCTCCTCGACTACCCGGCCACCGTCCTCACCAAGGACACGGCGAAGGTGCTCGCGGGCCGGCTGTTCCAGAAGGCGCTCACGTCCAAGGCCGCGCGCGCCGACGTGCAGAAGCTCGGCCTCCGGACGCCGGACGGCGCCGCCCCGGCGTCGTTCACCGCGCGGACGGGGCTGGACCCGCGGGCGCCGCGCGCGCTGGCCGCGCCGTCCGCCTCGACCGTCGCGCAGACGATGCAGGCGTGGGCGCAGCTGTCGCTCAGCATCCGGATGCTCAGCATCATGGACATCTCCGGTTCGATGGCCGAGCCGGTCGCGCCGGGGGTGTCGCGGCTGCAGTCGACGATCCGCACCGCCCAGGGCGGCCTGTCGCTGCTGCCCGACGACAGCGAGCTCGGCCAGTGGGAGTTCTCCACGGACCTGCCGGGCGGGCGGGACTGGCGCGAGCTGGTCGGCGTCGGCCCGCTCGGCGAGCGGCTCGGGTCGTCCACCCGCCGGCAGCGCGTGCTGAGCGCGTTCGCGCAGATGCGGGTGAAGAAGCACGGCGACACCGGCCTGTACGACACGGTCCTGGCGGCGTTCGACTACATGACGCGGACCTACAAGCCGGAGTTCGTGAACTCGATCCTGCTGTGGACCGACGGCCGCGACGAGGACCCGGACGGGCCGACGCTGGACGAGACGCTCGCCGAGCTGCGCCGCGCCTACGACCCCGAGCGGCCCGTGCAGATCAACATGCTCGGGTACGGGCCGGACGTCGACGTCCGCGACCTGCGGCGGGTGGCGCACGCGACGCGCGGCGAAGTGTACGTGGCCGAGACGCCGGAGCAGATCCAGCGGATCTTCCTCAAGGCGGTGTCGCGGCGCGTCTGCGAGCCCACCTGCTGAGCCGGCCCGCTCCCCGGAGGCGCCGAACGGAACGCTAGATTCTGCAATCTGCCCTGCCCACGATCATGGGGCATGCTCGCGCTTGCGCGGTGTTTGCTGCTAGAACGGGATTCGAGCTAAGTTAGCGTTCTGTTAGTTACGCAGCGAAAGGGGCCGAGCGTGCGCCGCACCCTGTTCAACGAGGACCACGAGGCGTTCCGGGAGACGATCCGGGACTTCATCCAGGCCGAGGTCGCTCCCGTCTACGAGGAGTGGGAGCAGGCCGGGCACCCGCCCCGCGACTTCTACAACAAGCTCGGCGAGCTGGGCGTGTTCGGCATCCAGGTGCCGGAGGAGTACGGCGGCGCGGGCGAGACCAGCTTCAAGTACCAGGCCGTGATCTCCGAGGAGTGCGCCCGCGCCGGGGTGAGCTTCGGCGGCTACGGCGTGCACGTCAACCTCGTCCTGCCGTACCTGCTGAAGTACGCCTCCGAGGAGCAGAAGAAGCGCTGGCTGCCGCCGTTCATCAGCGGCGACATGATGACGGCCATCGCGATGACCGAGCCGGGCACCGGATCCGACCTCGCCGGCATGCAGACCACCGCCAAGCGCGACGGCGACCACTACATCCTGAACGGCGCCAAGACCTTCATCACCGGCGGCGTCCTCGCCGACCGGGTGCTGGTGGTGGCGCGCACGTCGCCCGCGACGCCGGAGAACCGCCGCGCCGGCCTGTCGATCCTGGTGGTGGACACCAAGAGCGAGGGCTACTCGGTCGGCCGCAAGCTGGAGAAGATCGGGCTGCGCAGCTCCGACACCGCCGAGCTGTCGTTCGTCGACGTGAAGGTGCCCGTCGAGGACCTGCTCGGCGAGGAGGGCGCGGGCTTCGGCTACCTGACCCACAACCTGGCCGAGGAGCGGCTCGGCATCGCCACCAGCTCCTACGCCTCCGCGGCCGCCGCCGTCGAGTTCGCCCGCAAGTACGTCCAGGAGCGCACGGTCTTCGGCAAGACCGTCTCCTCGTTCCAGAACACCAAGTTCGTCCTCGCCGAGTGCGCCACCGAGGTGGAGGCGGCCCGGTCGCTGGTGGACCGGTGCATCGAGGCCCTCGACGCCGGCGAGCTGACCCCGGCCGACGCCGCGGTCGCCAAGCTGTTCTGCACCGAGGTGCAGCAGCGCGTCGTGGACAAGTGCCTGCAGCTGCACGGCGGCTACGGCTACATCCTGGAGTACCCGATCGCGCGCCTGTACGCCGACGCCCGGGTCACCCGGATCTACGGCGGCACCAGCGAGGTGCTGAAGACCATCATCGCCAAGGACATCCAGGTCTGACGCGTCCGGCTT
This sequence comes from Actinomadura sp. RB99, assembly GCF_014706005.1. NCBI lineage: Bacteria > Bacillati > Actinomycetota > Actinomycetes > Streptosporangiales > Thermomonosporaceae > Actinomadura > Actinomadura sp. RB99. The sequence goes on along the minus strand of NZ_JABMCA010000012.1, from coordinate 168,943 downwards.
CGACGGAGGGCAGGGAGAACGACATGACCGACACCAGGGTCGCCATCGTCACGGGGTCGGCGCGCGGCATCGGCGCGGCCACCGCGGTCCGGCTCGCCCGCGAGGGCTTCGCCGTCGCGGTCTGCGACCTCGACGAGGCCGCCTGCGCGGGCACCGTGGAGACCATCGAGAAGGCGGGCGGGAGGGCCCTCGCCGTCGGCGTGAACGTCGCCGACTCCGCGCAGGTCGCCGCCGCCGTCGCGCGGATCGCCGCCGAGCTCGGCCCGCCGGTGGTGCTGGTGAACAACGCCGGCATCACCCGCGACAACCTGCTGTTCAAGATGTCCGACGACGACTGGGACTCGGTCATGTCGGTGCACCTGCGCGGCTCGTTCCTGATGAGCCGCGCCGCGCAGGAGCACATGACCAAGGCCGGCTGGGGCCGGATCGTCAACCTGTCGTCGACGTCGGCGCTCGGCAACCGCGGGCAGGTGAACTACTCGGCGGCCAAGGCGGGCCTGCAGGGCTTCACCAAGACCCTGGCGATCGAGCTGGGCAAGTTCGGCGTGACCGCGAACGCGATCGCGCCCGGCTTCATCGAGACGGAGATGACCGCGGCGACCGCCGAGCGGGTCGGCGTCGGCTTCGAGGACTTCAAGAACGCCGCCGCCAAGGAGATCCCCGTCCGCCGAGTAGGCCGTCCCGAGGACATCGCGGGCGTCGTGGCGTTCCTGGTGAGCGAGGACGCCTCGTTCGTGTCCGGCCAGGTGATCTACGTGGCGGGCGGCCCCAAGGCGTGACCCGCCCAGCGTTCGGGAGGCCGCGGTGACCGGCCCGCGGGCGGGGCGCCGGGACGAGCGGACCCGCGACCGGGAGGCGACCGAGGAGTCGCTGCGGGCGGCGGCGATCGCGCTGCTGCGCCGCGGCGGCGTCCTCGCGGGCCTCAACCTGCGGCAGGTCGCCGACGAGGCCGGCGTCAACCGCGGGCTGGTCTACCAGTACTTCGGGTCGCGGCGGGCGCTGCTGCGCTCGGCGCTGTTCCACCGGTCCCGGCCCAACGCCGAGGACGCGGCGGGCGCCGCCGGGCTGCCGCTGCGCAAGCGGCTGTCGCGGCTGTTCTGGACGAGCCTGCGCCACCCGGAGCCGGTGCTGCTGGCGACGCTGCTGGTGCTCGACGGCGACGACCGGCCCCGGGTGCTGCTCAACCGCGGCGAGGGCCGCAAGGACCTCGCCGCGGAGGCCGCCCGGGGCGAGCTGCCGATCGACGACGTGGAGGCCGTGCAGGCGGCGATCGCGTCCACGATCTACGGGTACACGCTGCTGCGCGAGCACCTGGCGCGGGAGATCGACGTCCCGGCCGAGGAGCTGGACGGGCGGATGGCGCGCTGCGTGGAGGCGATGTTCACCCGGCGCCCGCCCGGCGGCGAGGAGCCCTCCCCGTAGGTCCGGTCTGTGGGGCCGGTCAGTAGGTCCGGGCCGCTGCGAGCCGCTCCCGCAGCTCGGCGGGCGCCCGCACCAGCGACGGGCCGTACCAGGTGAGGTGCCGCCCGCCGACCAGGGCGACGTCGATGCCGGGGAACGACTCGGGGCCGTCGTCCTCGGTGAAGCGGTACGGCTCGTCCGGCAGGACGACCAGGTCGGCGCCGGACGCGTTCAGCTCGTCCAGCGGGATCTTCGGGTACCGCTCGGGGTGGCCGGCGTAGACGTTGGCCACCCCGAGGCGGGACAGGACGTCGCCGGTGAAGGTGTCGCGGCCGACGACCATCCACGGGCGCCGCCAGACCGGGACGACGGCGGCGCGCGGTTCGCCGGGCGTCACGGCGGCCCAGACGCGGGCCGCCTCGTCCAGCCAGTCCGGGACGGGGACGCGGCACGCCGCGGTGAGCATCCGCCGCAGCGACGCCAGCGCCTCGTCCACGGTGCGGATCTCGGTCATCCACACCGCGACGCCGGCGGCGCGCAGCGCCTCGACGTCGGCGGGGCGGTTCTCCTCGGTGTTGCCGAGGACGACGTCGGGCCGCAGCTCCCTGATGCGCTCCAGGTCCGGGTTCTTCGTGCCGCGCACCCGCGGGACGTCGAGGCCCTCGGGATGCGTGCACCAGTCGGTGGCACCGGCGAGGAGGCCGGGGGCGGTCACGGCGACCGTCTCGGTCAGCGACGGCACGATCGACACGACGCGGCGCACCCGCTCCGGAACGGGAACGGGCGCGCCGGTGTCGTCGCGGGCGGCCATGCGTAGCAACGCTCAGACGTTGCGGCGGTACTGGCCGCCGACCTCGAAGAACGCGTCGGTGATCTGCTGGAGGCTGCACACCCGCGCCGCGTCCATCAGCACCGCGAACACGTTCCCGCCCGAGCGCGCGGCCTCCTTGAGCTCGGCGAGGGCCGTCTCCGCGTCGCCGCGGTGCGCGGCCTGGTAGGACCGGACCCGCTCCAGCTGTGAGCGCTTCTCGTCCTCGGTGGCGCGGGCCAGCTCGATCGTGTCCGGCGTCCCGTCGCCCGCGTCGGGGAGGCGGAAGGTGTTGACGCCGACGATCGGCAGCGACCCGTCGTGCTTGCGCTGCTCGTACAGCATCGACTCGTCCTGGATGCGGCCGCGCTGGTAGCCGGTCTCCATCGCGCCGAGGACGCCGCCGCGCTCGCTGATCCGGTCGAACTCGGCGAGGACGGCCTCCTCGACCAGGTCGGTCAGCTCGTCGATGATGAACGACCCCTGCAGCGGGTTCTCGTTCATCGCCAGACCCCACTCCCGGTTGATGATGAGTTGGATCGCGAGCGCGCGCCGGACCGACTCGGCCGTGGGCGTGGTGACGGCCTCGTCGTAGGCGTTGGTGTGCAGGCTGTTGCAGTTGTCGTAGATGGCGATGAGCGCCTGGAGCGTCGTGCGGATGTCGTTGAAGTGCATCTCCTGCGCGTGCAGGGAGCGCCCCGAGGTCTGCACGTGGTACTTCAGCTTCTGGCTGCGCTCGTTGGCGCCGTAGCGGTCCCGCATGGCGACGGCCCAGATGCGGCGGGCGACGCGGCCGAGCACGTTGTACTCGGGGTCCATGCCGTTGGAGAAGAAGAACGACAGGTTCGGCGCGAAGTCGTCGATGTCCATGCCGCGCGCCAGGTACGACTCGACGTAGGTGAACCCGTTGGCGAGCGTGAACGCGAGCTGGCTGATGGGGTTCGCGCCGGCCTCGGCGATGTGGTAGCCGGAGATGGACACCGAGTAGAAGTTGCGGACCTTGTTGGCGATGAACCACTCCTGGATGTCGCCCATCATCCGCAGCGAGAACTCGGTGGAGAAGATGCAGGTGTTCTGGCCCTGGTCCTCCTTGAGGATGTCGGCCTGGACGGTGCCGCGCACGGTGGACAGCACCCGCGCCCGGATCCCGGCGGCCTCCTCGGCGGACGGCTCGCGGCCGTTCTCCTCGCGGAACCGGTCGAGGCCCTGGTCGATCGCGGTGTTGAGGAAGAACGCCAGGATCGTCGGCGCCGGCCCGTTGATCGTCATCGACACCGACGTGGTCGGCGACGCTAGGTCGAACCCGTCGTAGAGCGCCTTCATGTCGTCGAGCGTCGCGATCGAGACGCCGGACGTGCCGACCTTGCCGTACACGTCGGGACGCTCGTCGGGGTCGCGGCCGTACAGGGTGACCGAGTCGAACGCGGTGGACAGCCGGGTGGCGGGCTGGCCCTCCGACAGCAGCTTGAAGCGGCGGTTGGTGCGGAACGGGTCGCCCTCCCCCGCGAACATCCGCGCCGGGTCCTCGTTGTCGCGCTTGAACGGGAACACCCCGGCGGTGAACGGGAACCTCCCGGGCAGGTTCTCCGAGCGCAGGAACCGCAGCAGCTCGCCGTGGTCGGTGTAGCGGGGCAGCGCGACGCGCGGGATCCGGCTGCCCGACAGCGACTCGCGGGTCAGCCTGGTGTGCAGCTCCTTGTCGCGGATCCTCACGACCTGCTCGTCGCCGGAGTAGGACTCGACCACGGCCGGCCAGCCCTCGATCAGCGCCGCGTTCTCCGGGGCGACGTCGCGGCGGGCCTTCTCCAGCAGCCCCTCGACCTCGGACGCGTCGGTCAGCTCGGCGCGGACCTCGTCGAGGCGCTGCACCCGCCGGACCGCCTCGGCCTGCGCGGCCGTGTCGGCGTGGTAGCCGCGGACGGTCTCGGCGATGTCGGACAGGTACCGGACGCGGCCCGGCGGGATGATCGTGGCGGCGCCGGTCGACACCCTGGTGTCGACGTGCGGCAGCGCGCCGTCCCGCAGGGTCAGGCCGTGCTCGGCGAGCATGCCGCCGAGGTGCTGGTAGAGCGCGGTGACGCCGTCGTCGTTGAAGGTGGCGGCGCTGGTGCCGAACACCGGCATGTCCTCGGGGCGCTGCCCGAACGCCTCCCGGTTGCGGACGAGCTGCCGGGACACGTCGCGGCGGGCGTCCTCGGCGCCGCGCCGCTCGAACTTGTTGATCGCCACGACGTCGGCGAAGTCGAGCATGTCGATCTTCTCGAGCTGGGACGCGGCGCCGAACTCCGGCGTCATCACGTACAGCGAGACGTCCACCAGCGGGACGATCGCGGCGTCGCCCTGCCCGATCCCCGGCGTCTCCAGGATGATCAGGTCGTATCCCGCGGCCTTCACCGCGGTGAGGACGTCCTCGATGCCCTCGGGTAGCTCGCGGGCGCCGCGGGTGGCCAGCGACCGGAAGAAGACCTTGTCACCGTCCAGGGAGTTCATCCGGATGCGGTCGCCGAGCAGGGCGCCGCCGCCGCGCCGCCGGGTCGGGTCGACGGCCAGCACCGCGACGCGCAGCCGGTCGCCCTGGTCGACGCGCAGCCGGCGGACCAGCTCGTCGGTGAGCGACGACTTGCCGGAGCCGCCCGTGCCGGTGATGCCGAGCACCGGGACGCGCCGACCGGACGCCGCGTCGGCGAGGGCGGCGCGGTCGGCGTCCGCCAGCTTCCCGGCCTGCAGGCAGGTGATGGTGCGGGCGAGGGCGCGCCGGTCGCCCGCCACGACCGCTTCCGCCGGGACGGGCTCGTCCGCCAGGTCGACGTCGCAGTCCCGGACCAGCTCGTTGATCATGCCGGGCAGGCCGAGCCGCTGCCCGTCCTCCGGGGAGAAGATCCGCACGCCCGCGTCCGCCAGCCGGGCGATCTCCTCGTGCACGATCACGCCGCCACCGCCGCCGAACACCCGCACCTGCTCGGCGCCCGCCTCCTTGAGGCTGCGCGACAGGTACTCGAAGTACTCGACGTGGCCGCCCTGGTAGGAGCTGATGGCGACGCCCTGCGCGTCCTCCTCCAGCACGGCGTCGACGACCTCGCGGACGGACCGGTCGTGGCCCAGGTGCACCACCTCGGCGCCCTGCGACTGCAGGATCCGCCGCATGATGTTGATCGCCGCGTCGTGCCCGTCGAACAGCGCGGCGGCCGTCACGAAGCGCACCGGGTGCACCGGCTTGTGGAGCGGTCCGGTCACGTCCCCCACCTCAACCTTTGGACATCCAATATTTGGAAGTTAAAATAGTTTCCGTGCGCGACGAGGTCAAGACGCCTTACGGTGGGGCGGTGCCCGACACCCCCGACCCCATCTCCGAGGCCCACCGGCAGTGGAGCGCCCGCTGGCCCGAGCACGCCGACCACATGGCGGCCGTGACCTCGGTGATGCGGGCGCAGCAGCTGCTGCTCGGCCGGATCGAGGCGGTGCTGAAGCCGCACGGGCTCACCTTCGCCGCCTACGAGGCGCTCCGGCTCCTCGCCTTCACCCGCAGGGGCACCCTTCCCATGGGAAAGATGGGCACTCGTCTCATGGTGCATCCGGCGTCGGTCACCAACGTGATCGGGCGGCTGGAGCGGCGCGGTCTCGTCGGCCGCGCCCCCTCCCCCGACGACCGCCGCGTCGTGCTCGCCACGATCACCCCGGCGGGCCGCGACCTCGCCGAGGAGGCCACCGCCGCGCTCAACGAGGCCGGCTTCGGCATCGCCGCGCTGCCCGCCGAGCGCGCCGCCGAGATCACCGCGGCGCTGCGCGCCGTCCGCGTCTCGGTGGGCGAGCTGCCCGACGAGTAGCCGGTCCGCGCCGGGGCGCCCCGGCCCCGCCTTGCCCGGCCCGTCCGGGCGGTGACACGGTGGGAACGATCAGCGGTACCGGCATCGAGGGGGCGGGCATGGCGAACGAGACGGTCTTCACCTACGGCGCGCCGCAGCTGAAGTTCGGCACGGGCGCGTCCGACGAGATCGGCCACGACCTCGCGCAGTACGGCGCGCGGCGGGTCCTCGTGGTGACCGACCCGGGCGTCGCCGCGACCGGCGGGCCGCAGCGGGTCGCCGACGCGATGAAGGCGTACGGGATCGAGGCGGCGGTGTTCGACCGCGTCCGCGTCGAGCCGACGGACGCGAGCATGCGCGAGGCGGTCGAGCACGCGCGGGAGACGGGGCCGTACGACGCGTACGTCGCGGTGGGCGGCGGGTCGAGCATCGACACCGCCAAGGCGGTCAACCTGCTCACCACGAACGACGGCGACCTCGCCGAGTACCTCAACCCGCCGGTCGGCGCGGGACGGGCGCCGGAGCGGGCGCTGCTGCCGCTCGTCGCCGTCCCCACCACGACCGGGACCGGAGCCGAGAGCACGACCGTCTGCGTCCTGGACGTCCTGGACCTGCGGGTCAAGACGGGCATCAGCCATCCGCGCATGCGCCCGACGCTCGCCGTCGTCGACCCCGACCTGATGGTGACGCAGCCGTCGGGGGTGACCGCGTCGTCCGGGATGGACATCGTGTGCCACGCGCTGGAGAGCTACACCGCCAAGCCGTACGACGCGTACGAGCGCAAGCGGCCCGAGCAGCGCGTCCCGTACTGCGGCGCGAACCCAGTGTCGGACATGTGGTCCGAGCGGGCGCTGGGCCTGATCGCGCATTCGTTCCGCGCGGCCGTCCGGGACGGCGAGGACCGCCGGGCCCGCGCCGACATGGCGCTGGCCGCCACGTTCGCGGGGCTCGGGTTCGGGAACGCGGGCGTGCACATCCCGCACGCCAACGCCTATCCGATCGCCGGGCAGGTCAGGGACTTCCGTCCGGACGGGTACCCGGACGGCGAGCCGATGGTCCCGCACGGGATGTCGGTGTCGCTCACCGCGCCCGAGGCGTTCCGGTTCACCTTCCAGGCGCGTCCGGAGCGCCACGTCCGCGCCGCCGAGCTGCTCGCCCCGGAGATGGACCGCCCGGACGACCCGGCCGAGTACCTGCCGCGCGCGCTGCTCGGCCTGATGCGCGACATCGGCATCCCGGACGGGATCGCGGGCGTGGGCTACGGGGAGGCGGACATCCCCGACCTGGTCGAGGGGACGATGCGGCAGCAACGGTTGCTGGTGGCGTCGCCGCGCCCGGTCACCGAGGACGACATCGCGGGGATCTTCCGGCGGTCGATCCGCTCCTGGTGAGCCCCGCCGGAGGCGCCGCCCGGCCGCCCGTGGGCGGATTGCCGGATATGTACGTCGCGTGCGCACCCAGCGGTCGAATGGGCGGAACGATCCAATATGCTGCGGGTCACATCCGTTGTGTCGCAAGGAGGCGGTGATGGCGGATTCGCCGACGATGACGTACGGCGGTTACCTGCGGCTGGATCGGCTCCTGTCCTGCCAGGAGCCCGAGACCGACGCGCACGACGAGCTGCTGTTCGTGATCATCCATCAGGTCTACGAGCTGTGGTTCAAGCAGATCCTGCACGAGTCCGCGCTGCTGCAGCGCCGGCTGGAGGCGGGCGGCAGCGCGGGCGCGCTGCACACCGCGCGCCGGATCGCCAAGATCCTCAAGACGGTGGTCGGGCAGCTGGACGTGCTGGAGACGATGACGCCCCGGCAGTTCGCCGCGTTCCGGGACGCGCTCGGCACCTCCAGCGGGTTCCAGAGCGACCAGTTCCGCGAGATCGAGGCCGTCCTCGGCCGGCGCGAGTTCCCGGCGTCGGTGCTGCGCGGCGACGAGCGGCTGCGCGACGCGGTGTCCCGGCCGTCCATGTTCGACTCGCTGCTGCGCTACCTCGCTGTGCAGGGCCACCCCGTCCCCCGCGAGGCGCTGGAGCGCGACACGTCCCTGCCGTGGGAGCCGGACGAGGCCGTCCAGCAGGTGCTGCTGGCGGTCTACGCCGACGAGAACGGGCCCGCCGCCGAGGTGTGCGAGGCGCTCGTGGACGTCGACGAGGGCGTCCAGGAGTGGCGGTACCGGCATCTGAAGATGGTCGAGCGGACCATCGGCGCCAAGATCGGCACGGGCGGCTCCGCCGGGGCCGACTACCTGCGCTCGACGCTGTTCGCGCCCGCGTTCCCCGACCTGTGGGAGGTCCGCTCGCAGACCGAGCAGCCCACCGCCGGGGAGGAGCCCGCCCATGGCGGCTGAGCGGCGCGGTGAGCGGGTCGCGATCGTCGGCGCGGGCCTCGCGGGCTGCCTGCTCGCGGTGCTGCTCGGCCGCCGCGGCATCGAGGTGACGGTCTACGAGCGGCGGCCCGACCCGCGGATCGCGGGCGCCGAGCGGGGCCGGTCGATCAACCTGGCGATCTCCGCGCGCGGGCTCGCCGCCCTTGAGCAGGTGGGGCTGCGGGACCGGTCGCTGAAGCAGGCGCTGCCGATGCACGGGCGGATGGTGCACCCGCTGGGCCGGGAGCAGAACTTCCAGCCCTACAGCGCTGACGGCCGGCGCGCGATCAACTCCATCAGCCGCGCCCAGCTCAACGAATCGCTGCTGGACACCGCGGAGGCCACGCCCGGCGTGACGCTGCGCTTCTCCCAGCGCGTCACCGGCGTGGACGTCCAGGCCGGGGCGCTGCTGTTCGAGGACGGCGGCACCGAGGCCGCGGACGTGGTCCTCGCCGGGGACGGCGCGTACAGCGCGGTGCGCCGATCCCTCGGGCTGAACGAGGACGCCGACTTCCTGGAGCACGGGTACAAGGAGCTGACCGTCCCGCCGCGCGACGGCGACTTCGCGCTCGATCCGGACGCGCTGCACATCTGGCCGCGCGGCACCTCGATGATGATCGCGCTGCCGAACCTGGACCGCTCGTTCACCTGCACGCTGTTCTGGCCCAAGTCCGACCTCGCGGCGCTGGACTCCCCCGAGAAGGTCACGGCGTACTTCGCCGAGCACTACCCGGACGTCGCGGGCCTGATCCCCGACCTGGTGGACGACTACGAGCGCAACCCGGTCGGGTCGCTGGTGACCGTCCGGTGCCGGCCGTGGACGCGGCGGGGCGACGGCGCGATCGTCGCGCTGCTCGGCGACGCCGCGCACGCGATCGTCCCGTTCTTCGGGCAGGGCGCCAACTGCGCGTTCGAGGACTGCATCGAGATCGACCGGTGCCTGACGGAGACCGGCGGTGACTGGGCGCGCGCGCTGGCGCTCTACGAGGAGCGCCGCAAGCCCAACACCGACGCGATCGCCGAGATGGCGCTGGACAACTTCATCGAGATGCGCGACCGCGTGTCGTCCCCCGTCTATCGGGCGAAGCAGGCGGCGACGCACGCCCTGGAGCGGCGGCTCGCGGGCCGGTACGTCTCGCGGTACGAGCTGGTGTCGTTCTCGACGATGCCGTACGCGCGGATCCCGGCCCGCATCCGGCGGCAGAACCTGGCGCTGGCGGGCGCGGCGTCAGCAGCCCTCGCGGGCCTGGCCGTGCTCCTGCGCCTCGCGCTGCGCGACCGCCGCTGACCGGGCGCGGCGGCCGGCCGCCAGGTCGGCGACGGCCGCCACCAGCGCCAGCACGACGAACACCAGGATGACGATGAGGCCGCGGCGGAACGCCCCGGGCCAGTCGCCGTGCGTGCTCGCGAGGGCCGAGAAGAACACCGACCCGACCGCCGCGATCCCCATCGCGGTGCCGACCCGCTGCCCGGTCTGCAGCACGCCGGCGGCGCTGCCGCCCTGCGTGTAGTGCACCTCCGACAGCGTGATGGTCTGGTTCGGGGCGATGACGAGGCCGCTGCCGCAGCCGGCGAACAGCAGCGGCAGCGCGGTCGCGATCCCCACGCCCCGTCCCGGCTCCAGCTCGACCGCGACCCACGCGGCGGCCAGCCCCACCGCCACCACCGCGAGGCCGGCGGCGACGAGCGGGCGCCCGTACTTCGCCACGATGCGCCCGCCGACGGCCGCCGCCACACCCGACCCGACCGCGAACGGGGTGATGGCCAGGCCCGCTTCCAGCGCGCTGTAGGACAGGCCGTTCTGCAGGTACAGCGTGAAGATGAAGAAGATCGCGGTGAACCCCGCGAAGTACAGCAGCGCGATCGCCGACCCCAGCGCGTACGAGCGGAGCCGGAACAGCCCGAGGTCCACCATCGGCGCGCCTGCCCGCCGCTCCCACCAGACGAACGCCGCGATCAGCAGCGCGCCCGCGAGGACGAGCAGCCATTTGAGGTTCCCGTGCCACTGCTGCTCCTGGACGAGCGGGAGCAGCACGCACACCACGCCCGCGCCGAGCAGCAGCACGCCGGGCGGATCGAGGCCCTGCTTCTCGCCGCGCACCGGCGGCGGCAGCAGCCGCCACGCCAGGAACAGCGCCGCCACGCCGACCGGGATGTTGACGTAGAACACCCACCGCCAGCCCTCCGCGTGACCGGCGAGCGCGATGATGCCGCCGCCCAGCAGCGGCCCGGCGGCCGTCGCGATCCCGATGACCGCGCCGAGCGCGCCGAACGCCCGGCCCCGGTCGCCGCCCTGGAACAGCTGCTGGATGAGGCCGGCGACCTGCGGGTTGAGGATGCCGCCCGCGACACCCTGGAGGAGGCGGGCCAGCACGAGCCACGTCATGGTCGGCGCGATGCCTGCCAGCGCGCTGGCCGCGGTGAACAGCGCCAGGCCCGTCATGAACACCGCGCGGCGGCTGCGCGCGTCGCCGAGCCGCCCGGCCGGGACGAGCACCAGCCCGAAGGTCAGCGCGTACCCCGACAGGATCCACTGCAGGCCCGCCTCCGAGGCGTGCAGCCCCTGCTTGATCGACGGGAGCGCGACGTTGACGATGCTGACGTCCAGCAGCGTCATGAACGCGGCGACGAGGCAGACCGACAGCGCCCGCCAGGGACGCTGCACCCCGCCCTCCTGGTCGGCCCCCGCCGTGGCCTCCGTCCGCACGAGCGATCTCCTTTCCGAAGATCACCGCACCAAACCCGGCGCACCGGGCGCACCGGCCGCTGTGCCACAGTTGCGTGGTGACCGCATCCCCACCGGGCTCCGACCCCGACGAACTGCAGTGCTCCGCCAAGGGCTGCCGCGCCGCGGCGGTCTGGGCGCTGCGCTGGAACAACCCGAAGATCCACACCCCGGACCGGCGGAAGATCTGGCTCGCCTGCGACGAGCACCGCGAGAGCCTGTCGGCGTTCCTCGACCGCCGCGACTTCCTCAAGGACGTGGTGCCGGTCGAGGACCGCGACGCCTGAGGCCCGGAGCGGGCGGCCTGCGGGGCTCCTAGGCCTCGTCGAGGACGCGTTCGCCGGCCTGCTCGGGCACGTCGCCCTGCCCCGCCGGCGCCCCGGCGTCCGCGGAGGGCTCGGCGGGTTCGGCGGGTTCGGCGCCCCAGGCCTCGGCCAGCTCCGTCAGCCGGGCGGCGGCGTCCCGGGCGGGGGCGCCGCGGCCGACCGCGAGGCCGAGGAGGTAGGCGGTGAGCGGCGCGCCCGGGCGCGCCACCCCGTGCGCGACGTCGCGGGCCAGGTCGAGCACGAGATCGCGGTCGATGTCGCCCCGTTCCAGGCCGAGTTCATCGCAGACCGCGGTCATCCAGTCCTCCAGTACGGACATGGGCGTCCCCCTTCAACGCGTCGACGTACGATGCCCACTCTCGCACGGTCAAAGCACGTCCGGCCGGGCGAGGCCGTCGGCGCGGGCGAGGTCCTCGGGCGTGTCGCAGTCGTACCACGGGGGCCGCTCCCCGGCGGGGAGCGCGACCTCCGCCGGGCCGAGCGGGCCGAGGACGCCGCGCAGCGAGGCACCGGTGTAGGCGGCGAGCGCGTCGCGCAGGCGGGCGGTGCGCCAGCATCCGGCGAGCCACTGCTCGCGGCCCTCGCCGTCCACCAGCACGGCCCCGTCGTGCTCCCCCGCCGCGTGGAGAAGCGCGGCGATGTGGCCGGGACGCAGGAACGGCAGGTCGGCGGCGAGCAGCGCGACCCAGGGCGCGCGCACCTCGGCCAGGCCCGCCCTCAGCGCGGGCACCGGCCCGGCGGCGGGCGGATCCTCGCGGACCCGGACGGCGCCCGGCAGCACGTCCCGCGGCGGCCCGACGACGATCGTCCGGGACGCGCCGGACGCCGCGGCGGCGACCCACTCGATCAGGGCGCGGCCGCCGACCTTCGCGGCGGGCTTGTCGGCGCCGCCGAGCCGCCGGGCGCGGCCGCCCGCGAGCAGCACCGCGTCGAAGGACGCCGGATCGGAGGGCACCGGATCGGAGGGCACCCCGCCGACGGGCACCGCGCCGGAGGGCACGGGGTCAGCCGCCGATGGCGGACATCGGCCGGGCCGGCTGCAGGAACGCCGGGTCGTCGATGCCGTGCCCGGCCCGCTTGGCCCGCACCGCCGTCCGCCAGCGGTCGGCGATCTCCTCGTCGGCCGCGCCGGCCCGCATCGCGTCGCGCAGGTTGGACTCCTCGGTCGCGAACAGGCAGTTGCGGACCTGGCCGTCCGCGGTCAGCCGGACCCGGTCGCACGCGCCGCAGAACGGCCGGGTCACCGACCCGATGACGCCGACCGTCTCGGGGCCGCCGCCGATCGCGAACGTCTCGGCGGGCGCGCTGCCGCGGTCGTGGCCGGCGTCCGGCGCCAGGTCGAACTCCGCGGACAGCCGCTCGAGGATCTCGTCCGCGGTGATCATGTCCTGCCGGGTCCAGCCGTGCTGGGCGTCCAGCGGCATCTGCTCGATGAACCGCAGCCGGTAGCCGTTCTCCAGGCAGAAGCGCAGCAGCGCGGGGGCCTCGTGGTCGTTGATCCCCCGCATCAGCACCGCGTTGATCTTGACGGGTTCGAGGCCCGCGGCGCGCGCCGCCTCCAGCCCGGCGAGGACGTCCGCGAACCGGTCGCGGTGCGCGAGCCGCTTGAAGGTCGCCGGGTCGAGGGTGTCCAGCGACACGTTCACCCGGTCGAGGCCGGCGGCGGCGAGCGGCCCCGCCAGCCGCGCGAGCCCGATCCCGTTGGTCGTCAGGGAGATCTCCGGGCGCGGCTCCAGCGCGGCCGTGCGCCGCACGATGTCCGGCAGCCCGCGCCGCAGCAGCGGCTCGCCGCCGGTGTAGCGGACCTCGGTGACGCCCAGCTCGCCGACCGCGAGGCCGACGAGCCGCACCACCTCGTCGTCGGTGAGCAGCTCCGGCTTGGGCAGCCAGTCCAGGCCCTCGGGCGGCATGCAGTACGAGCACCGGAGGTTGCACCGGTCGGTGAGCGAGACCCGCAGGTCCGTCGCGGTACGACCGAAGGTGTCGACCAGCACGGGCGCCCCTTCCTGCCGGGCGGACGGCCCGGTGGGCGGGCCGTCCGGGTTACGGTCGATCGGTCCAGCCTATTGCGGCGATCGCCGATCCGCCGCATCACGGGCTGCGGGCATGGCCGGTTCGGACGAGGAGGTACGGGTGACGGCGGCACGGGAGTGGGAGTTCGCGGGCACGCGGGGCGCGATCACGGCACGGATCTGGTCGGACGGCGAGCCCCGTTACGTCGCGGTCCTGGCGCACGGCTACGGCGAGCACCTCGGACGCTACGAGCACGTCGCGGACGCGCTGGTCCGGCACGGCGCGACCGTGTGCGGGCCCGACCACATGGGGCACGGCCGGTCGGCGGGCGACCGGGTGCTCATCGAGGACTTCGAGGACGTCGTCGCCGACCTGCACACCGTCGTCGAGGCGGCCCGCGGCGACCACCCCGGCCTGCCCGTCGTGCTGATCGGGCACTCCATGGGCGGGCTCATCGCCGCCCGCTACGCGCAGGTCCACGGCGACGCGCTAGTCGCGCTAGTGCTGTCGGGTCCCGTCCTGGGCCGCTGGTTCGTCGTGGACGACCTGCTCCCCCTCGACGAGATGCCCGACGAGCCGATCGACACCGCGACGCTGTCGCGGGACCCGGCCGTCGGGAAGGCCTACACCGAGGACCCGCTGGTGTGGCACGGCCCGTTCAAGAAGCCGACCGTCCGGGCCCTGAACGCCTGCCTCCGCGCCATCAACGAGCACGGCTCGCTCGGCGCGCTCCCCACCCTGCACGTCCACGGCGCCGACGACCGGCTCGTCCCGCTCGACGGCACCGAGGCCGGGATCGAGGCGATCCGGGGCGCCGACCTGACCCAGCGGATCTATCCCGGCGCGCGCCACGAGGTGTTCAACGAGACGAACCGCGACGAGGTGCTCGCCGACGTCACCGCGTTCATCGACCGCGTGCTGGGCTGATCAGCGGCGCCCCGGCGGGCGGCGGCGGCGCGCCCGCCGGCGGCGCGCCGCCTCGTCCTCCGCCCACGTGATCTCGCCGTGCCGGTCCCAGACGAGCGGCCGCAGCTCCGCCGGGTCGGCGGGGACGTCCGGGCGCGCGAGCACGTCGGCGCGGGCGCGGCGGGCGACGCTCACCCGCCGCCGGAAGTCGCGGAAGACCTGGATCTCGCCGGCGGCGGAGCGGCACTTCCCGCCGAGGTGGTCGTAGTCCATCCCGTGGGGATTCCGGACGTCGAGCCATCCCGCCTGCACCGCCCACTCCCGCGCCTCGGCAGGACGGGCCGGGAGGAGCGCGACGAGCCCGTGCGTCCGCTTCACCCGTCCGCGCTCGGGTCCGGGCGGCGGGTGCTCGCGGAACCAGCCGCGCGGGTCGGCGAGAGCGGCGTCGAGGCCGTGCGTCCGCCACCGGACGGTGCCGTCCGGCGGGCGCCGCAGCGGGAGGCGCCGCGCCAGCTCGCGGGCGGTCGCGGCGGTGAAGGGGGTGTGCCAGGCCGGGACCAGGGCGATCGGGTCCGCCGGGTCCGCGTCGAACGGCGTCGGCGTGAGGAACGGCCGGTCGATCACGAGCAGCGTGCCGGGCCGCGACTGGTAGGCCAGCCCCCACAGCAGCCGCGCGAGGACGCGGGCGCCGTGCTGGTCGGACAGCACGTGCCAGGTCTCATGGAACAGGTTGGTGCTGAAGCCCGCCTTGGTGGCGGGCCGCAGCCCGATGACCGTGTGCTCCCGCCCGCCGAGCCGGAGCGTCCGGCGGTGCAGCTTCATGCCGTCGCGCGCGCCGCGCGCGTTCGCCGGCCGCTGCACCGCCGTCACGCCCTCAGCCCTTCACGCAGACGAGTTGCCGCAGGTGCGCGACGACCTCGACGAGGTCGGACTGCGACTCCATCACCGTCTCCAGGTCCTTGTAGGCGCCCGGGATCTCGTCGATGACGCCGCTGTCCTTGCGGCACTCGACGCCCCTGGTCTGCTCGACCAGGTCCTCGACGGTGAAGTTCTTGCGCGCCTTGTTCCGGCTCATCCGGCGGCCCGCGCCGTGCGACGCCGAGTTGAACGCCGTCTCGTTGCCGAGGCCGCGGACGATGTAGGTGCCGGTCGCCATCGACCCCGGGATGATGCCGAGGTCGCCGGCGCCCGCGCGGATCGCGCCCTTGCGGGTGACGAGCAGCTCTTCGCCGCCGTACTCCTCCTCCGCCACGTAGTTGTGGTGGCAGGAGATGACCTGGTTCCACCGGCAGCGCTTCTCGCCGAACTGCCTGGTCACGACGTTCTGCGCGAGCGCCATCATGACCGCTCGGTTGCGGCGCGCGTACTCCTGCGCCCAGAACAGGTCGTGCCGGTAGGCGTCCATCTTCGCGGTTCCGCTGAGGAACACGGCGAGGTCGGTGTCCGGAAGGTCCTGGTTGTGCGGGAGCTTGCGGGCCGCCTCGATGTGGTGCTCGGCGAGCACGTTCCCGATGTTGCGCGACCCCGAGTGCAGGACGAGCCAGATCCCGCCTTCGTCGTCCGCGCACAGCTCCAGGAAGTGGTTGCCGCCGCCGAGCGTGCCCATCTGCGAGCGCGCGCGGCCGAGGCCGGAGCGGACCGCCGGGTGCAGGTCCTCGAACTCCTTCCAGAACTCGTACCAGCCGCGCTCCTTCAGGTTCGGCAGCGCGGACGGGTCGACGGCGCTCTTGTGCGAACCGCGCCCGACGGGGATCGCCTTCTCCAGCCGGTGCCGGATACCCGACAGGTCGTCCGGCATGTCCTCCACGGTGAGCGTGGACTTGGCGGCGGTCATCCCGCAGCCGATGTCGACGCCGACCGCCGCCGGGGACACCGCGTTCTTCATCGCGATGACCGAGCCGACGGTCGCGCCCTTGCCGTAGTGGACGTCCGGCATGACCGCGAGCCCCTCCACCCAGGGCAGCGCGGACACGTTGCGGAGCTGGTCGAGCGCCTGGTCCTCGACGGTGTCGGGGTCGGTCCACATCCGGATGGGAACGCGGCCGCCCTTCAGGGTCTGGTACGGCATGCCTTCTCCTTCTCGACGGGATCCGAACCGTGATCTATGACGCCAGAGCCGCACGCCGCGGTTCAACCGGTTTTCCCGCCATGGCCGGGGTCATCCCGGCGGGCCTCAGCGGCGCCGCTCGGTGAGGCCCAGGCCGTCGAGGTGCTCCAGCAGCGCGACGGCGACGCGGCGGCTGGTGGACAGCGCGTCGCCCGCCTGCCGCGGCGTGAACGGCTGCGGCAGCGCGGACAGGATGCGCAGCGCCTCGCGGTCGGCGCCGGGCAGCAGGACGATGCCGTCGCGCAGCCGCAGCACCGCCCCCGCCCGTTCGGCGGCGGCGAGGGCGCCGCCGGTGAGGCCGAGCTCGGCGAGACGCTCCTCGGCGGGCGCGTCGAACGGGGCGCGGGCGAGGTCGGCGCGGAGCCGCTCGACGGCGGCGGCCAGCCCGGGCGGCATCGCCGCCTCCCCCGAGGGACGCGCCGCGGCCCCGTCCGCCCCCGTACTCTGCGCCGAACCAGCTTCCCGCCCCGGATCCGCCACCGTAGCCGGAGACTCGGCCGCGCTCTGGGACGGCGCCGCGCTGGAAGGCGGCCCCGCGTCGGGAGACGGAACCGCGCTAGAGGCCGGGGCCGCACCGGACGCCGGAGCCGCGCTCGAAGGCGGGGACGCGCTCGGGGCCGGAGCTGGGCTGGCCGCCGGAGCCGCGTTGGAGGGGCGGACTGCGCTCGTTGGCGTCGCCGCGCTCGGTGGCGTGGCGGCAGGCGCGGGCGCGGCTGCGGGTGGGGCCGGGTCCGTGGACGGGGGGACGGGCGCAACCGGTGGCGTGTCGGCGTCCGGGGGCACGGCTGGTCGGGGTGGGGCCGCGTTCGGAGGTGCCTGAGGGGCGGGCTCGGGGGCCGGGGGGTGGACTCGGCCGCCGTCCAGCCGGAGCGGCGGGCGGACGAGCGCGGCGACGAGGCTCCGCGCGGGCAGCCCGAGCCGCAGCCTGGCGGTCTCCAGCGGGAGGCCGGGCGCGTGCGGGGTCTCGGCGGCGTGCCGCGCCGCCACCTCGGCGAGGCGCTCGCGCAGCGCCTCCCAGTGCGCCGGGTCGGCGAGCCAGCCGCCGTCCAGGGCGACGGCGCCGTCCGGCGGCGCGCAGCCCATCAGCTCCAGCTCGGACGCGCGGAGCACGCCGTGCCGGCGCAGCACCAGCGCGCCGTCCGGCCGGTCGGGCCAGCCGGCCAGCTCGCGGGCGCGGGCCGCGCCGGCGTCGCGCCGCACCAGGGTCGGCGGACGGACGTCCAGGACGCTGACCCCGGCGACGGCGCGCCGCTCGGGGTCGCGCAGCAGGGCGGTGTCGCCGATGTGCAGGGCCAGCCGGGCGTTCAGGGTGAGGCGGGCGGTGTCGGGGCCGAGCGGGCGCAGCCGCACCGGGACGGCGGCGGCGCCGATGTGCAGGGTCATCCGCCGCGCCAGCCGCCCGGACGCCTCGCCGAACCGGGTCCGCACGTCCACGCAGGTGGTGAGCGACCAGCGGTCCGGGGTGACGAGGGCCATGCCCGCGCCGACCCGTCCGGCGTCGCGCAGCGTGAGGACGACGCGGGAGACGCCGGTGGCGCTCTCCCGGGGCGCGCCGGTGCTGCCGATCGTGCGGACGCGGACGCGGCGGCCCGCGGGCATGAGGAGCAGCTCGTCGCCGACGGCGATCGTCCCGGCGGCGAGGGTGCCCGCGACGACGCTCTGCCGCCCGGCGGTGAAGGCGTGCTCCAGCCACAGCCGCACCGGTGCCTCGGGGTCGGGCACGGGCAGCCGTCCGGCGAGCCGGTCCAGCGCGGCGGCCAGCTCGTCCATCCCCGCGCCGGTGACGGTGCTGACGGCGACGGCCTCGACGCCGCGCAGCGCGGTCCCGGCGAGCCGGTCGCGGGCCTGGCGCAGCGCGAGCTTGGGGTCGGCGACGTCCGCGCGGGTCACCGCGAGGACGCCGGCCTGGACGCCGAGCGCGGCGAGCGCGTCGAGGTGCTCCTGCGACTGGGGCATCCAGCCCTCGTCGGCGGCGACGGCGAACAGCACGGCGGGGACCGCCCCCACGCCCGCGAGCATCGCCGGGACGGACCGCTCGTCGCCGGGGACGTCGACGAACGCCAGCCTGGCGCCGGAGGGCAGCTCCGTCCAGGCGCCGGGCTCCTCGGGCTCCATGCCGGTGAGGGCGCGCACCAGGGCGGACTTGCCGTGCCCGTGGTGGCCGGCGGTGGCGACGACCTGCATCAGCGCCCTTCCCGGGTCGCGGCGCGCGGGGCCGCGGGGAAGGGTGCGGGCACGGCGCGGGCGCCGGCGGGGACGGCATAGCGGGGGTTTTGCAGACGTAGGTCCACGGAAGGCAACCCTAAGGACGCCGGGCCCGGAAGCGAAACCCGATCCGGCCCACACCGCGCGATCATAAATCTCACTAACTTCGCGTAAACCTCAACTGGCGATGAATCGTCACGCCGAGGGCGCGGCTAATCGGCGGATCGGCCCTCGCAGCGCGCGAGACGCTCGGAATGCGCGAGGAAGTCGTCGACCATCCGGTGCACCAGCCCGGCCAGTTGCGCCCGCTCGCCCGGCGACCAGCCGGCGAGGGCGTCGGCCATCCACTGCCGGCCGGCGGCGCGGACCCGCTCGACGGCCTCCAGCCCGGCGTCGGTGATCCGCACGCGCTGGGCGCGGCCGTCGTCGGGGTCGGGGACGCGCTCGACGTAGCCGGCCCGCTCCAGCCGCTGCACCTGGCGGGTGACGTGCGGCGCCTCCACCGCGAGCCGGACGGCCAGCTCCCCCGGCCGCAGCGGGTCGGGGGCGTCGGCGAGGGCGCCGAGCAGCGGCACGGCGGCCCGGTCGACCGCCACGCCCGCCACCGCCACCGTCCGGTCGTGCTGCTTGGCGCGGGTGAGCATGTGCGACACGCGGCTGATCGCGCGCTCGATCTCCACGATGTCGCGCGGCGCCGCGGCGCCGGTGTCGGGGTGGGCGGCGGACCGCGGCGGGGTGGACATGTGATCCATTGTACGATGCATTTACTTAACTTAAGTAAGTAGAGTGACCGAGCACGCCCCCGCTCCCACCGACCGGGACCGTCCCCCCAGGAGGCTTCATGACCGGCGCCCAGACGGCGGCCGCCGCCACGACCGGGCGGCGGGCCGCCGGCCCCCCGCGCACCGGCCTCACCCTGTTCGCGCTGGCGATCGCCGGCATGGTGGTGTCCGTCCAGCAGACCCTCGTGATCCCGCTGCTGCCGGAGCTGATGACCCGCTTCCACGTCTCGGTCACCGCCGTGACCTGGGTTTTCACCGCGTCCCTGCTGGCCGGCGCCGTCGCCACGCCGCTGCTGTCGCGGTTCGGCGACATGTACGGCAAGAAGAGGATGATCCTGCTGGTGCTGGCACTGCTGCTGATCGGCTCGGTGGTCTGCGCGGTGTCCGGCTCGCTCGGCGTGCTCATCGCCGGAAGGACCCTGCAGGGCGTGTCGTCCGCGATGATCCCGCTGGCCATCGGGATGATCCGGGACACCTTCCCGCGCGAGCGGATCACCACCGCGATCGGCATCGTCAGCGCCACCATGGGCGTCGGCGGCAGCGCCGGCATGATCGTGACGGGCCTGATCGCGGACCGCACCACCAGCCACCACCCGGTGTTCTGGATCACCGCCGCGCTCGCCGCGGCGGGCCTCGTGCTGGTCGCGGTCACCGCGCACGACGCCGGGGCGCGCGCGGGCGGACGCCCCGACCTGGCCGGCGCCCTCGTGCTGGCCGGATGGCTGGTCTGCCTGCTGCTGGCGATCAGCGAGGGCAACGACTGGGGCTGGACGTCCGGCGGGGTGATCGCCCTGTTCGGCGCCGCCGTCGTGCTGTGCGGGCTGTGGGTCGTGATCGAGCAGCGGGTGCGCGAGCCGCTGGTGCGGCTGAGCCTGCTGGTCGGGCCGAAGTCGCTGTCGGCGAACCTGTCCTCGGCGCTGCTCGGCTTCGCCATGTTCGCCGCGTTCACCCTGATCTCCGGCTTCGTCCAGTCCCCGTCCGACAAGGTGGGGTACGGGCTGGGCGGCTCGGTGCTGGACGTCGGCCTCTACATGCTGCCCAGCACCGTCACGATGCTCGTCGCGTCCGCGATGTCGGGCAACGTCGCCCGGCGCATCGGCCCGGCCTACACGCTCGCGCTCGGCTCGGTCTTCGCGGGGCTCAGCTACACCTGGCTCGCCGTGTCGAACTCGCACGGCTACGACATGCTGGCGTTCAGCGCGATCCAGGGCATCGGCTTCGGCGTCGCCTACGCGGCGCTCGGCACGCTCGCCGTGCAGCACGTCCCCATGGACCAGAGCGGCATCGCCAGCGGCATCAACTCGCTCGTCCGCACCACCGGCGGCAGCGTCGCGGGCGCCGTCACCGCCTCGATCCTCGCCGGGAAGGTGATCGCCGGGACGGAGGTGCCGACGCTCGGCGCGTACGAACTGTGCTTCTGGATCGTCGCGGCCGGCGCGGTCCTGGCGGCTGCCGTCGCCGTCGTGCACGGCGTCCGGCACCCGCACGAGCGTCCCGCCTGACCGGGGCGTCCGGGGGCCGCCCGCACGGGCGCGGGCGCGGCGGCCCCGGGCGGGACGGTGACCCTCCGCGACCGGGAGGTGGCGGCGCGGGGCCTTGACGAACGGTACCCGCGCCGTGCCCTATAGGGGTGCGCCCCGAAACGCGGATTCGGGGCCGGACCCGACCGCCACCGGGAGGACGAAATGGGCGCCTACGCGGCCGCGTACGAACGCAGCATCGCCGATCCGACCCGGTTCTGGGGGCTGGCGGCGCGGGACGTGCGCTGGCTCGTCCCGCCGGACCGCGTGCTGGACGACGGCGCCCCGCCGTTCTACCGCTGGTTCACCGGCGGCGAGCTGAACACCTGCGACAACGCCCTGGACCGGCACGTCGACGAGGGGCGCGGCGACCAGGCGGCGCTCATCTACGACAGCCCCGTCACCGGGACGGTCCGCGGCTACACCTACCGCGAGCTGACCGACCTGGTCGCACGGTTCGCCGGGGCCCTGCGCGCGCAGGGCGTCGACCGCGGCGACCGGGTCGTCATCTACCTGCCGATGATCCCCGAGGCCGTGATCGCGATGCTGGCGTGCGCGCGGCTCGGCGCGGTGCACTCGGTGGTGTTCGGCGGGTTCGCGGCGCGGGAGCTGGCGGTCCGCATCGACGACGCCCGCCCGAAGGCGGTCGTGTCGGCGTCCTGCGGGATCGAGGCCGGCCGGATCGTCGCCTACAAGCCGCTGCTCGACCAGGCGCTCGAGTTGGCGAAGCACAAGGTCGAGCGGTGCGTGATCCGGCAGCGCGAGCAGCTGCACGCCGACCTCGTCCGGCCGCGGGACGTGGAGTGGGACGAGGCGGTCGAGGCCGCCCGTCCCGTGGAGTGCGTGCCGGTCGCCGCCACCGACCCGCTGTACATCCTCTACACCTCCGGCACGACCGGGCGGCCGAAGGGCGTCGTCCGCGACAACGGCGGCCACGCGGTGGCGCTGCGCTGGTCGATGGAGAACGTGTTCGGCGTGGGCCCGGGCGACGTGTTCTGGGCCGCGTCCGACGTGGGCTGGGTCGTCGGGCACTCCTACATCGTGTACGCGCCGCTGCTGACCGGCTGCACGACCGTCCTGTACGAGGGCAAGCCGGTGGGGACGCCGGACGCGGGCGCGTTCTGGCGCGTCGCCGCGCAGCACCGCGTCAAGGTGCTGTTCACGGCGCCGACCGCGATCCGCGCCGTCAAGAAGGAGGACCCGGAGGGCGCGCTGCTCGCCGGGCACGACCTGTCGGCGCTGGACGCGCTGTTCCTGGCCGGGGAGCGGCTCGACCCCGACACCTACCACTGGGCGTCGCGGGTGCTGGACCGGCCGGTCATCGACCACTGGTGGCAGACCGAGACGGGCTGGCCGATCGTGGCGAACCTGCGGGGCCTGGAGCCGATGCCGGTCAAGCCGGGGTCGCCGTCGGTGCCGGTGCCGGGCTACGACGTGCGGGTCCTCGGCCCGGACGGAGCGCCCCTCCCGCCGGGGACGGACGGGGACATCGCGATCCGGCTGCCGCTGCCGCCCGGCACGCTGCCGACGCTGTGGCAGGACGACGAGCGGTTCGTGGAGTCGTACCTGACCCGCCATCCGGGCCACTACCTGACCGGCGACGGCGGGCACCTGGACGAGGACGGCTACGTGTGGGTGATGGGCCGCACCGACGACGTGATCAACGTGGCCGGGCACCGGCTGTCGACCGGGACGATGGAGGAGGTCATCGCCGCGCACCCGGCGGTGGCCGAGTGCGCGGTGATCGGCGTGGAGGACGCGCTGAAGGGCCAGGTCCCGCGCGGCTTCGTCGTGCTGAAGAGCGGCGTGGCGGCCGACCCGGGCGAGCTCGGCGCGGAGCTGGTGCGGATGGTGCGCGAGCAGGTCGGCCCGGTCGCGGCGCTGAAGGAGGTCGCGGTCGTCCCGGCGCTGCCGAAGACCCGGTCCGGCAAGATCCTGCGCGGGGTGATGCGGGGCATCGCCGACGGCAAGAACGTGGCGGTGCCGTCGACGATCGAGGACACGGCCGTGCTGGAGGATCTGCGGCCCGTCCTGCGCCCGCCGGCGCCCTGACGGCGCCAGACGGCGCCCTGGCGGCGCGGGCTCGGGAAGCGGCGTGCCCTAGAGGTCGCTCCTCGTCGGCCACAGCACCGCGACCGCCCACACGCCCGCCGCGGCGACGCCGATCTGGAAGATCGTCTCCCAGAAGTTCCAGCCGGACGTGCGGAAGCCGACCATCGCGCACAGTCCCGTCCCGGCGAAGGCGGCGACGACGCCGACCGCCGCGGCGACCCAGCCCGGCATGCTCCGCCGTCCCGGCACGACCAGCCGGCCGAGGATCCCCACGACGGCGCCCAGCACGATGGCGGAGACGATCCCCCCGATGGTCATGCCCGCTCCTTCGCTCACCCCCGCCCTACCCGCCCTCGCCGCCGCGTATCTCGCGGGCTAGCGGACGACGAGGTGGCGCCGGCCGAGCGGGGCCAGCTCACCGATCACCGGGGCGCCGGGGATCTCGCCGGCCACCAGCAGCCCGCCGGAGGTCTGCGCGTCGGCGAGCAGCAGCCGCTCCTCCTCGGCGATCCGGCGGAACTCGGTGTGCGGGGAGACCCAGGCGAGGTTGCGGCGGGTGCCGCCCGGCACGAAGCCGTCGCGGACGGCGGCGCGCGCCCCCTCCAGGTACGGGACGGCGGCGGCGTCCACGATGGCGGTGACGCCGCTCGCGCGGGCCAGCTTGTACAGGTGGCCGAGCAGCCCGAAGCCGGACACGTCGGTGGCGCAGGCGGCGCCGCGTTCCAGGGCGGCCGCCCCGGCCGCCGCGTTCAGCGCCGTCATCGTCTCGACGGCCTCGGCGAACACCTCGCCGGTCGCCTGGTGCCGGGCGTTGAGGACGCCGAGGCCGAGCGGCTTGGACAGCGAGAGCGGGACGCCGGGCCGCCCGGCGTCCAGCCGCAGCAGCCGGTCGGGGTCGGCGACGCCGGTCACCGCGAGGCCGTACTTGGGCTCGGGGTCGTCGATGCTGTGCCCGCCGGCGATCGGGCAGCCGGCGAGGTCCGCCACGTCCCGGCCGCCGCGCAGCACCTCGCGGGCCAGCTCGGCGGGCAGCGCGTCGCGGGGCCAGCCGAGCAGGTTCAGCGCCATGAGCGGCTCGCCGCCGACGGCGTACACGTCGGACAGGGCGTTGGCGGCGGCGATCCGCCCCCAGTCGTAGGCGTCGTCGACGACGGGGGTGAAGAAGTCGGCGGTGGACACCACCGCGCGGCCGCCCGCGATGCGCAGCACGGCCGCGTCGTCGCCGTCCCCGCCGCCGATCACCAGGGCGTCGCCGCCGCCGGTGAGGCCGGCCACGACGCTCTCCAGCTCGCCGGGCGGGATCTTGCACGCGGAGCCGCCGCCGTGGGCGTACTGGGTGAGACGGGCGGCTCGGGCGAGACGGTTCACCAGGAAATTTAACGCACAACTACCCCAAATGATCAAGAAACGGACGGTACGGGTCCGGTCACCCAGGGGTCGCCCTCGCCTCCGACCAGCGGAAGATGGCCGAAGGGGTTGTCCGAACCACGTTCGGCATGGTGCGATCCTGTTCTGCAAGTCATCACTTACTCAAGGGGCGCCTTATGGGGATCCAGGAGCAGCGGGACGAGCTGGACCGGGCCGTCGAGGGGCAGACGGTCTGCACCGGCCTCGCCGCCACCGCCGCCGAACACGGGGACGAGCCGGCCTACTCCGACCGGATCGACGGCCAATGGCGGACCCTGACCTGGGCCGAGACGCGGACCCGGGCCCTGGAGACCGCCGCCGGGTTCGCCGCCCTCGGCCTCGAGCCGGGCGACGTCGTCGCGCTGATGATGCCCAACCGGTCCGAGCACGTGCTCGCCGACCTCGGCGCGGTGCACGCCGGCGGCGTGCCGACGACCGTCTACGCGACGCTCGCGCCCGACCAGATCGCCTACGTGGCGGGCCACTGCGAGGCCAAGTACGCGGTCCTGGACGGCGCCGACCAGCTCGCCCGCTGGCAGCCCGTCCTCGACCGGCTCCCCGACCTCCGCAAGATCATCGTGGTGGACGCCGCCGCCTGCCCGGACGGCGACGACCGGTACCTCGGCTGGGACACCTTCTCCGCGCTCGGCCGCGGCGCCCTCGCCGCCGACCCGGAGGCGATCGACCGCCGCTGGCGGGCCGTCGCCCCCGAGGACACCGTCACCCTGCTCTACACCTCCGGCACCACCGGGGACCCCAAGGGCGTCCTCATCACCCACTCGATGGTGCTGCACGAGGCCGCCATGGTGCAGCGCAGCTCGGTGCTGCCCGACCACCCGTCCGGCGTCTCCTACCTGCCGTTCGCGCACATCGCCGACCGCGTCCTCAGCTACTACCTGCCCGTCCGCCTCGCCGCGCACGTCCACTTCTGCCCGGACCCGGCGCAGCTGACCACGGTGCTGGCCGAGGTGCGCCCGCACTCGTTCTTCGGCGTCCCGCGCGTCTGGGAGAAGATCATGGCCGGCATCCAGGCGGTGCTGTCGGCCGAGCAGGACCCGGCGAAGCGGGCCGCCGTCGCCGCGGCCCTGGACGCCGGCCGCGCCTACGTGTCCGGCCAGGAGTTCGGCAACACCCTCACCCCCGAGGTCACCGCCGCGTTCGAGGCCGCCGACGCCGCCGTCCTCACCCCGATGCGGGCGCTGCTCGGCCTGGACCGCGTCCGGCAGGCGTCCAGCGCCGCCGCGCCGCTGCCGGTCGAGGTCGCCCGGTTCTTCGCCGGCCTCGGCCTGAAGATCTTCGACGCCTACGGGATGACCGAGACCACCGGCGCCATCACCGCCAACCTCGCCGACTCCTTCAAGCTCGGCACCGTCGGCCGCCCGTTCGACGGCGTCGAGCTGACGCTCGCCGAGGACGGCGAGATCCTGGTGCGCGGCGCGACCTGCACCCCCGGCTACCTGAACCGGCCCGAGGCGACCGCCGACCTCATCGACGCCGACGGCTGGGTGCACACCGGGGACGTCGGGCGCCTCGACGAGGACGGCTTCCTCACCGTCGTCGACCGCAAGAAGGAGCTGATCATCACCGCCGGCGGCGAGAACATCGCCCCGTCGATGATCGAGAACCACCTCAAGGAGCACCCGCTGGTCGGCCAGGCGCTCGCCTTCGGCGACCGCCGCCCCTACGTCGTCGCGCTCATCACGCTGGACGGCGAGGTCGCGCCGGTCTGGGCCGCCGCGCACGGGATCGAGACCACCGACCTCGCCGCGCTCGCCGAGCACCCGCTCGTGCTGGAGGAGGTGGGGAAGGCCGTCGAGGACGCCAACGCCCGGCTCGCCCGCGTCCAGCAGGTCAAGAAGTGGCGGCTGCTGCCCGCCGAGTGGACGGCCGAGAGCGAGGAGCTGACCCCCACCCTCAAGCTGCGGCGCCGGGTCGTGCACGGCAAGTACGCCGAGGCCCTCGACGCCCTCTACGCGGGGTGATCGACTAGTATCGCGGCGGAGGCGCGCGAGCGCCTGGTGGCCTCCGCGGTCTTCAAAACCGTTGGTCCCGAGGATCTCGGGACGGCGGGTTCGATTCCCGTGCGCCTCCGCGGGCGCGCCCGCGGCCGCCGGCCGAGCCGAAGCGCCGGCGGCCCGGGCGTCAGGGCCGCGGCGACCTGCGACGTACGGTGGGGGTATGAGGCGGCGCAAGCTCGCTTACGGGATCATGATGGGGACGTGCCTCACCTTCATCGTCCTCGCCTGGACGGTCGTCCGGCTGTACTCGACGCCCGCCGCGATCGGGATGTCGGTGTTCGCGATGATCATCCCGCCGTTCGCGGCCGTGGTGGCCAACTGGAACATCGACCGTCCCGACAAGCGCGAGTGAAGCCGGGCGGGGCCGCCCGGGGGCGGCGGCGCGCCCTGCGGGAGAGCGCGTGAAGGGGCCCGACGTCCCCCAGCTGCTGGACCTCGCGGGCATCTTCGTGTTCGCGGTGTCCGGGGCGCTGGCGGCCGTCCGCAAGCGGCTCGACGTCGTCGGCATGGTGGTGCTCGCGGAGATCACCGCGCTCGGCGGCGGGATCCTGCGGGACCTGCTGATCGGCGCGGTCCCGCCGGCGGCGTTCACCAGCCTCGGCTACGTGCTGGTGCCGCTGGCCGCGTCGGCGCTGGTGTTCTTCTGGCATCCGCAGGTCGCGCGGCTGTTCCCCGCGGTGCTGCTGTTCGACGCGGCGGGCCTCGGGCTGTTCTGCGCGACCGGAACGCTGAAGGCGCTCGACTACGGGCTGTCACCGCTGCACGCGGTGCTGCTCGGCGTGGTCACCGCGGTCGGCGGCGGCGTCCTGCGCGACATGCTGAGCGGGCAGATCCCCGCCGTCCTGTACGACCGGCAGCTGTACGCGCTGCCGGCGATGCTCGGCGCCGCCGTCACGGCGGCCGCCTCGTCGGCGGGGCTGCACGGCGGCGCCGTGACCGCCGGCGCCGCGGTGCTGGCGTTCGCCCTTCGGGTGCTGGCGATGCGCTACGGCTGGCGGGCACCCCGCCCCCGCGGGGTGCCCGACTGACGCCGGTGCCCTGGACGGGCCGAGCAGCGCCGAGAGGCGGGGACGCCGGCACGGCCGGCCCGTCCTCGGGCGGCTACGCCTTCTTCAAGGAGTAGCGGACGTCCCAGCCGTCGACGGAGGTGACCGTGGCGATCACTCGGTGCTTCCGCCCCTTGCTGTCATAGACGGCGCACGTGATCTTCGCGCCGACCTCGCTCCTGAGCCGGCCCGGGCAGAACGCCTGGATGGGGCCGATGCCCGCGGCGTCGTACTCGGGGCCGAGCTGCTTGCGGATCCGGTCCTGCACCATGTCCCCGGAGACGTCCCCATTGAGCCCGCAGCCTGCGGCGCCGAGCAGCAGGCCGCCGAGCAGGGCCGGCACGATCAGCGACGTGCGCACGGGTCCGGCGGCCCTCCGTGTCGACGCCGGGACCGCGGGTGCCAGGAGGCGGGCGTCCCGGTGAAGCGGACCTCGCCGCCATCGACCGAACCGATTCCCCGTCGAGGTGGTGCTCTTGTCAGGTGCCACTGTGCTCTTCCCCGTCATGTCGGCGCCCCGGTCCCCTGGGAGCGCCGTCCGGAGGCATCCTCCGTCGCCCGGCGTCTCGGGTGCCAGGGCGCCTCATCCCGAGAAAGAAGGGACGGAGAACGGGACGGCGGGCGCCGAACCTTTCCCTGGTCGTGCCCGTCGAAGTAACGCCATGGCGGGCACCCCGCCCCCGCAGGGGCGCCCGACCGGACGCGGCCCGGAGGGCTAGGAGGCGGCCCTCATCGAGAAGTGGACCTCGCTCCCCTTGACCGAGGTGACGGTGACGGTGAGCCGGTGGCTGCCGCCCTTGCCGTCGCGCACGGTGCAGTCGAGCGTGGTGCCGACCTTGCCCTTGAGGTCGCCCGGGCAGGACGCCTTCGCCGGGCCGAGGCCGGCCGCCTGGTACATCGGGCCGAACTTGGCGTCGATCTGCTTCTCCACCGTGCCGGAGCCGACGGTCTTCTCCACCTGGCAGCCCGCCGCGGCGAGCGCGAGGCCGCCGGCGAGAACGGGCACGATCAGGAACTTGCGCATGGTTCTGCTCCCCGTGATGCGCGGCGCCCGGGTCCCCGTGGGGCGCCGTCCGCAGGTATGGTCCGCCGCCGCGCGACCCGGCCGCCAGGGCACGCCGTCCCGCCCGACAAAGGACGCGGAACGGGACAGATCGCCGCGAACTTTTTCGTGCGGCGGTGACAACCGGGGTACCGTCGAGTCCATGGGTCGGATCACCGTGCGCAAGCCGGTCCTGCGCGTGAGCACCGGCGGGACGGCGGGACGCCGGCCCGACACGCTCGCCGTGGAGGAGCCGCTCGAGATCCGGGTGGCGGGCAAGCCGCTGACGATCACGATGCGCACCCCGGGCCACGACTTCGACCTCGTCGCCGGGTTCCTGGCGGCGGAGGGCGTCATCCGCGGCGCGGCCGACCTCACCGCCATGCGGTACTGCGCGGACACCCAGGAGCAGAACACCCTGGACGTGACGCTCGCCCCAGGGGTGGCGCCGCCCGACGAGGCGATGACGCGCGCGTTCACCACCACGAGCGCGTGCGGGGTGTGCGGGAAGTCGAGCATCGAGGCGCTGCGGACCGACCGGCCGTACGAGGTGTCCGCCGACCCCGTCCGCCTCACCCCGCGGGTGCTGGCCGCCCTGCCGGACCGGCTGCGCGCCGCGCAGCGGGTCTTCGACCGGACGGGCGGGCTGCACGCGGCCGGGCTGTTCGACGCCGAGGGCGGGCTGCTGGCGGTACGCGAGGACGTCGGGCGGCACAACGCGGTCGACAAGGTCGTCGGGTGGGCACTGCGGCAGGGCCTGCTGCCCCTCGCCGGCCGGGTCCTCATGGTCAGCGGGCGCGCGTCGTTCGAGCTGACCCAGAAGGCGATGACCGCGGGGATCCCCGTCCTCGCGGCGGTGTCGGCGCCGTCGTCGCTGGCGGTCGAGCTGGCCGAGGACGCCGGGATGACGCTGGTCGGGTTCCTGCGCGGGGACACCATGAACGTCTACACGGGCGCCGAGCGGCTCGGCGCCTGACGCCCGCCCGGCCCCCTCCCGACACCCGCTAGGGCGGCCGGGCGTTTGTCATCTCGGACCGAAAACCAAACGGTAACTTGTTGGCCCGTCCTCAAGACACCGACCCCGCCACAGGAGTTGACTGCTCCCCCTACGCACTGACGCGCGCGTGCACGCACGCCGCGTCCGGCCCCGGGCGCGCGAAGCGGAGGATCACGGAATGACGAGGCCCCTCACCGGCGGCGGAGCGGCGTCCGGCATCGACGAGCGCCACCCCCCGATCAAGCCTCGGCGGGTGTCCTTCGACTGGTCGTCCACTCCCCTGCACTGGGTCCCCGGCGACCCGCTCGCCACCCACGTCATCAACTCGTTCCACATCGTCCTTCCCGAGGGCGAGAAGTGGTTCATCCAGTGCGTCAAGGACGCCCGGCCGTACATCAGGGACCAGCGGCTGCTGGAGGAGATCCGGGGGTTCATCGGCCAGGAGATGGTGCACGCCCGCTCGCACCAGGGCGTCCTCGACCAGATCCTCGAGGCCAACGGGATCGACGTCGCCAAGATCACCGACCAGATGGCCAAGGGGAACGCCGAGCGGCCCGAGCAGATGGCGGCGCTCAAGGAGAAGAGCCCGCGGGCCTGGCGGCGCCGGCTGCGGTTCGAGTTGGCGGCGGTCGCCTCGATCGAGCACTACACCGCCGTGCTCGGCCAGTGGATCATGGACAACGACCGGCTGGAGAAGGCCGGCGTCGACCCGACGATGCTGGACCTGCTGCGCTGGCACGGCGCCGAGGAGGTCGAGCACCGGTCCGTGGTGTTCGACGTCTACAAGGCGATGGGCGGGCGCTACCCGACCCGGGTGGCGGCCTGGGTCGTGTCGCTGTTCTTCCTGTACTGGGCGCTGATCGGCGGCTCGCTCTACCTGATGAAGCAGGACCCGACGGTGACGAAGCGGGTCACGCCGCTGCGGGTGGTGCGCGCGTACCGCCGCTCCGTCCGCCACGGGCACGTGCCCGGCATCTTCAAGCTGCTGCTCGGCGAGGCGCCCGTCTATCTCAAGCCGAACCACCACCCGTCCAAGGTCTGCTCGACGCCGCGCGCGCTGGAGTACCTCAAGCGGTCCCCCGCCGCGCAGGCCGCGGGCTACGACCCGTACTAGCACGGACATCGCGACCGGAGGCTCCCCGGAGACCTCCCCCTGAGGGCCCGTACCGCCGCGCCGTACGGGCCCTCGCGGGTTCCCGGGTGGCGAGCGTCACGCGCGGCCCCCTTGACCACGGTCCGGATCGCGCGGTTAATTAACACCGTGTCCAATAAAGTGACGCTCGCCCGCACCCGAGATGAGGCGGAGCTCGAGCGATTCCGCGACGTCCAGCGCCTGTGCTACCAGTGCGCCGACGAGGTCGCCGCCACCCTCGAACCGGGCGTGACCGAGCGGGAGGCGTGCCGCCGGATGCGCCGCTGGCTGCGCGGGCACGGCGTCGACGACTGGCTGCACACCCCGTTCGCCTGGTTCGGCGACCGGTCGGCCTTCCGCGGCTTCAAGGTCCCGACCCAGTTCCTCCCCAGCGCGACGCGCCTGGAGGAGGGCATGCCCTACATCCTCGACATGGCGCCGGTCCGCGGCGGCTACTCCGCCGACATCGGCTACGGCGGCGTCCTCGGCGAGAACCGGATCTGGGAGCGGCTCGACGCCGACCTCGCCGGCTACCGCGACCTCATCCTCCGCCTCGTCCGCGAGCGCCGGACCTTCGCCGACATCTACGCCGAGGTCGACGCCCTGATCGAGCGGCAGGGCTACCAGAACCGGCACGCCAAGTACCCCGGACGGGTCATCGGCCACCAGGTCGGGATCATCGGCGGCATCCTTCCCAAGCGCGTCGGTTTCCCGTTCGGTGTACGGTTCCTGCAGACGATCGGCCGCGAACTGGTGAAGGAGCGCCTCGAGGGGCGCTCACCGCTCTGGAACGGGGCCGCGCAGTCCCAGCACCCCCCGACGCCCGGGCTGTGGGCGGTGGAGCCGCACATCGGCTTCCGCGGCGTCGGCGTGAAGTTCGAGGAGATCCTCGTGGTCACCGAGGACGACGCCCACTGGCTCGACGACGACCTGCCCCACGTGCACCGGTGGGCGCGACGGGAGGCGCAATGACGCAGACCATCACCTCCGGCGCCGCCCCCGCGGCGCCGGTGAGGCGCCGCCGGGTCCGCGGCGACGGCGTCGACCTCGCCGTCTACGAGCAGGGCGACCCCTCCCGCCCGACCGTCCTGCTCATGCACGGCTACCCCGACACCCACGCGGTGTGGGACGAGGTCGCCGCGCTGCTCGCCGACCGGTACCACGTCGTCCGCTACGACGTGCGCGGAGCGGGCGCCTCGTCCCGCCCGTTCGGGCGCAAGCGCTACACCTTCGACTACCTGATGTCGGACATGCGGGCGGTGCTGGACGCCACCGCCCCCGAGCGCAAAGTGCACCTCGTCGGGCACGACTGGGGCTCGATCCAGTCGTGGGAGGCCGCCTGCACGATGCCGGAGCGGTTCGCCTCGTTCACCTCCATCTCCGGGCCCTGCCTGGACCACGTGGCGCACTGGACGCGACGCAACATCGCCCGCCCGACCCCGGCGAACCTGAAGCGCGCCGCCGGGCAGGGCGTCCGGTCCTGGTACATCTACTTCTTCCAGACGCCCGTCCTGCCGGAGCTGATGTGGCGCGCCGGGCTGTCCCGGCCGTTCAGCCGGGCCCTGGAGCTCGGCGAGGGCGTCGCGCTCCGCGACGGCCACCCGGCGCGGACGATGGCGCGGGACGGCGCGTCCGGCGTCGGCCTGTACCGGGCGAACATGGTGCAGCGGCTGCGCCGCCCGCGCGACCGCCGCACCGACGTGCCCACGCAGGTCATCGTCCCGACGAAGGACCTGTTCGTGTCGCCGCACCTGGTCGGCGGGCTGAGCGCGCGCGTGCCGAACCTGTCGCTGCGCCCGATCGCGGCCGGCCACTGGGTGCCGCGCAGCCACCCCGGCGTCATCGCGCGCTGGATCACCGAGCACATCACCGGCGTCCAGGGCGGCCCGCTCACCGCCGCCGAGTCCCGCGCGCTCACGCGCGCCCGCGTCCGCCGGGACCGCCGCCCCCTCGACGGCTCGCTGGTCGTCGTCACCGGCGCCGGCAGCGGCATCGGCCGCGCCACCGCGCTCGCGTTCGCCGAGCAGGGCGCGGAGGTCGTCGCCGCCGACCTCGACCTCGCCACCGCGCAGCGCACCGCGGAGCTCGCCGGCCTCGTCGGCCCGGCCGGGCACCCGTACCGGGTGGACGTGTCCGACGCCGCCGCGATGGAGGACTTCGCCAAGTCCGTCCTGCACGACCACGGCGTCCCGGACGTCGTGGTGAACAACGCCGGGATCGGCATGGCCGGGTCGTTCCTCGACCACACGGTGGACGACTGGGACGCGGTCCTCGGCGTGAACCTGTGGGGCGTCGTGCACGGCTCGCGGCTGTTCGCCGCGCAGATGGTGGAGCGCGGGCAGGGCGGCCACATCGTCAACACCTCCTCGGCCGCCGCGTTCACCCCGTCCCGGACGCTGCCCGCCTACGCCACCAGCAAGGCGGCCGTGCTGATGCTGTCGGAGTGCCTGCGCGCCGAACTGAAGGGCAAGGGCATCGGCGTCAGCGCGATCTGCCCCGGCATCGTCAACACCAACATCACCCGGACGTCCCGGTTCGTCGGGCGCGGCTCGCGGGAGCAGGCGCGCAGCCGGGAGCGGGCGGCGCGGGCGTACGCGCTGCGCGGCTTCGGTCCGGAGGGCGTCGCGAAGCAGATCGTCAAGGCGGTCCGCGACGACAGGGCGGTCGTGCCGGTCACCCCGGAGGCGCGGCTGGGCCACCTCGTGTCCCGGCTGTCGCCGGGCGCGATGCGGCTGCTGGCCCGCTTCGACGCGGGCTAGGGCTCCCGCGCGGGGGTAGGACGCCCGCACACGCCCTAGGGTGATCATCGGGAGGCGGTGCGGGATGGCGGACGCCGTGGTCGTCGGCGCGGGACCCAACGGGCTCGTGGCGGCCAACATGCTGGCCGACGCGGGCTGGGACGTGCTGGTCCTGGAGGCGCAGCCGGAGCCGGGCGGCGCGGTGCGCAGCGACCGGGGCGTCCACCCCGATTACGTCAGCGACCTGTGCAGCGCGTTCTACCCGCTCGGCGTCGCGTCGCCGGCGATACGGGCGCTCGGCCTGGAAGGGCACGGGCTGCGCTGGAAGCACGCCCCGGCGGTGCTGGCCCATCCGCTGCCGGACGGGCGCGCCGCCGTGCTCGAACGCGACCCGGACGCGACCGCCGCGAGCCTCGACGCGCTCGGCGCGGGCGACGGCGACGCCTGGCTGCGGCTGTGGGGCCTGTGGGAGGAGATGGGGGACGCGGTGCTGCGCGCCCTGTTCACCCCGTTCCCGCCCGTCCGGGCCGCGCTGCCGCTGGCCGCGTCGGCGCGCCGCGCGGGCGGGCTGCGCGTCCTGCGCTCGCTGCTGGCGCCCGTCCGGACACTCGGCGAGCAGGAGTTCGCCGGGCCGGGCGGGCCGCTGCTGCTCGCCGGGGCGGCGCTGCACACCGACATGTTCCCGGAGAGCACGGGCGGCTCGGTCTTCGGCTGGCTGCTCGCCATGATCGGCCAGAGGCACGGGTGGCCGGTGCCGGAGGGCGGCTCGGGCGAGCTGACCGCCGCGCTGGTGCGGCGGCTGGAGGCGCACGGCGGACGGATCCGCTGCGGCACGCCCGTGACCTCCGTGATCGTCCGGGACGGGCGCGCGCTCGGCGTCCGGACCGAGGGCGGCGAGGCCGTGCGGGCCGCCAGGGCGGTGCTCGCGGACGTCTCGGCGCCCGCGCTCTACGGCGGGCTGGTCGGCTGGTCCGACCTGCCCGGCTCGCTGCGCGCGGACATGCGGCGCTTCACCTGGGACCACGCCACCTTCAAGGTCGACTGGGCCCTCTCCGGGCCGATCCCGTGGGCCTCGCCGGACGCGGCGCGCGCCGGGACCGTCCACCTGTCCCCCGGCCTGGACGCCATGACCGACTACAGCGGCCACATCGCCACCGGGCGCGTCCCGGCCGAGCCGTTCGCGCTGCTCGGGCAGATGACGACCGCCGACCCGGCCCGCTCCCCCGCCGGAACCGAGTCGGTATGGGCGTACACGCACGTCCCGCACCGCGTGAAGGGCGACGCCGGCCCCGACGGGATCACCGGCGCCTGGGACGAGCGCGAGCGGGACGCCATGGCCCGCCGCGTCGAGGACGTGGTCGAGCGCTTCGCGCCCGGCTTCCGCGACCGCGTCACCGCCCGCAGGGTCACCGCCCCGCCCGCGTTCGCCGAGCACGACGCCAACCTGCCCGGCGGCGCGCTGAACGGCGGCACCGCGATGATCCACCAGCAGCTGGTGTTCCGCCCCGTCCCGGGGCTCGGCCGCGCCGAGACGCCCGTCGCCGGGCTCTACCTCGCGTCGGCGTCCGCGCACCCCGGCGGCGGCGTGCACGGCGCCTGCGGGGCGAACGCCGCCCGCGCCGCCCTCGCCCACGCCTCGCCCGCGGGCCGCCTCCTCACCCCCGCCCTCCGCTCCCTGACCGCCCTCCTCGCCCCCTGAACCGCGTCCCTCGCGGTGACGAAGCGCGGGCCGGGGGCGCGGTCAGACGTGCTCGGTCAGGTTCAGGCCCGTCTCGGGCTCGAAGAGGTGGATGGAGGCCGGGTCGTACTCCAGGTCGAGCATGCGGCCCTCCCGCGCCTCCGACCTCGGGTCCAGGCGCGCGACGATCTGCGCGTGCCGGTGCCCCGGGGAGTGGCCCTGGAACGCGTCCTCGAGGTGCTCGGAGTCGACCACCGTGCCCGGCTCCAGGTCGATGTAGGCGAACTTCTCCGCGCCGAGCGACTCCAGGATCTCGACCCGCCCGCCGAAGCGGAGCTCGCCGACGTCCTGCTCGCGGCGGCGGTCGAGGCTCGCGTCCGCGAACGCCTCCGGCCGCACGCCCATGACCACCCGGTCCGGCGAGTGGTGCGCATCCAGCGCCCGCCGCATCCGGTCCGACAGCGGGATCTCGCCGAGCACCGAGTGCAGCGCGCCGCCGGAGATGTCGGCGGGCAGGAAGTTCATCGACGGCGAGCCGATGAACCCGGCCACGAACAGGTTGTGCGGATGGTCGTACAGCTCCTCGGGCGTGCCGACCTGCTGGACGATCCCGCGCCGCATCAGCACGATCCTGTCGCCGAGCGTCATCGCCTCGGTCTGGTCGTGGGTGACGTACACGGTGGTGGTGCCGAGCTGGTTCTGCAGCCGCGAGATCATCGTGCGCATCTGCACCCGCAGCTTGGCGTCCAGGTTGGACAGCGGCTCGTCCATCAGGAACGCCTTGGGGTTGCGGACGATGGCGCGGCCCATCGCCACCCGCTGCCGCTGCCCGCCCGACAGGTGCGCGGGCCGCCGGTCCAGGAACGGCTCGATCGCCAGGATCCGCGCCGCCTCCTCGATCTTGGCGTTGGCCTCCGCCTTGTTCATCCGGGCGAGCTTCAGCGGGAAGCCGATGTTCTCCCGGACCGTCATGTGCGGGTACAGCGCGTAGGACTGGAACACCATCGCGATGTCGCGCTCGCGGGGCGCCCGGTCGTTGACCCGGCGGCCGTCGATCAGCAGCTCGCCCTCGCTGATGTCCTCCAGCCCCGCGATCATGTTCAGGGTGGTGGACTTCCCGCAGCCGGACGGGCCGACCAGGATGATGAACTCCCGGTCGGCGATCGACAGGTCCAGGTCCTGCACGGCGGTGGTGCCGTCGGGGTAGCGCTTGGTGACCCCGGAGAGGACGATCTCAGCCATCGCGCCGCCTCATCCCTTCACCGCGCCGGACGTCAGCCCGGCCACGATCCGGCGCTGGAACACCAGCACGAACACCACGATCGGCACGGTGATGACGATGGCCGCCGCGGCGATCGACCCGGTCGGGTCCTCGAACTGCGACGACCCCGTGAAGAACGAGATCGTCGCGGGCGCGGTCCGCGCCCGGCTGGAGGATGTCAGCGAGATGGAGAACAGGAAGTCGTTCCAGCACACGATGAACGCCAGGATCGCGGTCGTCACGACGCCGGGCGTGGCCAGCGGGACGATGACCCGCCGGAACGCCTGGAACGGCGTGGCGCCGTCCATCTTGGCGGCCTTCTCCAGGTCCCACGGGATCTCCTTGAAGAACGTCGACAGCGTGTAGATGGTCAGCGGCAGCGCGAAGGTGATGTACGGCAGGATCAGGCCCGGCCAGGTGTCGAACAGCCCGAGCGTCCGCTCGATCTCGAACAGCGGCGTGACCAGGGAGATCTGCGGGAACATCGCGATCAGCAGGGACAGCCCGAGCACCAGCGGCTTGCCGGGGAAGTCCAGCCGGGCCACCGCGTACGCGGCCATCGTGCCGATCACGATCGCGACCAGCGTCGACACCAGCCCGATGCCGATCGAGTTGCCGAGCCCGCGGACGAAGTCCGCGTTGTCGAAGATGCCGCTGTAGTTGCGCAGTGTCCATTTGGTCGGGAAGAACGTGCCGTTGGAGAAG
The DNA here is from genome assembly GCF_014706005.1 of Actinomadura sp. RB99. Lineage (NCBI taxonomy): Bacteria > Bacillati > Actinomycetota > Actinomycetes > Streptosporangiales > Thermomonosporaceae > Actinomadura > Actinomadura sp. RB99. The sequence continues at coordinate 131,910 of NZ_JABMCA010000012.1, read as the reverse complement.
GTCGACGGGTCCTTGAACGACAGCGACGCGATCCACACGACCGGGACCAGCGCGTACAGCAGGACCAGCAGGTTGACCAGGCTCCAGCGGGTGATCCCGCCCGCGGTGCGGTCCATCAGCGCCTCCCGGCGTCGGGCGCGCTCGTGCCGAGCACCTTGACGAACACGAACGCGATCAGGGCGACGGCCAGGAAGATCAGCACCGACATGGTGGAGCCGATGCCGAGGTTCAGCCCGCCGATCAGGTTGTGGTAGGCGATCAGCGACACCGAACTGGTGTTCTGCGCGCCGTTGGTGAGCACGAAGATGTCGTCGAAGATCCGGAAGGCGTCCAGCGTGCGGAACAGCAGGGCGGCCAGGATCGCCGGCTTCATCAGCGGCAGCGTGATCTGGACGAACCGCTGCCAGGCCGTCGCGCCGTCGGTCGACGCCGCCTTCAGCGCGTCCTCCGGGACCAGCGCCAGCCCAGCCATCAGCAGCAGCGCCATGAACGGGGTCGTCTTCCAGATCTCCGCGAGGATGATGACCCCGATGGCCGGGAAGTGGTCGGTGAGCGGCGCCGACCCCGCGGGCAGCAGCCGCGTGAGGAACCCGGTGCCGGGCGTCCACGCGTACTTCCAGCCGTAGGCGGCGGCGACGGTCACGATCCCGTACGGGATCAGAACGAGGGCCCGCACCAGCCCGCGCCCGACGATCGTCCGGTACATCACCAGCGCGATCACCATGCCGAGGACCAGCTCCACCGCGACGCTGACGACCGTGACGAGCACGGTGACGGCGAACGCGTTCCACCAGAACGAACTGCCCAGCACCGTCGTGTAGTTGTCCACCCCGATCCACGCCTTCCGGGCGGGGAAGCGCAGGTCGAAGCGCTGCAGCGACAGCAGCACCGAGTACACGATCGGCCAGCCGGTGACCGCGAGCATCACCACGGCGGCGGGCGCGCACAGCAGCCAGCCGAGCCGCCGCTCCGACCTGCGGTTCGCGCTCGGCACCGCCACCGCCCGGCCCGCCACCGGGATGGCCTCCGTGCTGCTCAACTCCTCGTTCATGGAAGCACCCCCTTGCTCTGCAACGCGTCCTCGATGAGGCCCCGCAGCGAGCGCAGCGTGCGGGGCGGGTCGATGGCCGACGGCGGCGAGAGCCGTACCGCCGTCACCGTCGACACGTTCTGGTAGGTGGGGGTCATGGGGCGGGCGGCGGCGTTCCGGAGCGAGTCGAGGATCGCCTGCCGCATCGGGTACGCCTTCGCCATCCCGGGCGCCCAGTACACCGACTCGACGGCCGGCGGCAGCCCGTCGCTGATCGCCGCGGCGCGCTGGCTCTCCGGGTCCCGCAGGCACAGCGCGGCCTGGAACGCGGCGTCCGGCTGCGCGCTGTAGCGGCTGACGGCGAAGTTCGCCCCGCCGAGCGGCGCGCGCCCCGGCCCGGTGATGCCGGGATAGGGCGCCCACTTGAACTTCTTCGCCAGCTTGGGCTGGAGGCTGGCCATCGACGCATACACGAACGGCCAGTTGATCTCGTAGGCGCCGCGGCCCGACTCCACCGCCAGCCGCGCGTCGTCCTCCTTGGTGTTGGAGATCGACGGGTCGGCCGCGGCCTTGGACCGGGCGAACGCCCGGATCGTCCGCAGGGCCGTCTCCGCGGACGGGCCGATCTCGACCCGGCGGCCGTCGGGGCTGAGGATCCGCCCGCCGGCGGACGCGACGAGGCTGTTGAACCAGACGACGAGCCCCTCGAACTGCGCGCCGGTGACCTCGCCGTAGTGCGGCTTGCCCGCGGCCGCGAGCCGCTCCGACTCCTTGATCAGCCCCGCCCAGGTGGACGGCGGGTGGGGGATCAGGTCCGAGCGGTACCACAGCAGCTGGACGTTGGTGTTGTACGGCGCCGCGTACAGCCGGCCCTCCCAGGTCGCGGTGGCGAGCGGTCCGGGCAGGGTGCCCTTGCGGGCCTCCGCGCCGTACCGACCCGTCCACTCGCGGATCCAGCCGGCCTCCGCCAGCTCCGCGGTCCAGGTCACGTCGAGGCCGAGGACGTCCAGCCCGGAGTCGCGCGCGGCCAGCCGCCGGACCAGCTGCTCGCGCTGGTCGTCGGCGCCGCGCGGCAGCGTGTTGACGACGATCCGGTACCGGCCGTGCGCCTCCCGGTTGCACCGGGCGGCGATCGCGCCGATGCTCTCCTGCGGCGCGTTGTACAGGTTCACGACACGGGTGCCCGAGGCGCCCGACGCGCAGCCGGCCGCCGTCCCGGCCGCCAGTACGGCCATCATCGCCGCGATCGCGCGGCGCCCGGCGGGCGCGCCCGCCGGAGACAGTGCACGCCCCATCGGCAGCGCCCTGGTCACAAGCTGTGTTCGACGTCGACGAGGCTGCTGGTCCGCGGGTCGAGCAGCCCGAGCCGGATCAGGTCGTCGCCGGCCGCGGCGTGGATCAGCCACTGGCCGAGGACCCGCGCCCGCGCCGACACCGACGGGACCGTCACCAGGTGGTAGCCGCGGGTCACGGCCTGCGCGACGATCCCGGTCAGCTCCACCCCGAACGGCCGCGCGACCGCTTGGACGCCGCCGAGGTCGACCACGAGGCCGAGGTCCTTGTGCCGGTACTGGCGGGGCTCGTGGCCGAGCAGCGACGCCGCGATGTTGTGCGCGGCGACGCGGGCCTGCCGGGTGGCGTGCTGCGCCGTCGGCGGGCACACCGCGTCGCCGCCGCGCGTCAGGTCGGGCACGGCGGCCGCGTCCCCGACCGCGTACACGTCGGGGAACTCGGCGAGCCGCAGGTCCGCGCCGACCCGGACCCGGCCGCGGTCGGCGGGCAGGTTCAGCGTGGAGATCACCGGGCTGGGGGTGACGCCGGCCGTCCAGATCGCGGTGCGGCACGGTAGCGTCGTCCCGTCGGTCAGGTGCGCGCAGTGCGGTTCCAGCCGTTCGAGGGTGGTGCCGAGCCGGATGTCGACGCCGCGGCGGCTGAGCAGCCGCATCGCCTCCCGGCCGAGCCGCTCGCCGAGCTCCGGCAGCAGCTTCGGGGCGATGTCGATCAGCGTCCAGGTCAGCAGCGCCGGATCCAGGCGCGGGAACCGGCGCAGCGCCTTGGTGGTGAGCAGCTGCAGGTTCGCGCAGGTCTCCACCCCCGAGTAGCCGCCGCCGACGACCAGGAACCCCAGCCGCGCGGCCCGCTCCGCCGGGTCCATGCTGGCGTTCGCCAGCTCCAGCTGGGCGATCACATGGTCGCGCAGGTAGACCGCCTCGGCGAGGTTCTTCAGGCCGTGCGCATGCTCCCGCAGGCCCGGGATGTCGAAGGTGCGGGTCACGCTGCCCGCCGCGAGGACGAGCCGGTCGTAGCGCACCGTCACCTTCGTCCCGTCGATCTTCTCGACGTCGATGGTCCGCTCGTGCAGGTCGGCGCCGCGCACCTTGCCCGGCAGCAGCTGGGTGCGGCGCAGCAGCCGGTGCAGCGGCCCGGCGATGGCGCGCGGGTCCAGCACGCCGCCCGCGACCTGCGGCAGCAGCGGCTGGTACAGCGTGTAGCCGAACGGCGCCACCATCACGATCTCGGCCTTGGCTGGCCGGAGCAGGCGCTCCAGCGCGCGGGCTGTGTTGTAGCCGGCGAAGCCGGCGCCCATGATCACAATTCGCGGTACGGGCACGGCGGGCTCCCTGGTCACCTAGGACGGCCTTCACTGAGTGATCAAGAGACCACATTACGTGACCCGTGATCGGCGTCCACGGACCGGGGTCGGGTGAACACGACCTGTCAGGACGCGCCGGGCATCCCCCGGCGCGTCGCCGGGCCGGTGCCCGTCCGCCACCGGTCCGGAAATGATGTACCGTGCCGGGGTTTTCCCGGACGCCGAACCATGCGACCTTGTCAGGAACAGCCCCCCGGCGGACGCCCGCCACGGGTCCGATACCGGCACCGGAGCGTGAGCCATGCGGATTCGCGAGATCCTGCGGAGGAAGGGAGACACGGTGGCGACGGTGACGCCGGACGCCACCGTGCGCCGGCTGCTCGCCGTCCTCGCCGAGCACAACATCGGGGCGGCGGTGGTCTCGCCGGACGGCGCGGCCATCGCCGGCATCGTCACCGAACGCGACGTCGTGCGGCGCATGCACGACCGCGGCGCGGCGCTGCTCGACCACCCCGTGTCCGAGATCATGACCACCGAGGTGCGCACCTGCGGTCCCGCCGACGACGTCGACGACCTGCGCCGCACCATGACCGAGAACCGGTTCCGGCACGTCCCCGTCGTCGACGGCGGGCGCCTCGCCGGCATCGTCAGCATCGGCGACGTCGTCAAGAGCGCCATCGACGAGCTGGAGAGCGAGCGCGAGCACCTCGTCGACTACATCCAGCGGGCGCCGTGACCGTCCCCCCGCCCTAGGCGCCCGTCAGACGTAGGCGGGCAGGGGGCGGGGCGCCGGGGCCGCCTGCACCTCGCGGTAGGCGTGCGCGAGCCGCTCCACCGCGTCGCGCAGGGTGTCGGGCGGCAGCACGTAGGGCAGGCGGACGTAGTCCTCCAGGACGCCGTCCACCCCGAACACCGGGCCCGCGACGACCCGCACGCCGAGCCGCTCGGCGGTCTCGGCGAGCACGGTGGCGACGGGCGCGCCCAGCCGCACCCACAGGGACATGCCGCCGTCGGGCAGGCGGAACTCCCAGCCGGGCAGCAACTCCCGCAGCGCCGCGGCGAGCGCGTCCCGGTTGCGCAGCAGCGTCGCCGCGCGCTCGGCCCGCACGTCCTCGATCCGCAGCAGCAGCTCGCGGACGATCAGCTGGTCGAGCACCGGGCTCGCCATGTCGAACGGCTCGCGGGCGAGCACCAGCCGCCGCGCGAGGGGCCCGGTGGTGCGGATCCAGCCGATGCGCAGCCCGCCCCACATCAGCTTGGACGCCGACCCGATGGTGGCGACGCGCCCGCCGGTGTCGTAGGCGGCGACCGGCGGCATGCGCGGCGCGTCCGGGTCGTGCGCGAGGTCGGCGAAGGTCTCGTCGGCGACGACGAACGCGTCCGCGCGGCGCGCCGCGTCGACCAGCGCGGCCCGGTCGTCGGCGGACATCAGCCGGCCGGTCGGGTTGTGGAAGTCGGCGATCGTGTAGGCCATCCGGACGGCGGCCTGCCGCATGCTGCCCGCGACCAGCTCCATGTCCCAGCCCTCGTTCACCCCGACCGGGACGAGCCGGGCGCCGCGCCGCCGCAGCGCGCCCAGCGCGTGCGGGTAGGTCGGGCGCTCCACCATCACCGGGTCGCCGGGCTCCACGAGCGTCTGCGTCAGCAGCGTGAACGCGTGCTGCGCGCCGGTCGTGACGACGATCTGGTCCGGGCGGGTCGGCACCCCGCGCGCCTCGTAGCCCGCGGCGATCACCTCGCGCAGCCCGGCCAGCCCGGCGGGCTCGTAACCGGGGCCGCCGCTGTAGCGGGGCAGCTCCTCCACGGCGGCGGCGACCGCCTCGTTGAAGATCTCCGGGGCGCCGGGCGTCGCGCAGCCGAGGTCGACGAACGCCGGGTCGTCGGGCACCGGGTGCGCCATCCCGTACCGCCCGCCGGGGGCCGGCTCGGCGGACGACATGCGGACCGGCGGCAGCGCCGTCCAGCTCCCGGCGCCCTGCCGGCTCTCGATGTAGCCCTCCTCGCGCAGCCGGTCGTAGGCGGCGGTCACGGTGGTGCGGCTGACGCCGAGCGCGGCGGCGAGGTCCCGCTCGGCGGGCAGCCGGGTCCGCAGCGCGAGCCGGCCGTCGAGGACGAGGGTCCGGACGGCGCGGGCGAGCGCGGCGTAGACGGGACGCTCGCGCGGGACGTCGCCCAGCAGCCGGGCCAGTTGGGTGCCGCTGACGTAACGCATGCTCACACAGACCACTTTCGCATATTGGCCCTGCTATTACCAGGCCACCCTCCGGCAGAATAGGGCAGGAATCGGACCTGACACCCATCTGGAGTAAGAAATGGCCTTGAGGACCCGGCGCCTCGTGCAGCTCTACGCGGGATTGGCCTTGTACGGCTTCGGGATCGCGCTGCAGGTGTCCTCCCGGCTCGGGAACGACCCGTGGGACGTCTTCCACCAGGGCCTGTCCCGCCGGTTCGGGCTGTCGATCGGCACGTGGATCATCATCGCGGGGGCGGTGGTGATGCTCGCGTGGATCCCGCTGCGGCAGCGGCCCGGCCTCGGCACGATCAGCAACGTCCTGCTCATCGGCGCGTTCGCCGACCTGTTCCTCTGGCTGCTGCCGAGCCCGGACGCGCTCGCCGCCCGCTGGGCGTTCCTGCTCCTCGGCGTGGTGGCCGGCGGGTTCGCGACCGGCTGCTACATCGGCGCGGGCCTCGGACCGGGCCCGCGCGACGGCCTGATGACCGGCCTGGCCGCGCGGGGGCACTCGATCCGGGTCGTGCGCACCGGGATCGAGCTGAGCGTCCTCGCCGTCGGCTGGCTGCTCGGCGGCACCGTCGGCGTCGGCACCGTCCTGTACGCCGTGGCGATCGGGCCGCTCTCGCACGTCTTCCTGCCGGCCTTGCAGATCAAGACCCCGGAGACCCCGGTACCCACCGAGGACCCGCAACCGATCGCCGCCTGACCGGCCCCCACCAGGGGTGTGGGGCTGGCCCCCTCACCCCGCAGCGGGGGGTGTGGGGGGGCGCCCCACATAGACACGCACGGCCTGCTCCGCGAGAGCGCTCAGCAGCGGCGCGGCCTCGGCCTTGAGGGCGTCCAGCGTGCGGGGCCCGTCGGCGATGCTGAAGGCGGCGGTGAGGCCGAGGGCGTGCAGCTCGTCCAGCGGGCCGGTGACGCCGCCGGCGAGCGCCACGACGGGGATCGCGCGGCCCCTGGCCAGGGCGGCGACGGCGGAGACCACCTTCCCGCCGGCGCTCTGGCCGTCCACCCGCCCCTCGCCCGTGATCACGAGGTCGGCGCCGTCCAGCGCGCCGTCCAGGCCGACGGCCTCGGCGACGAGCCGCGCGCCGGGGGACGGCTCGGCGCCGAGCACGCCGACCAGGCCGCCGCAGGTGCCGCCTGCCGCGCCGGCGCCGGGCAGGTCGTGGACGCGGACGCCGAACCGCCCGGCGACCACGTCGGCGAACCGGGCGAGCGCCGCGTCCAGCTCGCGGACCTGCGCGGGGCCGGCGCCCTTCTGCGGCCCGAACACCGCGGCGGCGCCCTCCGGGCCGACGAGCGGGTTGGTGACGTCGCAGGCGACCCGGAACCGGACGTCGCGCACCGCGTCCGGGACGCCGGAGTCGTCGATCGCGTCGAGGCGCGCCAGCGCGGCGCCGCCGGGCGGCAGCTCCGCGCCGGCCGCGTCCAGGAAGCGGACGCCGAGCGCGCGCAGCAGCCCGGTGCCGCCGTCGGTGCTGGCGCTGCCGCCGATGCAGACCAGCACGTCCCGCGCGCCGCGCCGGACGGCGTCGGCGATCAGCTCGCCGGTGCCGGCCGTGCCGGCGCCCATCGGGTCGGCCGGGACATCCTCCACCAGCGGGAGCCCGGACGCGGCGGCCAGCTCGACGACGGCCGACCGGCCGTCGCCCGACAGCGCGTAGGCCGCCTTCACCGGCCGGCCCACCGGGTCGGTCGCGGCGACCTCGACCAGGTCGCCGCCGCGTGCGGCCACGAAGCAGTCGAGGGTGCCCTCGCCGCCGTCGGCCATCGGCACGCGGACCACCTCGGCGCCCGGCACGGCGCGCAGCGCCCCGGCCTCCACCGCCGCGCAGACCTCCGCCGCGGACAGGCTCCCCTTGAACGAGTCGGGAGCGATGACGATCTTCACGTTCAGTACTCCGCGGTCGTCGTGGCCAGCACGGACGTGAAGTCGCGCGGCAGGACGAGCGAGTCGCCCTCGTAACGGGTCTCCAGGTAGGTCAGCTCGCCGGCGCGCCACCAGTACAGGTGCGGGCTGAGCGAGCCCGGCCCCTCCTCGTAGGCGCGGTGCGCCTGCGCCTGCAACTCGTTCGCGGCCGCCACGGCGGCGCGGTAGCGGGCCCGCGGGTGGACCTCCGACATCCGCAGCGCGTGCGCGACAATCAGGCTCCGGTTCGGCGCGATGACCAGCGCGCCGTGCGGGCCGATCGGCAGGTACTCCTCCAGCCACGCCAGGTGGGTGACGGCGTAGAACGTCCAGCCGTGCAGCACCGACACCCGGACGCCGCCGAGGTCCTGCTCGTCGAGCTGGAGCGGTCCGTCGGCGCGCACGTTGGCGCGGCCGAGCATGAACAGCGCGTCGCCGGAGACCGGCCAGCCGTTCATCTCGTCGGTGGTGACCGTCCGGACGGTGGTGGGGGTGTCGACCACGACCGCCTCGATCAGCCCGGGCGCGAACGGCCGGGCCGCGAGCACCCCGTTGTCGGCCTCGGCCGGGTAGATCCGGGTGCGCAGCAGGTGCTGGGCGAGGTCGAAGTCGCTGAGGTCGAGGGGCTCCTCGATCGCGGTGACGATCGTGGTGACGTGGTCGGACACCAGCGCCGGCCAGTCGTCGCGCGGCACCATCCGGGCGAGCTGCCGCAGGTCGCGCATGCTGACGTGCAGCCGGTTGGCGCCCTCCAGCAGCATCACCTCGCCGGGCGCCCGATGGCAGGCGTAACCGAGGCTCTCGGCCACCAGTACCAGCAGCGAGTCCAGTGTTCCGTCGTCCCACGGGTCGGGACGGGCGTGCCGGCCGCTCATCGCACACCTCCCGGCGCTTCCAGGGTCAGTACGCCGCCGTCCGGCCCGGGGTTCAGATCGCCGGACGCGTCGAGCACCGCGGGCGCGCCGAGCTCGAGCGTGAACTGCCGGGCGCCGTGCCCGGCGGGCAGGCCGGCGAGGACGGGGACGCCGAGCGGCCCGAGCCGCGCGGCGAACACGGCGTCCAGCTCGGCGGGGTCGCCGGAGCGTTCCCACGAGCCGAGCGCGACGCCCGCCGCGCCGTCGAACCAGCCGGCCTGGAGCAGCTGGACGAGCATCCGGTCGATCCGGTACGGCGCCTCCGTGACGTCCTCCAGGAAAACGATGCGGCCCTTCGCGGGCGGCGGGGCGTACGGGGTGCCGAGCAGTGCGGTGATCAGGGTGAGGGTGCCGCCGGTGAGCGGGCCCTCGGCGAGTCCGGGGCGCAGGGCGTGCGTGCCGGGCAGCGCGACGGGGCCGCCGAACAGCGCGGCGCGCAGGCCGTCCAGGGTGGCGGCCAGGTCGCCGTGCGGGTCCGGGCCGCCGAAATCGGCGATCAGGCCGGCGGGCATCGGGCCGAACGACGTGGTGACGCCGAGGCGCGCGCCGAACGCCGCGTGCAGCGCGGTGATGTCGCTGGAGCCGTGCAGGATCTTCGGGGCGGCGGCCGCCTCCGCGGCGGCCGCGAGGGCGTCCCAGTCGAGGTGGTCGAGGACGCGGGTGGCGCCGTAGCCGCCGCGCGCGCAGATCACCGCGCGGACGCGCGGGTCGCACCAGGCGGCCTGGAGGTCGGCGGCGCGGTCGGCGTCGGCGCCGGCGAGCCGGTGCCAGTCGTCCCGGACGGGCCCCGGGGCGCCGAGGTTGACACGGTCGAGGGCGTGCTTGCCGACCACGACGTCAAGGCCGAGGTCGCGCAGCACCGCGCAGCCCGCCTCGAGCCGCGCCGGCTCGGCGGGACCGCTGGGCGCGACGACCGCGACCCGGTCCCCCGGGCGCAGACGTCCGTACCTGCGGGTCCTCCCCCGTGCCGGCCGTTCGCCGGGCAAGCCTGCGGCGGGCGCGTCGGACGGCCCCTCGACCCCCTCCGCGCGGGCGCCCCCGCTCATCAACCCGATCCCTCCTCGCACCGCAACGGATAGAGCTTGTCAGGATCCGGCCGCCAGCGGAAGGGGCGCCCGGTCACGACCCGCCAACGGATCAACGCCCGCCGCCGAGGGCGATGCGGGCCAGCCGCGGCAGCGCCTCGCCGATCGGCGTGCGCAGCACCGCGTCCGCCAGCCCATCGTAGGGGGTCGGCTCGGCGTTCATGATCACCAGCCGGGCGCCGTGGTCGGCGGCCTCCAGGCACAGCCCGGCGGCGGGCTGCACGGTGAGCGAGGTGCCGACGGCGAGGAACAGGTCGCAGGAGCGCGCCGCGGTGATCGCCGCGTCGAGGACGTCCTGCTCCAGCGCCTGCCCGAAGGAGATCGTCGCGGACTTCTGGATGCCGCCGCAGGCGGTGCAGGGCGGGTCGTCCTCCCCCGCGTCGACCCGGGCGAGGACCTCCGGCATCGGGGTGCGCAGGCCGCAGGACAGGCACACCGCGTCGCGCATGGTGCCGTGGATCTCGATCACGGTCTCCGGGCCGGACCCGGCCCGCTGGTGCAGCCCGTCGATGTTCTGGGTGATCAGCGCGCGCAGGCGGCCGGCCCGCTCCAGCTCGACGAGGGCGGCGTGCGCGGCGTTCGGCTCGGCGTGCCAGGCCGGATGGTCGCGGCGGGCGCGCCAGGAGCGCCGGCGCACCTCGGGGTCGGCGATGTAGGCGCCGATCGTGGACATGGCCTCGGCGGAGGGGTCCTTGGTCCAGACGCCCTGGGGGCCGCGGAAGTCGGGGATGCCGCTGTCGGTGGAGATCCCGGCGCCGGTGAGGACGGTGATCGACGCCGCCTGCGGCAGCAGCCCGGCGAGCGTGAGGGGTGCGTCCATTCCTCAAGGTTAGGGGCCGAACGATCCCGCGCGTCCCGGTTTCGGGTGCCCGCTACGGTGCGTCACGGCCCGCCCGGCTCTCAAAAGGTGACAAACTTGTCCGGGTATGAGGTCGACGCCGCACATCCTGGTGATCAACGGCACCAAGGTCCACCGCCCGGTCTTCATCCTGGGCGCGCCGCACTCGGGTGCCGATCTCCTCGCGCGCGCCGTCAAGCGGTCCGCCGGGTTCCACCTCACCACCGGGCGTCCCGGCGTGCTCCGCGTGATCTACGCCTTCGCCCGCCGGCCCGCCATCGCCACCGAGCGCGGCACGGGGGCGGCCCGGGTGATCCGCGACGCCTACGCCGAGGCCTGGCAGATCTCCGCGCGGGCCTGCGCGGAGTGCCCGGACGACTGCCGGGAGCTGGCCGGGCTGCCGCCGCGCCCGGCGGTGCTGCGCGGCCGGCCGGTGCACGACGGCGACGTGGAGGAGCCGTGCGTGCAGCCGCGCGGCATCGCCCGGTACGCCGACGCCTCCCCCGACCTGATCTACAGCGCCGACGTGCTGCTGGACGCGTTCCCCGACGCCCAGCTCGTCCAGGTGATCCGGGACGGCCGGGACGCGGTCGCCGACATGCTCGCCGACGACCGGTGCCTGGCGTGGTTCAAGCCGGGGCTGGCCAACCTCGACACGGTCTTCCCGAACCCGTTCCTCGGGGTCGAGGACCACACCGACCGCAACCGCTGGCCGCGCGCGGCGACGGCGGTGAAGTGCGCGCTGCGCTGGCGCGGTTCGGTGCGCCTCAGCGCGAAGCTGCGGCTGCAGGTGCCCGAGGAGCAGCTGTTCACCGTCCGCTACGAGGACCTGGTCGCCCGGCCGCGCCGGGTCGCCGCCGAGATGTCGCGGTATCTGGACGCGGACCTGTCGAAGACGACCCTCTCCGGCCTCGTCCGGGCCGGGGGGCGCGGCGGGCCGGACGAGGCCGGCACCGAGCACGCCGTCGGCGCCTGGCGGGACCGCCTGACGCCCCGACAGCTCGCGCAGGTCGAGAAGGTCGCGGGCACCGAGCTGCAGCGCCTCGGCTACCGGCTCAGCACGGACGCCTGAGCCCGGCGTCCCGCTACCCCGCGTCCCGCTACTCGGCGCCCAGCGGCTCGGCGCCCAGCGGCTCGGTCGCCCGCTCCTCGTCCTTCTGGTGGGAGAACTGGGTCCGGTACAGCTCGGCGTACAGCCCGCCCTCCAGCAGCAGCTCCTCGTGGCGGCCGCGCTCGGCGACACGGCCCTCCTCGATCACCAGGATCTGGTCGGCCTCCCGGATCGTGGACAGCCGGTGCGCGATCACCAGCGAGGTCCGTCCGGCCAGGGCCGTCCGCAGCGCCTCCTGGACGGCGGCCTCCGACTCGGAGTCCAGGTGCGCGGTCGCCTCGTCCAGCACCACCACCGAGGGCGCCTTCAGCAGCAGCCGCGCGATGGCCAGCCGCTGCTTCTCGCCGCCCGACAGCCGGTAGCCGCGGTCCCCGACGACGGTGTCGAGGCCCTCCGGCATGCCCGCGACGAGCCCGCCGATCTGCGCGGCGTCCAGCGCGGCGAGGATCTCCTCGTCGGTGGCGTCCGGACGGGCGTAGCGCATGTTCTCGCGGATCGTGTCGTGGAACAGGTGCGCGTCCTGGCTGACCACGCCGACCTCGGCGCGCAGCGAGTCGAGGGTGATGTCGCGGACGTCCACGCCGCCGATCCGCACCGCGCCGTCCGACACGTCGTACAGCCGCGACACCAGGTGCGTGATGGTCGACTTGCCGGCGCCGGACGGGCCGACCAGCGCGACGAGCTGCCCGGGCTCGGCGGTGAAGTCGACGTCGTGCAGCACCTCCTTGCCGGGGGCGTGGTCGGCGCGGGCGATCGACTCCAGCGACGCCAGCGACACCTCGTCGGCGGACGGGTAGCCGAACCTGACGTGCTCGAACCGGATCGCCGGGGCGCCTCGCCGGGCGGCGCCGTTGCCGTTGGACCTGGCCGGCTCCGCCGCCCCGGCCTCGCGCGCCTCCGCCAGCGTCCGGGCGCCCTCGCGGTCGCGGATCAGCGGCTTGAGGTCGAGCACCTCGAAGACCCGGTCGAAGCTGACGAGCGCCGTCATGACGTCCACGTGGACGTTGGACAGCGCGGTGAGCGGGCCGTACATCCGGGTGAGCAAGGTGGCGAGGGCGACGAGCGTGCCGAGCTGGAAGCTGCCGTCGACGACCAGGTAGCCGCCGACGCCGTAGACCATCGCGGTGGCGAGCGCGGCGACGAGGGTCAGGCCGGTGAAGAACACCCGCCCGTACATGGCGGAGACGACCCCGATGTCGCGGACCCGCGCGGCGCGCCCGGAGAAGTTCTCCTCCTCCTCGGCGGGACGGCCGTAGAGCTTGGCGAGCATGGCGCCGGCGACGTTGAACCGCTCGGTCATGAGCGAGCTCATCTCGGCGTCCAGCACCATCTGCTCGCGGCTGATCCGCGACAGCCGCTTGCCGACCCACTTGGCCGGCAGGATGAACACCGGGAGCAGCAGCAGGGCGATCACCGTCACCTGCCAGGACAGGATCATCATCGTGACCAGCACCAGGATCAGGCTGATCACGTTGGAGACCACCGACGACAGCGTGGTGGTGAGCGCCCGCTGCGCCCCAATGACGTCGTTGTTGAGCCGGCTGACGAGGGACCCGGTCTGCGCCCGCATGAAGAACGCGACGGGCTGGCGCTGGACGTGCCCGAACACCTCGCTGCGCAGGTCGTAGATCAGGCCCTCGCCGATGCGCGCGGAGTACCAGCGCTGCGCGAGCCCGAGCACCGCGTCCATCAGGGCGAGCCCGGCCACCGCGACGGCGAGCCAGATCACCAGGTCCTGCCGGTGGTGCAGGATGCCGCGGTCGATGATCGACTTCAGCAGCAGCGGGTTGGCGACGACGACCAGCGCGGCGAGCGCGTTCAGGCCGAGGAACAGGACCAGGTCGCGGCTGTAGGGGCGGGCGTAGCCCGCGATCCGCTTGATCGTGCCGGGCTTGAGCCGCTGCTGCGTGACCGACTCGTCCCGCCGGAACGAGGCCATCACCTGCCAGCCGTTGCCCGGCATTCCCGGCATGCCCACTACTGCCTCCGAGGGGTCGCCGCGCGCCCGGCGGGAGCGAGGGCGCGCTGGAACGTAATCAAGTAAGCATCTCAGTATCCGACGGGACAACGCGCGCCCGGCCGCCGCGCTTCCCCGCTCCGCTCACGGCGTAACGGCTCTGGACTTCCCGCCCGAACCGGTGGTTAATGTGATCAACAACTTCAGGCTCTCACCCCCCAGGAGCCCCTGTGTCCCAGCGCTCACCACAGCGCACGCGCATGCGCCCGCCACGAGCGGGCGCGGCCGCCGCCGCACTGGCCGCCGCCGCCGCGCTGCTCGCCACCGCACTGCCCGCGGCGTCCGCGTCCGCGAGATCCGCGCCCGCCGCGCCGCCGCACCGGCTGACCGTCGCCGACGGCGAGACCCAGCCGGTGTTCTCGCGCGCCGACGCCGTCACGCAGACCGTGAACATCGAGACCACCGCCGACAGCGACCACGACGGCGTGCGCGACCGCGTCCAACTGCGGATCATGCGGCCGAAGGAGACCGACACCGCCGGCCTCAAGGTCCCGACGATCATGGAGCCGAGCCCGTACTGGGCCGGCATCAACGACGTCCCGAACCACCCGGTGGACATCGGCGACGCGCGGGCCCGCGCGCTGACGACCACCCAGCGGAACCTCGCGGAGATGTTCCCCGGCTACTACGACAACTACTTCCTGCCGCGCGGGTACGCCGTCGCCGACCTCGACAGCATCGGGACGGGCGGCTCCACCGGCTGCCCGACGTCCGGGGACCGCAGCGAGCAGGCGGGCGCCAAGGCCGCCGTCGACTGGCTGAACGGCCGCGCCCGCGGCTGGGCGCCGGACGGCACGCCCGTCACGGCCACCTGGTCCACCGGGAACGTCGGCATGATCGGCCAGTCCTACGACGGGACGCTGCCGAACATGGCCGCGGCGTCCGGCGTCGAGGGCCTGAAGGCCATCGTCCCGATCGCCGGGATCAGCAGTTGGTACGACTACTACCGCGCGGGCGGCGGCGTCGTCGCGCCGGGCGGCTACCAGGGCGAGGACCTGGACGTGCTGGCGAAGGCCGTGCTGACCCGCAAGGACCCCGAGGTCTGCCGGAAGGTCATCGATCAGATCGAGGCGACCCAGGACCGCGAGACCGGCGACTACGGCAAGGTCTGGGCCGAGCGCGACTACGTCGGCCAGGCGCGGAACGTGCACGCGGCCGTCATGGTGGTGCACGGGCTCAACGACTGGAACGTGAAGCTCAAGAACTCCGTCCAGTGGTGGGACGCGCTGAAGAAGGCGGGTGTGCCGCGCAAGCTGTGGCTGCACCAGGGCAACCACTCCACGCCGTTCCGCTGGCGCGTGGAGGAGTGGCTGCGGCAGACGCTCCACTGGTTCGACCGCTACCTGTACGGGATCCGCAACGGGATCGACAAGGAGCCGCGCGTCGACATCGAGCACGCGGACGGGACCTGGGAGACCGCCAAGGACTGGCCCGTTCCGGGAACCCGCACCGTCCCCGTCCACCTGGACGCGGGCCCGGCCGGCCAACCCGGCACGCTCGATCTGAGGGCCGGAGCGGGCGCCACGCAGTCGTTCACCGACGCGGGCAAGACCCGCACCGCCGAGGACCTGCTCGCGAACGAGGGCCAGGCCGATCCGAACCGGCTCGCCTACCTCACCGGGACGCTGGACCGCCCCGTCCGGATCGACGGCACCCCGTCGATGTCGCTGCGCGCGTCCCTGGACGGCCGCTCGCCCTACCTGACGGCGCTGCTGGTCGACTACGGCACCGACAGCCGGCCGACCGGCGCCCGCGTCGACACCGGGCAGAGGGTCTGCTACGGGCAGAGCGTCCCGGGCGACGAGGGCTGCACCACCCGGCAGGCCCTCGCCATGCAGACCGCCCCGTACAAGATCATCACGCGGGGCTGGCTGGACGCGCGGAACCGGAAGAGCTTCAGCCGCACCGACCCGATCGCGCCGGGACGCACCTACGCGTTCCGGTGGGACCTCCAGCCGACCGACTACACCGTCAAGGCCGGTCACCGGCTCGGCGTGATCCTGCTGTCCACCGACCACGACTACACGCTGCGCTACCCCGCCGGAACCGTCGTCACGGCGAGGACGGGCGTCAGCGGCATCGACCTCCCGCTCGCCCGCGGCGGCCGCGAGGCCCTGGGCTGACCCGCGTTGCCTCGCGGCGAGCCGCCGTCATGGACGCACCCATGACGGCGGCTCGCCGCACGTCAACGATGGCGGGAGCGGGGCGCGTGCGCAGAAGGCGGGAGGGTCACTTGCCGAAGAGCTCGCGGAGGCGGCCGATCTGCTCGCGGCGCTCGGCGGCGCACTGCTGCTCCAGGCTGTTCTGCGGCGCCTCCCACAGCAGCCGCTTGGTGGCCACGGCGGCACCGGGGTTCACGGCGAGGAGGGACGCGACGAGCTCGGCGACGGCGGCGTCCAGGCCGTCCCGCGGCACGACGATCTCGGCGAGGCCGAGCCGGGCCGCCTCCTCGGCGTGCACGGTCCGGGCCGTCAGGCACAGCTCCAGGGCGCGCCCGATCCCGACGATCTCCACCAGCGGCTTGGTGCCGGTGAGGTCGGGGACGAGCCCGAGCGCGGGCTCCTTCATGCAGAACTTGACGTCGTCGGCGGCGACGCGGATGTCGCAGGCCAGGGCGAGCTGGAACCCGCCGCCGATGGCGTGCCCGTGCACCGCCGCGACGGTGACGATCTCGGGGCGCCGCAGCCAGGTGTACCCCTCCTGCAGCTCGGCGATGAAGCGGTCGGTCGCCGCGGCGTCGGAGCCGTCGGCGAAGCCCTCGCCGCCCTCGCCGGAGAACATCGACAGGTCGATGCCCGCCGAGAACGAGGGACCGGCGCCGCGCAGCACGACCACCCGCACGCCCTCCGGCAGCGACCGCCCGATCGCCGCCAGGCCGCGCCAGGTGGCGAACGTCATGGCGTTGCGCCGCTCCGGCCGGTTCAGCGTGACGGTCGCGACCGCCCCGTCGACCTCCAGCCGCAGCCCGGCCTCGGCCAGTGCCTCCTCCGCCGGCCCGGCCGCGGTGGCCGTCTCCACCCAGGCGTTCGCGTCCGCCATCGACACTTCCCCTTCCGACGAGCACGGCGGGCCCGCCCCGCCGTCCACGAGGCGGGACCCGTCCTGCCCGCCGCCGCGACCGAACCCTACTCGGTGGGCCGCGGCGACGGATCAGGCGGTGCGCTCATCCGGGGGAAGTCGTCCGTCCCGGACCTCGGGCCGTGGTGGACCCGCGTCCGTTCGGAACGTTCGTCCGGTCAGGACTTCTTGCCCCGGGTCGCGCCGCCGCGACCGCGCAGGTTGACTCCCGACTCCGTCAGGATCCGGTGGATGAAGCCGTACGAGCGGCCGGTGGCGGCTGCCAGGGCGCGGATGCTCTCGCCGGAGTCGTACCTCTTCTTGAGGTCCGCCGCCAGCTTGTCGCGCTCGGCACCGGTCACGCGGGTGCCCTTCTTGAGGGTCTCGGCCACGAGTACCTCCCGTAGTGATGTGGTGACCGCTGCGTTATCCCCCGCCATGATCAGTCATTCCCGCGCGTTCGGCTACCCACTCGGCCAGAAAAGATCTGCGGAAGGCACCCTGCAGGTCACGCAAGTGCCACCAGATCGGCAAACTCGTCACTCCAGATGTCTTCGACACCATCGGGCAGCAAAATCACTCTTTCCGGCCGCAGCGCGTCCACCGCACCCTCATCGTGGGTCACCAGGACGATGGCCCCGGCGAAGGTGCGCAGCGCCCCGAGGATCTCCTCGCGGCTGGCCGGATCGAGGTTGTTGGTGGGCTCGTCCAGCAGCAGGACGTTGGCGCTGGACACCACCAGCATCGCCAGTGCCAGCCGGGTCTTCTCGCCGCCGGACAGCACGCCCGCGGGCTTGTCGACGTCGTCGCCGGAGAACAGGAACGAGCCCAGGATCTTGCGGACCTCGACGGGTGCGAGGCCGGGCGCGGCCGACTGCATGTTCTCCAGCACCGAGCGCTCCACGTCGAGCGTCTCGTGCTCCTGGGCGTAGTAGCCGATCCGCAGCCCGTGCCCGGCCACGACGGTCCCGGTGTCGGGCTTGTCGACCCCCGCCAGCATGCGCAGAAGGGTGGTCTTCCCCGCCCCGTTCAGGCCCAGCACGACGACGCGGCTGCCCCGGTCGATGGCCAGGTCCACGTCGGTGAAAATCTCCAAAGATCCGTACGATTTCGACAAACCCTCGGCGGTAAGGGGGGTTTTGCCACAAGGTGCCGGGTCCGGGAAGCGAATTTTGGCCACCTTGTCGGCCTGCCGCTCCCCCTCGACGCCGGCGAGCAGCTGCCGGGCCCGCCGGTCCATCTGCTGCGCCGCCTTGGCCTTGGTCGCCTTCGCGCGCATCTTGTCGGCCTGCGACAGCAGCGCCGACGCCTGCCGCTGCGCGTTGGCCGTCTCGCGCCTGCGCCGCCGCTCGTCGGTCTCCCGCTGGTCGAGGTACTTCTTCCAGCCGACGTTGTAGATGTCGATCACGCTGCGGTTGGCGTCCAGGTGGAAGACCCGGTTGACCACCACGCCGAGCAGGTCGACGTCGTGGCTGATCACGACCAGGCCGCCCTGGTGCGACTTCAGGAAGTCGCGCAGCCAGACGATCGAGTCGGCGTCCAGGTGGTTGGTCGGCTCGTCCAGCAGCAGCGTGTCGGCGCCGGAGAACAGGATGCGGGCCAGCTCGACGCGGCGCCGCTGCCCGCCCGACAGGGTGCCGAGCGGCTGCCCCAGCACCCGGTCGGGGAGCCCGAGGCTGGAGGCGATCGAGGCGGCCTCGGCCTCGGCGGAGTAGCCGCCGAGCACGTGCAGCCGCTCCTCGAGCCGCCCGTACCGGCGGACGGCCTTGTCGCGCTCCTCGCCGGTCGCGGTGGCCATCGCCTCCTCGGCGGCGCGCAGCTTGCGGACGACCTCGTCCAGCCCGCGGGCCGACAGGATGCGGTCGCGGGCCAGCTCGTCGAGGTCGACGCCGCGCGGGTCCTGCGGGAGGTAGCCGATGGTGCCCGACGACGTGACGCCGCCCTGCGCGGGGATCGACTCCCCGGCCAGCACCTTGGTGAGGGTGGTCTTGCCCGCGCCGTTGCGGCCGACCAGGCCGACCCGGTCGCCGGGGTTGACCCGGAACGAGGCGGACTCGATCAGCAGCCGGGACCCGGCGCGCAGCTCGATGTCTTTCGCGATGATCACAGTGACAGGGCTCCCCTGACGGACGGCTCGATGGACAGGCGCACGAAACAGCGCGCCGCGCGGTCCATCCGACCGGGGCGCGCTGGGCGGCCTGTCAACTCGGGAGCGAAACCATCACCACAGTGTACGTGACACGCGGGCCGCTCCCGGCCATGCCGATCGGGCCGGGCGGATGTGTGAACGCCGCGCCGCGGGCCAGGATGGGAGTACGGCGGGCGACGGCGGACGCCCGGGGCCGGACGCCCCGGCACGAAGGAGTGTGAGTCGGATGACCCAGGTCACGGGCAACCTGCCGGACGGGACGCCCAACTGGCTGGACATCGGCGTGCCCGACATCGAGCGGGCCAGGACGTTCTACGGGACGCTCCTCGGCTGGCAGTTCGAGGACGCGGGGCCGGAGGCGGGCCACTACAACCAGTGCAAGCTGCGCGGAGCGCCGGTCGCGGGGATGATGCAGAACCCGGACGACGCGCCGGACGAGTACTGGTGGACCGTCTACTTCGCCGCGGACGACTGCGACGGCCTCGCCAAGCGGGCCGCGGACGCGGGGGGCGCGGTGGTCGTGCCGCCCATGGACGTGATGTCGATCGGCCGCATGGCGATCGTCAGGGACCCGCAGGGCGGCCAGTTCGGGCTGTGGCAGGGGCGGGAGCACCACGGCTCGGCGATCGTGAACGAGCCGGGCTCGTTCGTCTGGAACGAGCTGGTCACCCCCGACGCCAAGGCGGCGGGCGACTTCTACCAGGCGGTGTTCGGCTACGAGCTCGAGCCGATGCCGGGCGACATGGACTACACCGTCCTGCGGCGCGCCTCCGACGGGCGCTACATCGGCGGGATGCTCGGCGGCGCGGACATGGTGCTCGGCAACGGCCGGACCGCCGTGCCGACGTGGATGACCTACTTCGCGGTCGACGACGCGGACGAGGCGGTCCGGAAGGTCACCGCGGGCGGCGGCACGGTCGACTCGGGGCCCGCCGACAGCCCGTACGGCCGGTCCGCGGCCGTACGGGACCCGTTCGGGGTGCCGTTCCACGTGATGAAGCCCGCGCCCGAGCAGGGATGACCGCCCGCGGGGGCCCGGGGCGCCCGGGCCCCCGCGCGCGGCCCCCCGCCGTCCGGCGCCGGCCCCGCCGTTCGGCGTCAGCCCTGCCGTTCG
Source organism: Actinomadura sp. RB99 (assembly GCF_014706005.1). Classification (NCBI taxonomy): domain Bacteria; kingdom Bacillati; phylum Actinomycetota; class Actinomycetes; order Streptosporangiales; family Thermomonosporaceae; genus Actinomadura; species Actinomadura sp. RB99. Next base: position 111,857 of record NZ_JABMCA010000012.1, on the reverse strand, counting down.
GCGGACAGGCGCCGGCTGATCGTCTGCTGGAGCCGCTGCAGCCCCGACGTGCCGACCATGCCGATCTGGCCTTCGAGGTCGCGCAGCAGCACGTCCTCGTTCATCACGACCTCCGAGGACTGCATCAGCACGGTGCCCTGGCCGGTGAAGTCGAACTGGTGCTCCTCCCCCGACGACCCGCCGATCCCGAAGACCATCCGGGCCGCGCCGAACGCGCCGCGCATGTAGGAGTGGTCGTAGTGGTGGCAGGGCGACGGGCAGTCCGCCCAGCCCAGCAGGGCCTGCGGGTCCACCCGGACCGGCGGCTCGACGAAGTGCACCGGCCCGTTGGAGGCGGCCACGAACCGGCCCGTCCCGATCAGGGTCAGGAACCCCGGGATGATCGACTGCTTGAGCTCCAGGCCGGGCTCGAACGCCAGCAGGTTCCCGGCCCGGACGGTGAGGTTGCCGTCGTCGAGGTCGAAGGAGTTCACGTCGAAGCCGCGGTCGGCGAGGACGAGCTTGCCCCGCCCCTGCGCGACGATCCAGTCCTGGGCGTACAGCGGCGAGTTGAAGGTGTGCGCGACCAGCGCGTCCAGCGGCCCGGACGAGAGCGCCTCGAACCTGATCTGCCCGTAGTAGGCGATCATCTTGCCCTTCTGCGCGAACCACCGGCCGTCGAGGTCGACGCTGAAGGCGTAGGGGTTGACGTTGTCGTTCACCGGGAGGGTGGCCGCGTTCCAGGTCCGCGTGCCGAAGCTGCTCACGGTCAGATCTTCCTCTCGCTGGCCTGGACGTAGACGACGCCGGAGCCGCTCAGCTCGAGCTGGAAGCCCTCGCCGGAGCCGCGTCCGATGAGGTCGCGCAGCCCCACCGCCGTGGTGAGCCGGTTCTGCACCTGGCCCCGGTGGGCCACGTACGCCTGCGGGTCGACGTGGACGGGGCGCTGCGGGGCGATCGGCAGCTCCATGACGCCGCCGTGCGAGAGCAGCGCGCACGAGCCCTGGCCGGTCAGCGTGGTGGTGAACAGGCCCTGCCCGCTGACGGCGCCCCGCACGATGCCGCGCACGCCGCCCTGCTCACCCATGAACATGGTCCCGACCTGCAGGGACGCGTCGTGTACGAGGAGCCGGTCGGCCTCGACGTACAGGGTGTCGCCGCCGCCGAGGTCGACGACGGACACGTGCAGCCCGGCGTGCCCGAACATGACCTCGCCCTGCCCGGTGACGTGCATCATCGCGCTGCGCTCGCCCGCGACGGCGCGTCCGATGGCGCCGCCGATGCTCTGCCCCGCCGTGGTGGACGGGGCGAACGCCACCGACCCGGTGTAGGCGAGCATCGCGCCGCGCCTGCTGTAGACCTCCCGCCCGGGGCCGACCGGCACCTGGAGCATCTTGGAGGTGATCTTCTGGTATCCCGGCATCAGTACCTTCCGCAGCGGGCCGGCCGCCCGCGCCGCCCGCACGCCTTCGTCGTCATCAGATCTCCAGGATCCCGCCGCGCTCGGCGGGCTGGACGTAGACCAGACCGTGCCCCTGGTACCGGAACTGGACGCTCTCGCCCGACCCGTGGCCGATGACGGTCCGCCAGTTGACGTCGGTGACGACGTCCTGGCGCAGCTGCCCGTGGTGCCCGACGTAGGCGTGCGGGTCGACCGACAGCGGCGTCTCGGGCGTCACCTCCAGCGCGATCGCCGGCCCGTCGGACACGATCGCGACCGTGCCGTGCCCCTCCACCTTGGTCGTGGCGAGGCCCTGCCCGGTCCCCATCCCGCGCAGGCCGACGAACTGGACGCCCGTGCGCAGCCCGCCCTCCAGCGCCAGGAGGCTCTCCGACTCCACGAACAGGGTGTCGCCGGTCAGCTGGACGAGCGTCACCTCCGCCGCCTCGCTCGCCAGGTACACGGTGCCCTCGCCGGTGACCTCCATGAGCGTCATGCCCTCGCCGGCGATCTTGCGCTTGAGCGCGCCGCGCAGGCCCTCTCCCCCGGTCATCCCCTCCCGTTTGAACGCCATCCGCCCCTCGTAGGCGACCATGGCGCCGTTCAGCGCCCGGATCGTCTCCCCGGCGAGATCGACGGCCAGCATCTTCGAGCCGTTCAGTCGAAAGTGCGCCACGAGGCGACAAGATACCGGCCGGAACCCCGCGCGGTCCGGGCATTCGGCGCGGTCCCCCCGGCGGGGGCGGGCGAGCCGCCGGCGGCCCTCATCGCGGCGGAACCGGCGCGTTGCCGGTCCCGTGCGCCCGCCGATCGGAGAGGATGTCGCTCATGTGGATCGCTCCCGAACGCCGCAGCCTCAGCCGGTGGGCCGTACCCGGGCTCGTCCTCGGTGCCGGGGTGGTGGTCGGCGCCGTGCTCGCCGCCGACGGACGCGACGGCACCGCCCTCATCGCGCTCGCCGCCCTCGCCGGGTACGCCGGCTACCTGGCCTTCCGGCGCAACGAGCCCGCGCTGCCGCTCAGCGAGGGCTTCGGCTCCGGCCACCGCGCCCGCACCCATCTGCGCGCCGCCGCGATGACCGGCGACGTGCTGACGGTCGCCGTGATCGGCGGGCTCGTCGTGCAGGCGCTGCGCGGCGGCGACATCACCGCCTACGTCTGGCTCGCGGCCGTCGCGGGGGTCACCTACGCGCTGTCGGCGATGGTCGGCGGCCGCGGGCTGTGACGGCCCGCCCCGGGTCAAGATCCACACCGCGACCTGCGCGAATTATGCGTTAACTTCTCCTGACAACGGTGGTTCCGGGCGCTTCCGGACGACATGATGCCGCTGTGTCAGCCGTAGATGTCCTGGTCCCGGCGAGGGCGGTGTTCCATCCGGTCGTCGATCTCGGCACCGGGACCGTCGTCGCCGTGGAGGCGCACGCGGGGCCGCCCGCCGCGACCGGGCTGCCGCCGCGGGTCGATCCCGTGTCCGAGGACCTGCGGCGCGCCGCCGAGGCGGCCCGCGCCGCGGCGGACCTCCGCACGCCCCTGCCGCTGCAGATCGGCCTGCGCGCCGAGACCCTCGCCTTCGGCGACCCGGTGCTCGCGGAGCTGCACCAGGGGTTCGCCGGGGCCGGGCGCCGCCCGCAGGAGATCATCATCTGCGTCACCGGGGGCTTCCCGCCGGCGCAGCGCGCCCCCGTCACCGCGGCGCTGTCCGGGCTGCGCCGGGCCGGGTACCTCGTCGGGCTCGGCGGCGTCGGCGCCGCGCACGCCCCGCTCGACCTGCTCGTCGACGGCGCGTCCTACCTGCTCAAGCTCGATCCCGTGCTGGCCCGCCGGGCGCCCGCCGAGCCGCGCCGCTCCGCGCTGGTGGCGAGCCTCGTCGAGCTGGCGCACCGGCTGGAGACCCACGTGCTCGCGCCCGGCCTGGAGACCGGCGACCAGGTGCTGCACCTGCGCGAACTCGGGGTGCGGCTGGTCCAGGGGCCGGCGCTGGCGCCGCCGGAGTGGCGGCCCGGCATGCCGGTCACGGTCCCCGTCGCGGCGCGCGGCGCCCCGGACCCCCGCGAGCGCCCCGACCTCGGCCCCCGCGTCTCGGAGTTCACGCTCCCCGGCGTCACGATGCCGCACACCGCGACCGCCGACGAGGTGCTGGACGCCCTGAACGCCGAGACGGGCATCACCAGCATCGTCCTGGTCGACGAGCGGCAGCGGCCCCGCGCCACCGTGGACCGGACGCGCTTCCTGCTCCGGCTGTCGGGCGCCTACGGCCACGCGCTGCACGCCCACCGGCCCGCCGCCCGGCTGGCCGACCCGCCCCGCCCGGTCCCGCGCACCGTCCCGGCCGTGGCGGCGCTGCGCGCGGCGGGCCAGGAGGACGAGCGCGTCTACGACGACCTGGTCGTGGTCGACGAGCTGGGCCGCTGCCTGGGGATCGTCCGCGTCGCCGACCTGATCCGCGGCCTGTCGCCCTGACCGGCGGCGTTCCGGTCCGGAGCGGTTCCCGGCGGGGGTCAGCCCGCGCTGAGATCCCCGCTGCCGGATCCGGGCGCGTCCGGCGCCGCGGTGGCCCCAGACGGGTCCGTGAGGCCGGACGCGGCCAGCTCCTGCGCGAGGATGGCGGCCTGGACCCGGCTGCGCAGCCCGAGCTTCCCGAGGATGCGGCTGACGTGCGTCTTGGTGGTCGTCTCCGCCATCGACAGCCGCCGCGCGATCTCCCCGTTCGACAGCCCCTCCCCGAGGCAGGCCAGCACCTCGCGCTCCCGCGGCGTCAGCTCCGCCACCGCCGCCGGGCCCGGCACGGGCGGCTCCGGCCGGGCCGCGAACGCGCCGATCAGCCGCCGCGTCACCTGCGGCGCGATGATCCCGTCCCCGGCCGCCACCGTCCGCACCGCCTCCACCAGCCGGTCGGCGTCCACGTCCTTCAGCAGGAACCCCGCCGCGCCCGCCCGCAGCGCCCCGAACACGTACTCGTCGAGGTCGAACGTGGTCAGCACCAGCACGTCCGCGAACCCGGCGATCTGCCGGGTGGCGCTGATCCCGTCCAGCCGCGGCATCCGCACGTCCATCAGCACCACGTCGGGGCGCAGCTCCCGGGCCAGCTCGACGGCCCGCTCCCCGTCGGCGGCCTCGCCGACCACCCGCACGTCCGGCGCCGCGCCGAGGATCAGCACCAGCCCGGCCCGCACGGCCGCCTGGTCGTCGGCCACCAGCACCTCGATCACCGCGCCACCTCGATCACCGCGCCACCCCGCTCATCGCGCCACCCCGATCACCGGACGCCTTCACGGCCGCGCGCGGGCTCCGCGTCCACCGGCAGTTCCGCGTGCACCAGCCAGCGCCCGCCGTCCGGCCCGGCGGAGAACTCCCCGCCGAGGATCGCCGCCCGCTCCCGCATCCCGATCAGGCCGCTGCCCGACCCCGGCAGCCCCGCGCCGTCACCGAGGGGGCTCAGCACGTCGATCACCACCCGCCCCCGCGCGTACCCGACCGACACCTCGGCGTCGCCCGGCCCGGCGTGCTTGAGCGCGTTGGTCAGGGACTCCTGGACGATCCGGTACGCGGCCAGCTCGACCGGCGCGGGCAGTTCGGGGAGCTCGCCGGCCGGGCGCAGCCGCGCCGACAGGTCCGGGCGGGCCGTCCGCTCGACGAGCCGGCCGAGGTCGGCCAGCCGCGGCGCCTCCGCCGGGTCGGCGCCGCCGGCGCCGCCCTCGCGCAGCAGCCCGATCATCCGGCGCATCTCCGCCAGCCCCTGCACGCTGTTCTCCCGGATCACCGTCATCGCCCGGTCCAGGCCCTCCCGGTCCAGGTCGCGGACCTTCAGCACGGCCGAGGAGTGCAGCGCGACGGCGCTCAGATGGTTGGCGATCACGTCGTGCAGCTCGCGCGCCATCCGGGCGCGCTCTGCGCCGACGGCGGCGCGCCGGTCCATCTCGGCGAGCCGCGCGACCTGCCGGGCGCGTTGCCGCTCCGCCTCCGCCCGGGACCGGTGCTCCCGGACGAGCATCGCGGTCAGCACCGGCGTCACCCACACCGCCGCCGCGAGCGCCCCGGCCACCACGCCGAGCGCGAGGTCGCGCGCCAGCGCGCCGGTCACCGCCAGGACCGCGACGGTCCCGCCGACGGTCGCGCCGAGCAGCCCTTCCGCCGTCCGCCGCGGCCGCCCGTACAGGCTCGCCGCGTACAGCGCGTCCCCGTAGATCATCGCGGTGGCGATGGACGGGCCGAACGCCACGTCGAGGAAGTTGAACGGGGTGGAGATCGCCAGCGCGGTGAGGGGGGCCGTGCGCCGCAGCAGCATCGCCCCGCACAGCCCGGCGAGCGGCAGCAGCCGGAGCCCGGCGGGCGGCCAGTGGTCGGTCCAGGTGCTGTACCCGTGCGCCGCCAGCAGCACCAGCCCGGCCGCCAGCGCCCCGGCGGCGATGAGCGCGTCCTGGGGCGTGGTGAGGCGGCGGAGCCTGGAGAGCACGGATCCATCTCAGCATCCCGCCGGGACCGTCGCGTCCATCTCGCTGAGGGCACCTCGTACATCCTTCGGAGGACCCTGAGAACCTCATCGGCGACGACGCCTCGCCCCTCCGCCGTACCCGACCATCGAGACACAGGCAATGGACGGGGAAGTGGAGGGGAACGCGCCATGCTCGTCGGGATCATCGCCGCCTGCGAGATCGGCTTCTGGGTCGTCCTCGCGGCCGGTCTGGTCGCCCGCTACCCGCTGCGGATGCGCAGGACCGGCGCGGCGCTCCTGCTGGGCGTCCCGCTGGTCGACCTCGTCCTCCTCGCGGCCACGGTCGCCGACCTGCGCGGGGGCGCGACCGCGGGCTTCGCCCACGGCCTGGCGGCGGCCTACCTCGGCTACTCGGTCGCGTTCGGGCACGGCATGGTCCGGTGGGCCGACGAGCGGTTCGCGCACCGCTTCGCCGGCGGGCCGCCGCCCCGGCGCAAGCCCCGGTACGGCCGGGCGCGCGCCCGCCACGAGTGGGTGGAGTTCGGCAAGGCCGCCGTCGCGACGGGGATCGGCTGCGCGCTGCTGCTGGCGATGATCGCGCTGGTCGGCGCCCCCGACCGGACCGCCGCCCTGACCGCCTGGACGGCCCGTCTCGGGCTCGTCCTCGCGATCTGGTCGCTGTGGCCGATCACCCACACGCTGTGGCCGTCCAAGCCGAAGGACGGGGCCGCTAGCCCGCCCGCAGAGCGCGCGCGGCCAAGGTGACGATCGGCAGGTCGAACTCGCCCTCGGCGGTCTCCGGCGTCATCCTCAGGAACTCGACGATCCGCTCGGTCACCTCCGCCCGCTCGGCCTCGTCGAGCACGAGCATGTGCGAATGCGTCCCGATCGTAGCCGCCATCGACTCGGCCGTGCGGCGCTGCGCATGCGGGAACTCCGCCCGCTCGAACAGCGGGAACCACCGGGTCCCGGGCAGGTCCTTCGGCTGCCACCGCCGGTACGACACGCTGCTGCGGGAGACCCGCTTCAGCTCCGCGACCCACGAGACCCGGTCGTCGTCGGTGTTCCACAGTCCCGCGAGCACCCCGCCCGGGGACAGCACCCGGTGGATCTCCGGCAGCGCCCGGTCCAGGTCGAACCAGTGCATCGCCTGCCCCACCAGGACGGCGTCGACCGCGGCGTCCGGCAGCGGGATCGCCTCCGCGCCGCCTCGCAGCGCCCGCACGCCGGGCACCTCGCGGCGCAGCTCGTCCAGCATCGCCGCGTCGGGCTCCACGGCCACCAGGTCCGCGGCGTCGACGCCGTTGCGGAGCAGCACCTGTGTCAGCTTGCCCGTGCCGGCCGCCAGGTCGAGCACCCGGAGTGGCCTGCGGCCCGCCACGGGCTCAAGGGCCCACCGCACCGCCGCGTCGGGATAGTCCGGACGCTCCCGCGCGTACGCCGCCGCGCTCCCGCCGAACGACGAGGCCCTGCGCGCCACCAGTGCGGGATCGCTGTCGGGAAAGGCATCCTTCACATCGCCTCACCCTAGACGCGCCCGGGCATGCGCGAGGCCGCGCCCCCGGCGGGGAGGCGCGGCCTCGCGGCGGCTCGGTGTCAGACGTTGAAGCCGAGGGCGCGGAGCTGGTCGCGGCCCTCGTCGGTGATCTTGTCCGGGCCCCACGGCGGCAGCCAGACCCAGTTGATCTTGACGTCCTTGACCAGGCCCTCCAGCGCGCTGTGCGCCTGGTCCTCGATCACGTCCGTGAGCGGGCAGGCGGCGCTGGTCAGGGTCATGTCCAGGGTGACGACCTCGTCGGCGAGGTTCACCCCGTACACCAGGCCGAGATCGACCACGTTGATGCCGAGTTCGGGGTCGACGACGTCCTTCAGCGCCTCGAGGATCTCCTCGTCGGGGACGGTGCCGGCCGCGGCGGTCGCGGGGGTCTCCTCCGGTGCGGTGTCGCTCATGATGCCTCTCCGAGTGCGCGGGCGGTCGCGTCCTTCCACGCCATCCAGGCGAGCAGGGCGCACTTGATCCTGGCGGGGTACTTCGACACCCCGGCGAAGGCGACGGCGTCCTCGAGGACGTCCTCGTCCGGCTCGACGTCCCGGCCGCGCGACTGCATCAGCGCCAGGAACTCCTCGCCGACCGCCATCGCCTCCTTCACGGACTTGCCGATGATCAGGTCGGACATCACCGACGCGCTGGCCTGGCTGATCGAGCAGCCCATGGCGTCGTAGGAGACGTCCGCCACCGTGGCGTCCTGGCCGTCGCCGTCCAGATGGACGCGGAGCGTCACCTCGTCCCCGCAGGTCGGGTTGACGTGGTGCGCCTCGCCCTCGTACGGCTCCCGCAGCCCCTTGTGCAGGGGGTTGCGGTAGTGGTCCAGGATGACCTCCTGGTACATCGCCTCCAGCTGCATGGCGTCCTTTCCAAGCCTTTCTCGCTACAACCCGGCCCCGGCGCGGGCTGTTCCTGCGGCCGTCAGGAGACGGTCCCGAAGAACTTCTGCGCCTGCCTGACCCCGTCGGCGAGCGCGTCGATGTCCGACAGGGTGTTGTAGAGGTAGAACGTCGCGCGGGTCGTGGCCGGGATGCCGAACCGGCGGCAGATCGGCCACGCGCAGTGGTGCCCGACGCGCACCTCGACGCCCAGGTCGTCCAGCACCTGGCCGACGTCGTGCGGGTGGATGTCCTCGACGGTGAACGACACGGCCCCGCCGCGCGCCTCGGTCGTGCCCGGCCCGATGATCCGGACGCCGGGGATCTCGCCGAGCCGCTTCAGCGAGTAGGCGACCAGCGCCTCCTCGTGGGCGTGGACGCGGTCCATGCCGATCTCGGCGAGGTAGTCGCAGGCCGCGCCGAGCCCGATCGCCTGCGCGGTCATCGGCACGCCGGCCTCGAACCGCTGCGGCGGCGGCATGAAGGTGGTCGCCTCCATGTGCACGACCTCGATCATGGAGCCGCCGGTGATGAATGGCGGCATGGCCTCCAGCAGCTCCGAACGCCCCCACAGCACGCCGATGCCGGTCGGGCCGAGCATCTTGTGCCCGGAGAACGCCAGGAAGTCGGCGCCCAGCTCGGCGACGTCCACCGGCTGGTGCGGGACCGACTGCGCGCCGTCCAGCAGGACGAGCGCGCCGACGGCGTGCGCCCGCTCGGCGATCAGCTTGATCGGCGGGACCGTTCCGAGGACGTTCGACTGGTGCGTGAGCGCGACGATCTTCGTGCGCTCGTTGACCAGCTCGTCCAGGTTCTCCAGGTCGAGGCGGCCGTCGTCGGTGATGCCGAACCACCGCAGGGTCGCGCCCGTCCGCTGGCAGAGCTGCTGCCACGGGACGAGGTTGGCGTGGTGCTCCATCTCCGACACCACGATCTCGTCGCCGGGGCCGACCTTGAACCGCTCGGCCTCGGGGCCCGCCGTGGCGGCGTTGCTCATCGCGTACGCCACCAGGTTGATGCCCTCGGTGGCGTTCTTGGTGAACACGATCTCGCCGGGCGTCGCGCCGATGAACCGGGCGATCGACGCGCGGGCGTTCTCGTACGCCTCGGTGGCCTCCTCGGCGAGCAGGTGCGCCCCGCGGTGCGGCGCCGCGTTGTGCCGCTCGTAGAACTCGCGCTCGGCGTCCAGCACCCGCGTCGGCTTCTGCGACGTCGCGCCGGAGTCGAGGTACACCAGCGGGCGCCCGCCGCGGACGGTGCGCTGCAGCAGCGGGAAGTCCTTCTTGAGCTCCTCGGGGAGCAGCGTCCCCTCGGACAGAAGCGTCATAGGGTCGCCTCCGCCTTCACGTACTTCTCGTACCCCTCGTTCTCGAGCTGGTCGGCCAGCTCCGGGCCGCCCTCGGCGACGACGCGGCCGGCCGCGAACACGTGCACGAAGTCCGGCTTCACGTACCGCAGGATGCGGGTGTAGTGCGTGATCAGCAGGACGCCGGTCTCGCCGCTCGCGGAGAACCGGTTGACGCCCTCGGAGACGACCTTCAGCGCGTCGACGTCCAGGCCGGAGTCGGTCTCGTCCAGCACGGCGACCTTCGGCTTGAGCATCTCCAGCTGGAGGATCTCGTGCCGCTTCTTCTCGCCGCCGGAGAAGCCCTCGTTCAGGCTGCGCTGCGCGAACGCCGGGTCGATGGACAGCTCGTCCATCGCCTGCTTCATCTCCTTGGAGAACTCGCGCAGCTTCGGCGCCTCGCCGCGCACCGCGGTGACCGCCGAGCGCAGGAAGTTCGACACCGACACCCCGGGGACCTCGACCGGGTACTGCATCGCCAGGAACAGCCCGGCGCGGGCGCGCTCGTCGACGGACATGCCGAGCACGTCCTCGCCGTCCAGCGTGACCGTGCCGGACGTCACCTCGTACTTCGGGTGGCCGGCGACGGCGTAGGCGAGCGTGGACTTGCCGGAGCCGTTCGGCCCCATGAGCGCGTGGGTCTCGCCGGCCTTGACGGTCAGGTCGACCCCGCGCAGGATCTCCTTCGTCCCGTCGGACCCGTCGGCGACGGAGACGTGGAGGTCGCGGATCTCAAGCGTGGCCATGGTGGTTGTCGTTCCTCAATCGTCGGAGCCGAGCGAGACGTAGACGTCGCCGTCCTCGACCTTGACCTTGTAGGTGGCGACCGGCTGGGTGGCCGGCGGGTTGGTGGGCTTGCCGGTGCTCAGGTCGAAGCAGGACCCGTGCAGCCAGCACTCGATGGTGCCGTTGTAGATCTCGCCCTCGGACAGCGACACCTCGGCGTGCGAGCAGATGTCGTTGACGGCGTAGACCTCGCCGCCGGTGCGCGCCAGCGCGACCGGCGTGTCGCCGATCTCGACGCCGAGGGCTCCGTCCTCGGGGATCTCCTCCAGCGCGCACACCTTGACGAAGCTCATCTGCCCTCCGCCCGCACGTCCAGCTCGGCCTCGATGGCCTCGGCGACCTTCTCGCGCACCTCGGGCACCTCGATCCGCTCGACCAGCTGGCCGAGGAACCCCCGCACCACCATGCGGCGCGCCTCGTCGAAGGTGATGCCGCGCGCCTGCAGGTAGAACAGGTGCTCGTCGTCGAGCCGCCCGGACGCCGAGGCGTGCCCGGCGCCGGCGACCTCGCCGGTGAGGATCTCCAGGTTCGGCACCGAGTCGACCCGCGTCCCGTCGGTCAGGACGAGGTTGCGGTTCAGCTCGTAGGTGTCGGTGCCCTCCGCCTCCGCGCGGATGATCACGTCGCCGATCCAGACGGCGTGCGCGTCCTGGTCCTGCAGCGCGCCGCGGTAGTCGACGCGGCTGCGGCAGTTCGGCACGGCGTGGTCGACCAGCAGCCGGTGCTCCAGGTGCTGGCCGCCGTCGACGAAGTACACCCCGTACAGCTCGGCGTCGCCGCCGGGCCCGTCGTAGGCGACGGACGGGGAGATCCGCACGAGGTCGCCGCCGAGCGAGACGTTGTGCGACACGAACCGGGCGTCGCGGCCCAGCCGCGCGTGCTGGTGCGAGACGTGCACGCTGTCGTCCGCCCAGTCCTGCAGGCTGATCACCGAGAGGCGGGCGCCGTCGCCGACGACGAACTCGACGTTGTCGGCGTAGGTCGCCGAGCCGCGGTGCGCGAGCACCACGGTCGCCTCGGCGAACGGCTCCAGGACCACGGTGGTGTGCCCGTAGGCGGCGGCCGACGCGTCCTCGCCGCGCAGCCGGATCACGGTCGGCGCCGAGGCGACGACCTCCTTCGGCACGGTGACGACGGTGGCGTGCGTGAACGACGTCCACGCCTGCGCGCTGACCCGGTCGGCGGGCACGTACGCCCTGCCGAGCCGGGCGTCGTCGCGGCCGACGGTCTCGACGGTCACCTCGGGCGCCGCCTCGACCTCGGCGATGACCTTGCCGTTGGGCTCGGCCGTGCCGTTGTGCAGGCCGCGCAGCCGGCGCAGCGGGGTGAACCGCCACTCCTCCTCGCGGCCGGTGGGCACGTCGAAGTCGCCCACCTCGTACGAAGCCTTCTCGTGCAGGGTCGAGAGCGGCTTGCCGGTCTCCAGCCCCATCAGCCGACGGCCCCTTCCATCTGCAGCTCGATGAGCCGGTTCAGCTCGAGCGCGTACTCCATCGGCAGCTCGCGCGCGATGGGCTCGACGAACCCGCGCACGATCATCGCCATCGCCTCGTCCTCGGTCATGCCGCGGCTCATGAGGTAGAACAGCTGGTCCTCGGACACCTTGGAGACGGTGGCCTCGTGGCCCATCTCCACGTCGTCCTCGCGGACGTCGACGTACGGGTAGGTGTCGGACCGGCTGATCTGGTCGACCAGCAGCGCGTCGCACTTGACCGTGGACTTGCTGTGCTCGGCGCCCTCCTGGATCTGCACCAGCCCGCGGTAGGAGGTGCGGCCGCCGCCGCGCGCCACCGACTTGGAGATGATGCTGCTGGAGGTGTTCGGCGCGGCGTGCACCATCTTGGCGCCGGCGTCCTGGTGCTGGTCCTCGCCGGCGAACGCGATCGACAGGGTCTCGCCCTTGGCGTGCTCGCCGAGCAGGTAGACCGCCGGGTACTTCATGGTGACCTTGGAGCCGATGTTGCCGTCGACCCACTCCATGGTGGCGCCCTCGTAGGCGACGGCGCGCTTGGTCACCAGGTTGTAGACGTTGTTCGACCAGTTCTGGATGGTCGTGTAGCGGACGCGGGCGTCCTTCTTCACGACGATCTCGACGACGGCGGAGTGCAGCGAGTCCGACTTGTAGATCGGCGCGGTGCAGCCCTCGACGTAGTGGACGTAGGAGCCCTCGTCGGCGATGATCAGCGTCCGCTCGAACTGGCCCATGTTCTCGGTGTTGATCCGGAAGTAGGCCTGGAGCGGGATCTCGACGTGGACGCCCGGCGGCACGTAGATGAACGAGCCGCCCGACCACACGGCGGTGTTGAGCGCGGCGAACTTGTTGTCGCCGACCGGGATCACGGAGCCGAAGTACTCCTGGAAGATCTCCGGGTGCTCGCGCAGGCCGGTGTCGGTGTCGACGAAGATGACGCCCTTCTCCTCAAGGTCCTCGCGGATCTTGTGGTAGACGACCTCCGACTCGTACTGGGCGGCGACGCCGGCGATGAGGCGCTGCTTCTCCGCCTCGGGGATGCCGAGCTTGTCGTAGGTGTTCTTGATGTCCTCGGGGAGCTCTTCCCAGGACGCCGCCTGCTTCTCGGTCGAGCGGACGAAGTACTTGATGTTCTCGAAGTCGATCGCCGACAGGTCCGAGCCCCAGGTGGGCATCGGCTTCTTGTCGAAGAGCCGGAGTCCCTTGAGGCGCAGGTCGAGCATCCAGTCCGGCTCGCCCTTCTTGGCCGAGATGTCGCGGACGACGTCCTCGTTCAGGCCGCGCCGCGCGGAGGCGCCGGCCTCGTCGGAGTCGGCCCAGCCGAACTTGTACCTGTCGAGCCCCTCCAGCTCGGGGTGGGCTGTAGTCATAGGGACGTCCTCCCGGACTCCTCGTCACTGGTGTGTGTCTTTTCGGGGGACCTCTCCCCCGCGTCCCCGCCAGGGGTGACGCTCGCTCCGGGATCCTCCGCCTGCCCCGTCCCGCACAGGGAGCGGGGGCTGACGTGGGTGGTGCAGATCCCGTCGCCGTGGGCGATGGTGGCCAACCGCTGGACGGGGGTGCCCAGCAGCCGGCTGAACGCCTCGGTCTCCGCCTCGCACAGCTGCGGGAACTCGGCCGCGACGTGCGCGACCGGGCAGTGGTGCTGGCACAGCTGCTCGCCGCCGCCCGGCTGGGGCGCCTTGCCGGCGGCGGCCGCGTAGCCGTCGCCGGAGAGCGCCTCGGCGAGCGTGCGGACCCGCTGCTGCGGCGGCGCGTCCTGCACGACGGGCCGGTAGCGCCGCTCCAGGTCGGCGATCTGCCGGCGGGCGAACTCGGCGACCGCGTGGTCCCCGGCCGTCTCGGCCAGGAACCGCAGGGCGCTGCTCGCCAGGTCGTCGTAGGCGTGCACGAACGCGCTGCGCCCGGCGTCGGTGATCGCGAACCACTTGGCGGGACGGCCGCGGCCGCGGCGGGTCTGCGGCGTCCGTGCCTTGCGGATCTCGATCATGCCCTCGGCCAGCAGCGCGTCCAGGTGCCGGCGGACCGCGGCGGGGGTGAGCCCCATGCGCTCGCCGAGCGTGGACGCCGTGACCGGCCCGTGCTCAAGGATCAGCCGGGCCACCCGGGCGCGGGTGTCGCGCTCGGTGTGGGAGGCGGCCGACGGCACGCCGGAAGGGCGCACGGGTGCGCTCTCCGGGGTCGTCTGATCCTCGCTCACGTTTTTCACAACATCAGTGTGCCGTAATTGCTTCCCCCGAAACACCGGAACGGGAATGTCCTCGCTCACGCAGGTTAGCCTTACCTAACCTTGGCCTTCTCGTCAGGCGAAAGCGCCCGCGGCCCCGCGCGGGAGGACGAGCACCGGGCACGGCGCGGCCCGGACGATCTTGCCGGAGCCCTCGCCCAGGAAGACCTTGCGCAGCGGCCCGTCGTGGCTGGACGGGCAGGCCAGCAGCTCACCCGGCAGCATATCCACCGCGGCCAGCGCGTTGGCGGTCCCCGTTCCGGCGACCGCCTCGGTCCCCACCAGCGTCCCCTCGCCCGCGATCCCGGTGAGCCGTTCGGCGGCGTCGGCGAGGTCCCGCTCCGCCCGGTCCAGCTGCCGTGCCATGACGTCGTCGGCGTTGCGGAACCGGGCCGCCAGCCCCGGCGGCCGCAGGACGAGGGTGACCAGCCGCACCGGCAGGGCCAGCGTCCGGGCGGTCCGCGCGGCCGCCTCCACCGGGCCGTCCGCCTCCGGCGCCCGCCAGTACGCCACCGTCAGCCGCTCGAACTGGTCGGGTGCGTGGACCGCGTACCCGCGCGGCGCCAGCAGCACAGGCACCGGCGAGCCGTGCAGCAACTGGTCCGCGGTGCTGCCGATGGCGACGCGCCCGCGCCGGCCGCGCGGCGCGGAGCCGATCACGATCAGGTCCGCGCCGGTCTCCGCGGCCACCTCGATCAGCCCGCGCCCGCTGCCCCGGTGCGCGTGCACCCGCAGGTCGGTGCGCCGGCCCGGCACGCCCAGTTCCGCCAGCCGCCCGGCCGCCCGCTCCAGCGCGTCGGCCGCCTGTTCCCGCAGGTAGCCGACCCATTCGGCGTCGACCGAGCCCGGCCCGCGCGCCGGCCAGGCCGGGGGATGCACGTTCGCCACGGTCAGCCGGACGTCCGCCACCCTGCGCGGCGCCGCCACGCCCCGCAGCACCAGCGCGGCGAGCGCCAGCGCGTCGCCGCCCCGCTCGTCCGGCGAGTACCCGGCGAGGATCCGCAGCGCGAGCCCGTCCGGCGCGTCCGGCCCGTTCGCCCCGCTCATCGCGGCTCCTTCCCGGGGATGCCGGACGCCTCGATCGCCAGGCGCGAATGGCGGCGCCCGTACAGGAAGTAGGCGACCAGCCCGGCGAGGGTCCACAGGGCGAACACGATCCAGGTCACGCTGCCGAGACCGACCATCAGGTACACGCAGAGCGCGACGCCGATCAGCGGCGTCGCCGGGTAGAACGGCGTGCGGAAGCCGCGCGGCAGGTCCGGCCGCGTCCGGCGCAGCACGATAACGCCCACGCTGACCAGGGCGAACGCGAACAGCGTGCCGATGCTGGTGGCGTCGACCAGCCGGCCGAGCGGGATCACGGCGGCGAGGACCCCGATGAACGCCGCGACGATCACGGTGTTGGCGACCGGCACCGCCCGGCCCGGGCTGACCCGCTGGAACACGTGCGGGACCAGCCCGTCCCGCGACATCGCGAACAGGATGCGGGTCTGCCCGTACATGACGGTGAGGACGACGCTGGCGATCGCGACCACCGCGCCGAGGGACAGGATCATCGACGGCCACGCCCGGCCGGTCGCCTCGTCCAGCACCAGGGCCAGCGACGCCTCCGACCCGCTGAGCGAGAACCGGGTCCAGTGCAGGGCGCCGACCGCGGCCAGCCCGACCAGCACGTACACCGCCGTCACGATCGCCAGCGACAGGACGATCGCGAGGGGCAGGTCGCGGCGCGGGTTGCGCGCCTCCTCGCCGGCGGTGGACGCGGCGTCGAACCCGATGTAGGAGAAGAACACCTTCGACCCGGCGGCGCTGATGCCCGCCCATCCCAGCGGCGCCAACGGGGTCAGGTTGCCCGCGTGGAACGCGGTGAAGGCGACCGCGCAGAAGAACAGCAGCACGGCGATCTTCAGGAACACCATGACCGTGTTGGCGCGGGCGCTCTCGGACGTGCCGCGCAGCAGCAGCAGGGCGGCGATCAGCACCACGACCACGGCCGGGACGTTGACCAGCCCGCCGTCACCCGGCGGGTTGCTGATCGCGGCCGGCATCGTGCCGCCGACCGCCTTGTCGAAGAACTCGTTCAGGTAGGAGCCCCAGCCGACCGCGACGGCCGACACCGAGACCGCGTACTCCAGCAGCAGGCACCACCCGCACACCCACGCCACCAGCTCGCCGAGCGTCGCGTAGGCATAGGAGTAGGACGAGCCGGACACCGGAATCGTCCCGGCGAGCTCGGCGTAGGACAGCGCGGAGAACAGCGCCGTCACCGCGGCGAGCACGAACGACAGCACCACCGCCGGGCCCGCCTTCGGCACCGCCTCCCCCAGCACGACGAAGATCCCGGTGCCGAGGGTCGCGCCCACGCTGAACAGGGTCAGCTGCAGCAGGCTCATCGAGCGCCGCAGCTCGCCGCCCTCGCCATGCCCGCCCTCGGCGACGATCCGGTCGACCGGCTTGGTCCGCACCAGCGACCGCGCGAACGACCCGCGGCCCGCCCCGGCGGTCACCGGCCGCTCCGGCGCGGCGCGGTGGCGGTCACCATGGTCGCAGTGGCCGCGTGCGTCCCGATGGTCGGCCGCGTCACGACGATCAGCCGGGTCACAGGGTGCTCGCCAGCGGCCAGGTCGCGTTCGGGGTCACGATCGTGCCCGCGGTCCCCGCGAGGATGTCGACGCACTCGTCCAGCAGCCCGATCGCGGCCATGTCGCCGGTGCGCTCCACGAACCCGGCGACGGCGGCGACCTTCGGACCCATCGACCCGTCCGGGAACTCCTCGCCGCGCAGCTCGTACGGGGTGGTGTGGTGGATCGCCTCCTGCCGGTCCGTCCCGTAGCGCCGCATGACGTTCGGGACGTCGGTGAGGATCAGCAGCGCGTCCGCGTCCAGCGTCTCGGCCAGCACCGACGCGGTGTGGTCCTTGTCGATCACCGCCTCGACGCCCTCCAGCCGGCCGACGTCGTTGCGGAACACCGGGACGCCCCCGCCGCCCGCGCACACCACGACCGTCCCGGCCCGCACCAGCTCCCGGATCAGCCGGGTCTCGATCACCCGCTGCGGCTTCGGCGACGGCACCACGCGGCGCCAGCGCTCCCCGTCCCGGCGGACCGTCCAGCCGTACTCGGCGGCCAGCCGCTCGGCCTCCTCCCGCTCGTACACCTGCCCGACGAACTTGGTCGGGTTCTGGAACGCCGGGTCCACCGCGGACACCAGCGTCTGGTTGACCATCGCCATCACCTGGCGGCCGGGCAGCGCGTTCTGCAGCGCCTGCAGCAGCCAGTATCCGATCATCCCCTGCGTCTCCGCGCCGATGGTGTCCAGCGGGTAGGGCCGGGTCAGCCGGCCGTCGTTCTGGCTCTCCAGCGCCAGCACCCCGACCTGCGGGCCGTTGCCGTGCGTCACGATCAGCTCGTGCTCCTCGGCGAGCGGCGCGAGCGCCCGGACGGCCCGGTCCACGTTGGCCCGCTGGAGCCGGGCGTCCGGCGTCTCCCCGCGCTTGACCAGCGCGTTCCCACCGAGCGCGACGACGACGCGCATCTCCCCCCTCCCCCGCGGCCCCGGCCCGGCGGGCGCTCAGCCGAGCGTCGCGACCAGCACGGCCTTGATCGTGTGCATCCGGTTCTCGGCCTCGTCGAACACGATCGAGGCGTCCGACTCGAACACCTCCTCGGTGACCTCCAGCGCCGCCAGGCCGGTCCGGCGGAAGATCTCCTCGCCGAGCGCGGTCTCCCGGTTGTGGAAGGCGGGGAGGCAGTGCATGAACTTCGCGTCCGGGTTCCCGGTCGCGCGCATCACCTCGGAGTCGACCTGGTACGGCTTGAGCAGCGTGATGCGCTCGTCCCAGACGTCCGCGGGCTCGCCCATCGACACCCACACGTCGGTGAGGACGAAGTCGGCGCCGCGCACGCCCTGCGCCACGTCCTCGGTGATGGTGATCTCCGCGCCGGTCCGCGCCGCGACCGCGTTGGCCGGGTCGACGACCGTGCTCCCGTCCGGCCACAGCGTCCTCGGCGCGACGATCCGGACGTCCATACCCAGCAGCGCCCCCGCGACCACGTACGAGTGCCCCATGTTGTTGCGCGCGTCGCCCAGGTACGCGTACGTGACGTCGCGCAGGGGCTTGTCGCTGTGCTCGCGCATGGTGAGCATGTCGGCGAGCATCTGCGTCGGATGCCACTCGTCGGTCAGGCCGTTCCACACCGGGACGCCCGCGTGCTCGGCCAGCTCCTCCACGTAGTGCTGCCGCGAGCCCCGGTACTCGATGCCGTCGAACATGCGGCCCAGCACGCGGGCGGTGTCCTTCATCGACTCCTTGTAGCCGATCTGGGAGCCGGCCGGGTCCAGGTAGGTCGTGTGGGCGCCCTGGTCGTGCGCGGCGACCTCGAACGCGCAGCGCGTCCGGGTCGAGGGCCGCTCGAAGATCAGCGCGATGTTGCGGCCCTCCAGGCGGCGCCGCTCCGTCCCGCTGTAGCGGGCGGCCTTCAACTCGGCGGCCAGGTCGATGAGGAAGCCGAACTCCTTCGGGGCGAGGTCGAGCTCGCGGGTGAGGCTGCGCCCGCGCAGGTTGTAGGCCATCGGTCCCCGGTCCCCCGTTCGGCGTGCCCGTCGGGCCACCGGCCCCGCCCCCGGTGACAGGCCGAGAGCTTCCCCTCGCCCCGCCGGGCGAAACCAGGGCCGTCCGGGGCTCCCCGGACCCGCCCGGCGCTTTTACCCGGCCTTCACCCGGCACCGGCGGCACCCCGCGCGGAGCCGTCCCGCGGCGGACCTAAACTCATTGCCATGACAACCCCCGGAGACGGCGCCGTCGAGCTGGACGCGCTCGTCAAGCGCTATGGCACGGCGACGGCCGTGGACGGCCTGTCGTTCAGCGCCGCCCGGGGCGCCGTCACCGCGCTCCTCGGCCCGAACGGCGCGGGCAAGACCACCACGATCGAGATCTGCGAGGGGTTCCGCCGCGCCGACGCGGGCACCGTCCGCGTCCTCGGCCTGGACCCGGTCGCCGACGCGCGGGCGCTCAAGCCCCGCGTCGGGGTGATGCCGCAGTCGGGCGGCGTTCCGGGCACCGCGAAGGCCGCCGAGTTCCTGCGGCTGGTCGCCTCGTTCCACGCCACGCCCCTCAACCCGGCCGCGCTGCTGGCGCGGCTCGGCCTCACCGAGCACGCCCGCACCCCGTTCCGCCGCATGTCGGGCGGCCAGCAGCAGCGGCTGTCGCTCGCGGTCGCCGTGGTCGGACGGCCCGAGCTGGTCTTCCTCGACGAGCCGTCCACCGGCCTCGACCCGCAGGCGCGGCACGCCACCTGGGAGCTGATCGAGGAGCTTCGCGAGGCCGGCGTCTCGGTGGTCCTCACCACGCACAACATGGAGGAGGCCGAGCGGCTCGCCGACAAGGTCGTGATCGTCGACCACGGCAAGGTCGTGGCGGAGGGCGGCCCGGCGGAGCTCACAGGCGCCGAGCGGCAGCTGCGCTTCCGCGCCCGGCCCGGCCTCGGGCTGGAGGAGCTGCTGTCGGCGCTGCCCGCCGGGAGCGCCGCGAAGGAGTCGCCCGCCGGGCACTACCTGATCGAGGCCGACGTCAGCCCGGAACTGCTCGCCACCGTCACCGCCTGGTGCGCCTCGCACGGGGTGATGACCGAGGACCTGCGGATCGAGCGCCGCACGCTGGAGGACGTCTTCCTCGAACTGACCGGACGGGAGCTGCGCTCATGACCACGACACCGGCGGCGACGCCCGCCGCGGCGCCGGCCGCGCTGGACCTGTCGCCCGCGCCGGGCGCGGTCCCGCTGCCGCGGATGATCCTGTCGCAGGCCGGCTACGAGTTCCGCGCCGTGGTGCGCAACGGCGAGCAGCTCCTGCTCACCCTGATCATCCCCGTGGTGCTGCTGACGCTGTTCGGCGCCACCTCGCTGCTGGACCTCGGCTCCGGCCGCCGGGTCGACTTCCTCGCCCCCGGCGTCCTCGCGCTCGCGGTGATGTCCACCGCGTTCACCGGGCAGGCGATCGGCACCGGGTTCGAGCGCCGCTACGGCGTGCTCAAGCGGCTCGGCGCCACGCCGCTGCCGCGCGGCGGGCTGATCGCCGCCAAGACGCTGTCGGTGGTCGCCGTCGAGATCCTTCAGGCGGTCGTGGTGTGCGCGGTCGCGCTGGCGCTCGGCTGGCACCCGCACGGCGACCCCGTCTCGGTGGTCGTCCTGCTGCTCTTCGGGACGGCCGCGTTCAGCGGGTTCGGGCTGCTGATGGCCGGGACGCTGCGCGCCGAGGCCACCCTCGCCGCCGCGAACCTGGTCTACATCCTGCTGCTGGCCGTCGGCGGCGTGGTGTTCCCCCTCGACAAGTTCCCCGGCGCCGTCCGGGACGTGCTGGAGCTGCTGCCGATCTCGGCGCTCGCCGACGGGCTGCGGCAGGTGCTGCAGCACGGCGCGGCGTTCCCCGGCAAGCCGCTGCTGGTCCTCGCGGTGTGGGCGGCCGCCGGGCTCGCCCTCGCCGCCCGCTTCTTCCGCTGGGAGTGATCGTTGGCACTCGCTGAGGCCCCCGGGTCCTACGGCGCGGCGGGCCGGGCGGCCCGGCGTGCCCGCACGCTGTCGCTCGGCTCGGTGCCGCCGCCCGCGATGATCCTGCTCGGCATCGTGTCCGTGCAGGTCGGCGCGGGTCTGGCCAAGCACCTGTTCGAGCGGCTGCCGCCGACGTCGGTGGTGTCGATCCGGCTGCTGGCGTCGGCGCTCGTGCTGGGCTTCCTCGCCCGCCGGGGGCTGCGGACGATCCTGCGCGACCACTCCTGGACGAGCCTGGCGTTCGCCGCGGGCTACGGGCTCGTACTGGCGATCATGAACTTCGCGTTCTACCAGTCGCTGTCGCGGATCCCGCTCGGGGTGGCGGTGACCATCGAGTTCCTCGGGCCGCTGTCGGTCGCGATCGTCGGCTCGCGCCGCCCCCGGGACCTGCTGTGGGTCGTGCTGGCGGGCGCGGGCGTGCTGATGCTCGCCCGGGGCGGCGGGCACGTGAACCTCGCCGGGATCGCGTTCGCGCTGGTCGCCGCGGTCGGCTGGGCGTGCTACATCCTACTGACCGCCGCCACCGGCCGGCGGATCCCGGGCACGACCGGCCTCGCCCTCGCCAGCGTCATCGGCACGCTGGTCATGCTGCCGGGCGGGATCGCGGCGGGCGGCGGCGCCGTGTTCGACCCGTGGCTGCTGCTGATCGGGCTCGGCGTCGGGCTGCTGTCGTCGGTGATCCCCTACTCGCTGGAGCTGGAGGCGCTGCGGCGGGTGCCCGCCCGGGTGTTCGGCATCCTGATGAGCCTGGAGCCCGCCGTCGCCGCGCTGGTGGGCGTGGTCGTGCTCGGCGAGGTGCTCAGCGGGCGGCAGTGGGTCGCGATCGCCTGCGTCATCGTGGCCTGCGCGGGCGCCACGCGGAGCCGGAAGGAGCCGCCGGAGGCCCCCGAGGTCTGAGGGCGCCTCCCCGCCGGCTCGCCGCCGACGGCCGTCCCGGGCGAATCGGCCCCGCCGCGACGGGGCATGGGGTGGGCGAGCGTGGCAGGATCGGTGGAAGGATCACTGCAGGAGCACCAGCACCACCCGAGCAGCACACCCAGCAGAGAGGAGCCGCCGTGACCGGCCGGACCGATGACCAGGGACTGCCGCCGGAGTTCTTCGAGGCGGGACCGGCGTCGTTCGTCGACTTCCTGCGCCACCACTCGCCCGACCTGCTGCCCGTCAACCGGGTGCCGGACGCCGGGACCGTCCCCGAGCTGCCGCACGGCACCACCGTGCTCGCGCTGACGATCCCGGGCGGCGTCATGATGGCCGGGGACCGCCGCGCCACGCAGGGCAACCGGATCGCCTACCGCGAGCTGGACAAGGTCCAGCGGGCCGACGAGTACTCCGCGGTGGCGTTCGCCGGGACGGTCGGGCTCGCGCTGGAGATGGTCCGGCTGTTCCAGGTGGAGCTGGAGCACTACGAGAAGATGGAGACGGTCCCGCTGTCGCTGCCCGGCAAGGCCCGCCGGCTCGGCGCCGTCATCCAGGCCAACCTCGCCCAGGCCATGCAGGGGCTCGCGGTCGTCCCGCTGTTCGCCGGGTACGACCCCGACACCGACGACGCCCGGATCTACACCTACGACATCACCGGCGCCCCGCAGCTCGCCCGCGACTACCACGCCGACGGCTCCGGCTCCCCCTACGCGCTGGGCGCGCTGAAGAAGCTGTACCGGCCCGACCTGTCGGTGGAGGACGCCGCGACGGTGTGCGTCCAGGCCCTGTACGACGCGGCCGACGACGACACGGCCACCGGCGGGCCCGACCTGTCCCGGCGCATCTACCCCACGATCGCGGCCGTCACCGCGGACGGCTACCGGCAGCTTCCCGAGGAGCAGGTCTCCGCGATCGCCGCGGAGGTGCTGGAGGGCCGGATGCGCGAACCGAACGGCCCGGTCGCGCCGCTGCGCTGATCCGCCGCCGGGACGGCGGGGCGACACGGAGCGTCGCGATGGCGACTGCGCTCTGTGACCCCGCCGGCTCCGGGAACGTCGTACCCGGCTCATAGACTCGGCCTTATGGCACGCGCGAACGACGAGGCCGCAGCCCTCATCCAGGAACTGGCCGACCTCCTCTCCATCACCGGCGGCGACGCCTTCAAGATCCGGGCGTACGAGAAGGCCGCGCGGGCGATCGCGGGTCATCCCGACGACATCTCCGAGCTCGACCTGGCCGGGCTGCGCAAGATCCCGACGGTCGGCGAGGCGATCGCCAAGAAGGTCCTCGACTACACCACCACCGGCACGATCCGGCAGGTCGAGGAGCTGCGCACGCAGATCCCCGCGGGCGTCCGCGCGCTCACCGCGATCCCGACGCTCGGCCCGAAGAAGGCCCTGGCCGTCTACGAGGAGCTCGGCATCTCGTCGGTGGACGAGCTGGCCGAGGCCATCAAGGCGGGCCGGCTGCGCGGGCTGAAGGGCTTCGGCGCCAAGACCGAGGACAACATCCTGCGCGGCATCGAGCTGATGCGCAGCTCCGGCGAGCGCGTCCTGCTGGACGCCGCCGCGGGCGTCGCCGACGAGGTCGTCGCGGCGCTGTCGGCGCTCCCCCAGGTCGAGCGGTGCGCGCACGCGGGCTCGCTGCGCCGAATGCGCGAGACGATCGGCGACGTCGACGTGCTCGCCGCGTCCACCGACCCGCACCCGATCATGGAGGCGTTCACCGCGCTGCCGCTCGTCGCCGAGGTGATCGTCGGCGGCGACAAGAAGACCTCGATCCGCACCGACCGGGGCCTGCAGGTCGACCTGCGCGTCGTACCGCCGGAGGCGTGGGGCGCGGCGCTCCAGTACTTCACCGGCTCGCAGGCGCACAACATCCGCACCCGCGAGATCGCGGTGAAGGCGGGGCTGAAGCTGTCGGAGTACGGGCTGTTCGACGCCGACTCCGGCGACCTGATCGTGTCCCGGACCGAGGACGAGGTCTACGAGCGGCTCGGCCTGCCGTGGATCCATCCGGCGCTGCGCGAGGACACCGGGGAGATCGAGGCGGCGCTGAAGGACGAGCTGCCCCGCCTGGTCACCGTCGAGGACCTGCGGGGCGACCTGCACAGCCACACCGACCTCACCGACGGCATCGCCTCCCTGGAGGACATGGTCGCCGCCGCCGCGGACCGGGGGCTGGAGTACTACGCGATCACCGACCACGCGCCGAACCTGTTCATGCAGCGGATGACCGACGAGAAGATGCTCGCCCAGCGCGAGCGGGTCCGCGAGCTGCAGAAGCGCTACCCCGGCCTGGTCCTGCTGCACGGCACCGAGCTGAACATCGACCCGGACGGCGGCGTCGACTGGGACGCCGGCTTCCTCGCGGGCTTCGACATCTGCGTGGCGTCCGTCCACTCGCACTTCACCCAGGACGAGGCGGAGATGACGCGGCGGCTCGTCCGCGCCTGCGAGAACCCGCACGTGCACGTGATCGGCCATCCGACGGCGCGCAGCATCGGCCGCCGCCCGCCGGTGGACGCCGACTGGGACGAGGTGTTCCGGGCCGCCGCCCGCACCGGCACGGCGATGGAGATCGACTCGTTCCCCGACCGGCTCGACCTGCCCGCCGACCTGATCCGCCGCGCGAAGCGGTTCGGGGTGCGGTTCTCCGTCGACACCGACGCGCACTCGCTCGGGCACCACCGCAACATCCGCTACGGGATCGGCACCGCCCAGCGGGGATGGCTCACGCCCGACGACGTCATCAACACCTGGCCGCTGGAGCGCCTGCGCGCCTTCCTCCGCAAGGACGAGGGCGCGCGGTGAGCGGCGGCGGGGCTCAGGCGGGCTGAGGGGCCTCGGCGGGACGGGCGGGCACCGCGCGCGGCCGCGCCTCCGGCATCGGGCCGCGGTCGCGGAGCGCGAAGAACAGCCGGAACGCCGCGATCCACATCAGCACCGCGCCGAGCATGTGCAGCAGCACCAGCCCGGCGGGGACGCCCAGGAAGTACTGGGTGTAGCCGACGGCGCCCTGCGCGACGATCAGCGCGATCAGCTCCCACGCGCGGCGCTTGGCGGCCGCGGGGCCGCCGGTGCGGTACAGCGCGATGGTGACGGCGATCGTGAACGCGATGGTGACCCACGCCAGCTCGCCGTGGATGCGCGCCACGTCCTGGATGTTGAAGCCGTAGCGGCGGGACGAGGCGTCCCCGGCGTGCGGGCCGGTGCCGGTGACCACGGTGCCCGCGACGAGCACGGCCGCGGAGGCGACCAGCAGCAGCGCGCCGAGGCGGCGCGTCCAGGGCCCGGCGAGGGGCCGGGCGGGGGCGTCGCCCTCGCCGGCGCGCACCCACAGCGCCACGCAGAACACCAGCAGCGCCGGCGAGACGAGGAAGTGCGCCGACACCGCGGCCGGGTTCAGGTCGGTGAGCACGACGATGCCGCCGATGACGGCCTGCGCGACGACGCTCATCGGCTGGGCGAGCGACCACCAGACCAGGTCGCGGCGGCGCGGGACGAGGCGCAGCGCGGCGACGAACACCAGCACGCCGATCGCCAGCACGACGAAGGTGATCAGCCGGTTGCCGAACTCGACCGCCATGTTGAACGCGTGGTGATCGGCGTTGCGGGTGGGGACGAGGCTGTCGCCCGAGCAGCGCGGCCACTCCGGGCAGCCGAGCCCCGACTCGGTGAGCCGGACGAGGCCGCCGCTGACCACGATCACCACGTTGCCGACGACGCCGAGCAGCGCCAGCAGCCGCACCGACCCGGGGGTGGGGTGCCACACGGCGTCCCAGGCACGGATCAGCGGGTTCGTCGACGACTTTCGCTCAGCCACGCGTCAATCGTATGGCCGCCCTCCCGTGCCCCCGACGCACCCCCCGGTTACCGCGTGTACGGGCCGGGCGGGGGCGGCGGCAGGAACCCGGACGGCCCCTGCGGCGCCCACGGCGGCGCTCCCGCGACGGAGCCGCCGCCGCGCGGCGGGGTCCGCAGGAACGCCTGCCTCGCCAGCGACATCAGCTCCAGGAGGGAGTCGCGGCGGGCCGCGAACCAGTGCGGCTCGGCGTTGCCGCGGTCGGCGCGCTTGTGCAGCAGCGCGAGCTCGGTGGCGGCGAGCTGGTAGTCGACCATCGCGCGGGCGGCGGGCGGGCCGCCGACGGACCTGGCCCAGCGGCGCGCGGCCCGCCGCGACGGGATGGACCGCAGCATCCGCACGTCCTGCGGGGTCACCAGGCCGGTGCCGGCGTACATCGGCAGGTACGCCTCGATGCGCCGGACGGTGTGCCGCCGCTCGACGGCGACGATGACGATCAGCGTGACCAGGACGCAGAAGTCGAGGAGGTACACGATGCCGAGGCCGCCGAGCCCGAAGGTCGTGGCGCCGTTCCACAGCCCGTGCAGGATCATCGCGCCGAGCAGCCCGAGGACGGGCGCGGCGATCTGGCCGCGCCGGTGGGTGGCGGCGTAGGCGACGCCGAGGCCGGTCATCGAGGTGAACAGCGGGTGGCTGAGCGGCGCGATCAGGCCCCGCAGGATGAACACCGTCTGCAGCTGCTGGGCGCCGCCGTCCTCGAACGCCCGCATGTAGTAGGTGATGTTCTCCATCATCGCGAAGCCGAGGCCGACCATGGCGGCGTAGATGATGCCGTCGGCGAAGCCGTCGATCTCGTTGCGGCGGAACCACAGCATGCCGAACAGCACGGCGCCCTTCAGCGACTCCTCGATGACGGGGGCGCCGAAGGTGGCGCTGACGAAGTGCCCCTTGGTCTCGCCGAAGATCGGGACGGTGACGTACAGCAGGCCGAGGGTGTTCAGCACCAGCGCGCCGAGGACGGCGACGCCCGCGCCCCACATGAACGCGAAGATCAGGGCGCGCGGCGGTTCGGGTTCCAGCCGGTCGAGGGTGAGGGCGAGCGCCACCAGCGCCGGGATCGGCAGGATCGCCAGGACGACCCCGACCCAGAACCCGGCGCCGCCGGACAGGACGTCGGCGGCGAGCGCGAGCACCACGCACAGCGACGAGACGGTCAGCCCGACGATGAGGCCGACCGGGGGCCGGCCGGGGATCCGGCCTTCGAGCACGGCCTTGGGGTCCACACGCGCCATGACGTGAGCGTAACGGGTCGGCGCAGGTCCTCGCGGGGCGCGGCGTCGCGGGCCGGTCCCGCGAGGGGCCGTGCAGGCGTCAGTGCAGCAGCGGGTCCACCGCGACGGCGGTGAACAGCAGCGCCAGGTACACGTTCGACAGGTGGAAGAACCGCATCGGCCGCAGGTGCACGCCGGTCACGCCGGCGCGGACGGCCTTGAGCAGCCGGTGCCCCTCGGCGAGGAAGACCAGGCCGAGGACGACCGCGACGGCCCCGTACACCGGACCCATCCCGGCGACGGGCCACAGCGCCAGCGAGCACGCGACGGTGGCGTAGGTGTAGACGAGGCTCTCGGTGATGACGCGGCGCTCGGTCGCGACGACGGGCAGCATCGGCACCTTGGCGACCGCGTAGTCCTCGCGGTAGCGCATCGCCAGCGTCCAGGTGTGCGGCGGCGTCCACAGGAACACGACGCCGAACAGCACGAACGGCGTCCAGTCCAGGCCGTCGGTGATCGCCGTCCAGCCGATCAGGACCGGCATGCAGCCGGCGATGCCGCCCCACACGACGTTCTGCGACGTCCGCCGCTTGAGCAGCAGCGAGTACACGAAGACGTAGAACAGGATCGCGAACAGCGACCCGGCGGCCGACAGCGGGTTGACGGTGACGAAGAACCCGGCCGTGGACACCAGGGCGAGGGTGATCCCGAACACCAGCGCGCGGGCCGGGGTGACCTGCGCGCGGGCCAGCGGGCGGCGCCGGGTGCGGCGCATCTTGACGTCGATGTCGCGGTCGATGTAGCAGTTGATCGCGTTCGCGGCGCCGGCCGACATGGCCCCGAAGGAGAAGGTCAGCAGCACCGTCGACAGCGGCGGCACGCCGCGCTGGGCGAGGAACATCACCGGGATCGTGGTGATCAAGAGCAGCTCGATCACGCGCGGCTTGGTGAGCGCCACGTAGGCGCGCACGCTGGCGCCGATCGACCGGCGGGCGGTCTCGGCCACCGGCTCCGGCGCGGCGGGCGCCCCCGGCGCACGCCCGTCGAGCGGCACCGGCTCGTCGAGCTCGACCCCGCGCTTGTTACTGAGCACCGTCACAATCGGGTCCACGTCCAACTAGGCATGAAGAAATCGCGTACCACCTCGGCGGCGCCCCCGCTTCCGGGCCGGCCTCGGTCGAGTGCAACTTCGGCTTGGTGATCCTGCTTGGTCCTGCACGGCGGCCGTCGTCGTCGGCCGCGCCATCACTGTAGTCCGACCCCCGCCGGGGGCGTGCACCGGGGCACCGGACGCGCCGGTCCCCCTGGCGAAGCGCGTTCCGCAGGCCGTTCTGGAGGGCGTTCCCGAGGCCGCCGGAAGCCCATCCGGGAGGCCGTCCCCCGGCGCGGGGGGCGGAAACCCGTTCCCCCCTCGGTATCACCCGTGCGGGGGGTTAGTCCCGGAACCGATCGGGCAAGGGTGCAGGGAGCGGCGCGGACCTGGCGCGGGCGGCGGCGCCGTTTCGTCGTGTTCTCGCTCTCGCCTGCGGCGGCCCGCCCGCGCGATAGGCTCGCCAAGGGCGCGGCATGATCTTCGCGAGGCCACGGCAGGTGGCCGCAAGGGGGCCCCAGGGAAGACGGACGGCGCCGCCGGACGTTGCGGCAACAGGGGGCCGCGGCACGGGTGCCGGTCATGCCGCGCGGCGGCACATCGCTAATGAACTCTGTACGACAGCGGTTCGAGAGGAGCCTGGCGTTCCGTGAGCAGGGACAGCAGCACGTTTGAATGGTCCGACCTGGACAAGCGGGCGGTGGACGTCATCCGCGCCCTCGCCATGGACGCGGTCGAGGAGGCGGGCTCCGGCCACCCCGGGACGGCGATGAGCCTCGCGCCCGCCGCCTACCTTCTGTTCCAGCGGTTCCTTCGGCACGACCCGACGGACCCCGAGTGGGCCGGCCGGGACAGGTTCGTCCTGTCCTGCGGGCACTCCAGCCTGACCCTTTACGTCCAGCTCTACCTTTCGGGCTACCCGCTGACGCTGGCGGACCTCAAGTCGCTGCGCAAGTGGGGAAGCCTCACCCCCGGCCACCCCGAGCACGGGCACACCGCGGGCGTCGAGACGACCACGGGCCCGCTGGGGCAGGGCATCGCGAACGCGGTCGGGATGGCGATGGCGGCCCGCCGCGAGCGCGGCCTGTTCGACCCGGACGCCCCGGCGGGCGAGTCCCCCTTCGACCACACCATCTGGGCGTTCGCGTCCGACGGCGACATCGAGGAGGGCATCAGCCACGAGGCGAGCGCCCTGGCGGCCCACCAGCGGCTCGGCAACCTGGTCCTGCTGTACGACGACAACCACATCTCGATCGAGGACGACACCGCGATCGCGCTGTCGGAGGACGTGCGGGCCCGCTACGAGGCGTACGGCTGGGACGTCCACCACGTCGACTGGACCGTGAACGGCGACTACGAGGAGAACGTGGCCGCGCTGGCGGCGGCGTTCGAGGCGGCCAAGGCGGAGACCGCCCGGCCGTCGTTCATCGCGCTGCGCACGATCATCGGCTGGCCGGCGCCGAACAAGAAGAACACCGGCAAGATCCACGGCTCCGCGATGGGCGCCGAGGAGATCGCCGCGACCAAGCGGATCCTCGGCCTGGACCCGGCCGAGTCGTTCATCGTCCCGGACGACGTGCTGGCGCACGCCCGCGAGGTCTCGGACCGGGGCCGCGCGCTGCACGCCGAGTGGGAGAAGGCGTTCCAGGCGTGGCGGTCGGCGAACCCCGAGCGCGCCGCCGAGTACGACCGGATCAGCGCCCGGCACCTGCCCGCGGGCTGGGAGGAGAAGCTGCCGGAGTTCCCGGCGGGCAAGGACGTCGCGACGCGCGCCGCGTCCGGCGACGTGCTGACCGCGCTGGCCCCGGTGCTGCCGGAGCTGTGGGGCGGGTCGGCCGACCTCGCCGAGAGCAACAACACCACGATGAAGGGCGAGCCGTCCTTCATCCCCGAGGAGTTCCAGACCAAGGAGTTCCCGGGCGACCGGTACGGCCGCACGCTGCACTTCGGCGTCCGCGAGCACGCGATGGGCGCGATCTGCAACGGCATCGCGCTGCACGGCGGCACCCGGCCCTACGCGGGCACGTTCCTGATCTTCAGCGACTACATGCGGCCGGCGGTCCGGCTCGCGGCGCTGATGAAGCTGCCGGTCACCTACGTGTGGACGCACGACTCCATCGGCCTCGGCGAGGACGGCCCGACGCACCAGCCGGTCGAGCACCTGTGGGCGCTGCGGGCGATCCCGGGCCTGGACGTCGTCCGCCCGGCGGACGCCAACGAGACCGCGGTCGCGTGGCGGACCGTCCTGGAGCACACCGACCGCCCGGCGGGCCTCGCGCTGACCCGGCAGAAGCTGCCGACGCTGGAGCGCGACGGCGCGATCGCGTCCGCCGAGGGCGCCGCCAAGGGCGGCTACGTGCTGGCCGACGCCGAGGGCGGGCAGCCCGAGGTGATCCTGATCGCCACGGGCAGCGAGGTGCAGCTGGCGCTGGAGGCGCGGGAGACGCTCCAGTCCCAGGGCACCCCGACCCGCGTGGTGTCGATGCCGTGCGTCGAGTGGTTCGAGGAGCAGCCCGACGCCTACAAGCAGGAGGTCCTGCCGCCCGGGGTGCGGGCGCGCGTGTCGGTGGAGGCCGGCGTGGCGCTCGGCTGGCGGACCTACGTCGGCGACGCCGGCTCGTCGGTGTCGCTGGAGCACTTCGGCGCGTCCGCCGACTACAAGACGCTGTTCGAGCAGTTCGGCATCACCGCCGAGCGGGTCGTCGCGGCGGCGAAGGCGAGCCTGATCAAGGCCGGCGTCAAGGACGCCGGCCGGGGCAGCACCACCGGGAACTAGCGGCCGCCGGGCCCCCGGCGACCGCCCCGGCGGGCCGGGGGCCCGGCGCGGCCGACCCCCCGCGGAACTCGACGACGAGGAGAAAGCGATGAGTGACATCCTGAAGGCGCTCTCGGACGAGGGCGTGTCGATCTGGCTGGACGACATCAGCCGGGAGCGGCTGCGCAGCGGGAACCTGGAGCAGCTGGTCAAGGACAAGCACGTCGTCGGCGTCACCTCCAACCCGACGATCTTCGCCAAGGCGCTGAGCAAGGGCAGCGCCTACGACGACCAGGTGCGCGACCTGGCGGTGCGCGGCGTGGACGTCGAGGAGGCGTCCCGGGCGATCACCACCTACGACATCCGCTGGGGCTGCGACGTGCTGCGCCCGGTCTACGACCGGACCGACGGCCTGGACGGCCGCGTGTCGATCGAGGTGGACCCGCGGCTGGCCCGCGACACCGAGAAGACGGTCGCCGAGGCGCGCGCGCTGTGGTGGATGGTGGACCGGCCCAACCTGTTCATCAAGATCCCGGCGACCGAGGAGGGCCTGCCCGCGATCACCGCGGCGCTGGCCGAGGGCATCAGCGTGAACGTGACGCTGATCTTCTCGCTGGAGCGCTACGGCAAGGTGATCGACGCGTTCTTCGAGGGCCTGGAGAAGGCCCGCGCGAACGGGCACGACCTGCCGACGATCGCGTCGGTGGCGTCGTTCTTCGTGAGCCGGGTCGACACCGAGATCGACAAGCGGCTCGACAAGATCGGGTCGGAGGACGCCAAGAAGCTGCGGTCCAAGGCGGGGCTGGCGAACGCGCGGCTGGCGTACGCGCTGTACGAGGAGAAGTTCGGCACGGACCGCTGGAAGGCGCTGAAGGACGCGGGCGCCCGCCCGCAGCGTCCGTTGTGGGCCTCGACCGGCGTGAAGGACCCGAACCTCGCCGACACGCTGTACGTGGACGAGCTGGTGGCGCCAGGGACCGTCAACACGATGCCGGAGGCGACGCTGGAGGCGGAGGCCGACCACGGCCGGCTGCGCGGCGACACCGTCCGGGGCGCCTATGACGACGCCCGCGCGCACATGGCGGCGCTGAAGGACGTGGGGGTCGACTACGACGACGTCGTGCGGGTCCTGGAGGAGGAGGGCGTCGAGAAGTTCGAGGCGTCCTGGAAGGAGCTGCTCGGCTCCATCGACGGCGAGCTGAAGGACAAGAGCGCGTGACGTCGGTGGTGACCGCCGGGGGGATCTCGGTCACCATCCGCGGCGCCGTCGTCGGCGAGAGCGAGACGGTCCTGGACCGTCTCGCCTCCGACGGCGTGCCGAGTTCGCTGGCGTCCCGCAACGCCAAGCTGTGGGGGCCGGACGCGGCCCCGCTGGCCGCCCGCCGGCTGGGCTGGCTGGGCCTGCCCGGGACCTCGCTGTCCCTGCCGGCCCGGCTCGCCGGGCCGGCGGAGGAGTTCCGCGGCGCGGGCCTGGACCGCATCGTGGTCGCGGGGGCGGGCGGCCCGGCGATCGCCGCCGAGGCGGTCCACCGGACCGCGGCCCGCACCGGGCCGGACGCCGAGCTGGTCGTCCTGGACACGACGGACCCGCACGAGGTGTCCGGGGTCCTGTCGGGCGACCTCGGGCGCACGGTGGTGGTCGTCGTGGGCGACGACGTCGAGGCGCGGTCGCTGCGCCGCGTCTTCGGGCGGGCGTTCTCCGAGGCGGGGCTGAGCCGCGCGGAGCTGGCCCGCCGGTTCGTCCTGGTGGACGAACCCGGGTCGGAGGCGGAGCGCGCCGCCCGCGACGTCGGCCACCATTTCGTGGAGGCCGAGACCGACGTCGACGGCCGCTTCGGCGCGCTCGGCGTGCGCGCCCTGGTGCCCGCCGCGCTCGCGGGCACGGACGTCCCGGCCCTGCTGGACGAGGCGGACCGGCTCGCGGGCGCGCTGCGCCAGCCCTACGACAACCCGGCGCTGGCGCTCGGCGCCGCGCTCGCCTCGTCGGCGCTCGGCGGCCGCGACAAGCTCGTCCTCGCCGACCACGGCTCGGGGCTGCACGGCTTCCCCGCCTGGGCGGAGCAGCTGGTGGCGGGCGCTCTCGGCAAGGACGGCCGGGGGCTGCTGCCGGTGGTCGTGGAGAGCGTGGACTCCCCCGGTTTCGACCTGACCGGCGACGTGCGCCGGGTGATCCTGGGCCGCCGCCCGGACGAGCCCGGGCCGGGCCGCGAGGCGGGGGTGAGCGTGGCGGGCCCGCTCGGCGCGCAGTTCCTGCTGTGGGACTACGCGGTGGCGGTGGCCGCCCGGGTGATCGGCGTCGACCCGTTCGCCGAGCCGGACACCGGCGAGTCGCGCGACAGCACGGCGGCGCTGCTCCGCTCGGAGGAGGGCGCGGCCCCGACGGTGGTGCGGCGCCCGCCGGCGCTGGTGTCGGACGCGGTGGAGGTGCACGCGCCGGAGGAGGCGCTGCGCGGCGCGAAGACGTTGGGAGAGGCGCTGGAGACGTTCCTGGAGGACGTCCCGGACGGCGGCTACCTCGCCGTCCTGGCCTACCTGGACCGGTCCGGGGAGGCGGCGGCGGCCGGGCTGCGGCCGCTGCTGGCGGCCCGCGGCGCAGGGCTGCGCAGGAATCCGGTGCCGGTCACGTTCGGCTGGGGGCCGCGGTACCTGCACGCGACGGGCCAGTACCACAAGGGCGGGCCGCGCAACGGCATGTTCTTGCAGGTCACGGGCGCGGTGACGACCGACGTCCCGGTGCCCGGACGGCCCTTCACGCTCGGCGAGCTGCAGCTCGCGCAGGCGTTCGGGGACCAGCGGGTGCTGCGCTCGCTCGGCCTCCCGGCGTTCCGGCTGCACCTGCGCGACCGCGCCGAGGGTCTCGCGCAGCTGATCGAGGCGCTGAGCTGACCGAGGAGCACGGCTGATCGAGGAGCACGGCTGCTCTTCCGCGTCCGGTTCGGCAACCGGAGGCAGAAGATCGATGGAGATGGTCGCGGATGCCCTTTCTCTCCTGAAACGATAGGGGGCAGGAGGGAAAGCGTGTCCGGATTCGACGTACTGACGCGCGGCGACGTGCTCGACTCGGCGCTGCAGGCGAGGGACTACCTCGTCGGCTGCGGCGTCCCGGGCGCGCTGGCCGCGAAGGACCCGCGGCTGTGGGGGCGGCGCGCGGTCGACCACAGCAGGCTGGGCTGGCTGGACCTGCCGTTCGCCTCGCGCGGGCTGCTGAAGCAGGTGGACGGGCTGGTCGCCGAGGCGCGCTACTCCGGCCTGGACCACATCGTGCTGATCGGGGTGGGCGCGGAGAGCCTCGCCGCCCAGGCGATCGTGGAGGCGCACGCGCCCGCCCTCGCCGGCGGGGGCGGCGCCCCGCCCGGCCCCGGCGGCGGGATGACGGTGCTGGACGGCAGCGACACCGCCGCGCTGGCGTTCGCGCTGGAGCGGCTCGACCGGACGCTGGTCGTGCTGGCGAGCAAGGCGGGCGTGTCGCTGGAGGGCGACGCCTACCGGCGGATCTTCGCGGGCGCGTTCCGCGAGCGCGGCCTGTCGGAGCGCGAGATCGCGGGCCGCTTCCTGGTGATCACCGACCACGGCAGCCCGCTGCACGACTTCGCCCGCCAGTGCGGGTACCGGATCGGGCTCACCGACCCGTACCTGCCGGGCCATTACGGCGCGCTGTCGGCGTACGGGCTGGTCCCGGCGGTGCTGGCGGGCGCCGACGCGGGGCGGCTGCTGGAGGAGGCGGCGTCGCTGGTGCCGTCGCTGTCCAAGGACGAGGACAACCCCGGGCTGCTGCTCGGCGCGGTCCTCGGCGGCTGCGCCCAGCAGGGGCCGGGCGGCGTCACCCGCGACAAGGTGGTGCTGCGCGAGCCCGGCGGGTCCGGCGCGCTCAGCGCCTGGATCTCGCAGCTGCTCGCGGTCGGCACCGGCAAGCGAGGCCGCGGGGTGCTCGCGCTGGAGCCGCCCGGCGGCAAGGGCGGCTTCCCGGACCTGCACGGCATCTCGATCAACCCGCGGTCGGCGGCGCAGGAGGAGGCCGACACCTCGGTGTGGGCGCCGCTCGGCGCGCAGTTCGTGCTGTGGGAGTACGCGACGGCCGTGGCCGGGTGGCTGCTCGGCGTGAACCCGTTCGAGGCGGGCAGCGCGGCCGTCCAGGAGGCGGAGGACGACGCGGCGACGCTGCTGCGCTCGGCGGGCGCCGGGCCGCTGCCCACCGGGCGGCCGGTGTACGTCGAGGACGACATCGAGGTGCACGCCGACTTCGCGTGGCCGTCGGGCGCCGACCTCGGGACGGTGCTGGGCGGGCTGATCGCCTCGGTGCCCGCCGACGGCTACCTGTCGGTGCTGACGTACCTGTCGGGCGACTTCTCGGGCCGCTACCTGGCGCCGTCGCTGTCGCGCGCCGCCGGGCGGCCGGTCGTGTACGGGCCGGGCCCGGCGTACCCGCACGCCACCGGCCCGATCCACAAGGACGGGCCGGGCAACGGCGCGTTCCTGGTGATCACGGGCGATCCGGCGCCGGGCGACGCGCTGGCGGCGCATCCGGTGCCGGGACGGCCGTACGGGCTGGCGAAGCTGCAGCTGGCGCGGGCGCTGGGCGAGGTCCGGGCGCTGCGGCAGCGGCGGCTGCCGGTGGTGCGCCTGCACCTGCGCAACCCGGTGGAGGGCGCGGGCCGGCTGATCGAGGCCGTTCGAGCGGTGGCGGGGGCGGGACCCCGGTCGTGAGCTTCACCGCCGTCGTCTCGGGGGAGACGGCCATCACCGCGCGCGGGCCGGTCAGGGAGGCCGCCGAGCGGGTGCTGGGGCGCCTGTGGATCGACCAGGTGCCGGTGCGTCTCGCCTCGGAGGATCCGGCGCTGTGGCCCTCGGCGGCGACGGCGGCGGTGGACGGGCGGCCGCTGTGCTGGCCCGGCCAGCCGGGGCCCGGGCGGGCCGCTTTGGACCGTGCCGGTGAGCTGGTGGCGGACGCCCGCGCGGCCGGGCTGACCGAGGTGGCGCTGCTGGGGCGGGGCGCTCCGGCGCGCGCGGCCGAGCTTCTCGCCCGCGCCAGTGGGCCCGGCGCCGCGAGGCGGCCCGCGGGCGCCGGCGCGCCGCCGCTGACCGTCCTGGACGGCCCGGAGCCCGGCCCGGTGCTGCGCATCGGCGACGATCCCGAACGGCTCGGCCGGACGGCGGTCGTGGTCACCGGCGACGATCCCGGCACCGACGCGCTCCGGCGGGTGTTCCTGGGGATGCTCGCCGACCTCGGCCTGTCCCCCGCCGAGATCGCGCGGCGGGTCGTGACGGTGGCCGCGCCGGGGTCCGGCGCGGCGAAGCTGGCGGCGGAGGCCGGGCATCCGGTGGTCGAGGCGCCCGCGCCGACCGCGTTCGGCGCCCTGTCCCCCTACGCGCTGGTGCCGGCCGCGCTGGCCGGCGCCGACGTGTCGCCCCTGCTGGACGAGGCGGCCCGGGTGCTGCCGGCGCTCACCCGTCCGGAGAACAACCCCGGCCTGGTGCTGGGCGCGATCCTCGGCGGGGCGGCGCGGGCCGGGCGCCGCACGGTCGTGCTAGGCGGCTACTCCGCGGCGCTGCCGGGCCTCGCGGACTGGGCGGCGCTGCTGCTGGACGAGGCGGCCGGCGGCCGGATCGTGCCGGTGGTGCAGGGCGGCGGGCTGCCGGTCGCGCCCGGCGACGACCTGTTCCTGCTGACACTGGACGGCCGGCCGCACCAGGACGACGCGACCGTCTCCGGCCCGGCGGCCGGGCAGCTCGTCGTCTGGGAGTACGCCGCCGCCGTCGCCGCCTACCTGCTGGACCGGGACCCCATGGCGCCGCCCGGCCGGGCCGCGCCGGTGACGCTGGACGACGGGGCGGGCGACCCGGTGCTGTCCGACGGCGCCCCGGGCCGGTCCGTCGAGGTGCACACCACCGACCCGGCGCTCGCCGGGGCGCCCGACCTGGGCGCGGTGCTCGCGGCGCTGGCCGCGGCGGTCGGCCCGGACGAGCATCTGGCGCTGGTCGCCTACCTGGACCCGGACGAGGCCGCCGGGCAGGGCGCGCAGGTCCGCCGGCTGGCGGCGCTGCTGGCCGCCCGCTGCCGCCGCCCGGTGACCGTCGGCTGGGGCGCCCGGCGCCCGGCGGGCGGGAATGATCGACCCGATACGGGCGTATACCTCCAGGTGACCGGGAACGCCGACCGCGACGTCCCGGTCCCCGGCCGGCACCACCGGCTCGGCGTGCTCCAGCTCGCGCGGGCGCTCGGCGACGCGCGGGCGGCGCGCTCGGACGGCCGCCCGGTCGTCCGGCTGCACCTGCAGAACCGGTGGGCGGGCCTCGCCCGGCTGCTCGACTCGGCCAGAGGCGGGTAGGACGACGGGGCGCGGCCGCGGCTCTCCGGCGACCCGGGAACGGCGACGGCGCGCCCGGGAGGGGCGAGACTGTCAGTACACGGGGTCGACACACAGGATGCGTGGTCTGATCGGATGCGAGTAGAAGTGAGGGTAGTCAAGGTGCGAGAAGAGGGGGCCGCAACGTGACCGACGCAGCCAATCCGCTCCGGGACCCGCGCGACAAGCGCCTGCCGCGGGTGGCCGGGCCGTGCGTGCTCGTGCTGTTCGGGGTCACCGGGGACCTGTCGCGCAAGAAGCTGCTCCCGGCGATCTACGACCTGGCGAACCGGGGGCTGCTGCCGCCGGGCTTCTCGCTGGTCGGTTTCGCCCGCCGCGACTGGGAGAACGAGGACTTCCGGCAGATCGCCTACGAGTCGGTGAAGGCGCACGCGCGGACCCCGTTCCGCGAGGACGTGTGGACGCACCTGTCGGAGGGCATGCACTTCGTCCCCGGCGAGTTCAGCGACCCGGGCGCGTTCGACGCGCTGTCGATGGCGGTCAAGGAGCTGGACGAGAGCCGCGGCACCGGCGGCAACTATGCGTTCTACCTGTCGATTCCGCCGAAGTTCTTCCCGCAGGTGGTCGAGCAGCTGCAGCGCAGCGGGCTGGCCGACCGCAGGGACGGCGCCTGGCGCCGGGTTGTGATCGAGAAGCCGTTCGGCCGGGACCTGAAGACGGCGCTGGAGCTGAACGACACGGTGCACCGCGTCTTCCCCGAGGAGTCGATCTTCCGGATCGACCACTACCTCGGCAAGGAGACGGTGCAGAACATCCTGGCGCTGCGGTTCGCCAACGCGATGTTCGAGCCGATCTGGAACCGCTCCTACATCGACCACGTGCAGATCACGATGGCCGAGGACATCGGCATCGGCGGCCGGGCGGGCTACTACGACGGGATCGGCGCGGCCCGCGACGTCATCCAGAACCACCTGCTGCAGCTGCTGGCGCTGACGGCGATGGAGGAGCCGACGTCCTTCAGCGCCCAGTCGGTCCGCACCGAGAAGGCGAAGATCCTGTCGTCGGTGCGGGTGCCGGGCGATCTGGAGACCTCCACCGCGCGCGGGCAGTACTCGGCGGGCTGGCAGGGCGGCGTGAGCGTCAAGGGGTACCTGGAGGAGGAGGGCATCCCGGCCGACTCCCGTACCGAGACGTACGCGGCGGTCAAGCTGGAGATCGACAACCGCCGCTGGGCGGGCGTCCCGTTCTACCTGCGCACCGGCAAGCGGCTGAGCCGCCGGGTGACGGAGGTGGCGATGGTGTTCCAGCAGGCGCCGCACCTGCCGTTCTCGCACACCGACACCGAGGAGCTCGGGCAGAACGCGCTGGTGATGCGGGTGCAGCCGGACGAGGGCATCACGGTCCGGTTCGGCTCGAAGGTGCCCGGCACCTCGATGGAGATCCGCGACGTGAACATGGACTTCGCCTACGGCGAGTCGTTCACGGAGGCGTCCCCGGAGGCCTACGAGCGGCTGCTGCTGGACGTGCTGATCGGCGACCCGCCGCTGTTCCCGCGGCAGGAGGAGGTCGAGCTGTCCTGGCGGATCCTCGACCCGATCGAGGAGTTCTGGGCGAGCCGCGGCGGCCTCGACCAGTACACGTCGGGCGGCTACGGGCCCGACAGCGCCGACGAGCTGATGGCGCGCGACGGCCGCGCCTGGAGGAGGCTCTGATGAACATCGACCTCACCGGCACCACGACGCGCCAGATCCAGGACGCGCTGACCCAGTCGCGGCACCTGATGGGCGGCCCGGCGGTCGGCATGGTGCTGACGCTGATCATCGTGACGGACGAGTCGGCGCAGTACGACGCGGTCCGCGCGGCGACGGAGGCGGCCCGCGAGCACCCCTGCCGGGTGCTGACGGTGATCTCCCGCGACCCGCGCGGGAACTCCTCGCGGCTGGACGCCGAGATCCGGATGGGCGAGACCGGCCCGGGCGAGACGGTGCTGCTGCGGATGTACGGGCCGCTCGCCGAGCACGCCGACTCGGTGGTGGTGCCGCTGCTGATGCCCGACACGCCGGTGGTGATCTGGTGGCCGGGCGGCAAGGTGCCGAAGTCGCCGTCCAAGAGCGGGCTCGGCAAGCTCGCGACGCGGCGGATCACCGACGCCTACGCGGCCCGCGACCGGCTCGGCACCCTCGCGCAGCTGGCCGGGAACTACAGCCCGGGCGACACCGACTTCACCTGGACCCGGCTGACGTCGTGGCGGTCGCTGCTGGCCGCCTCGCTCGACCAGGACCACGACGAGATCATCTCCGGCGAGGTGATGGCCGAGCCGGACAGCCCGAGCGCGGAGCTGCTGGCGGCGTGGCTGTCGATCCGGCTCGGCGTCGCGGTGGAGCGGACGGTGTCCGAGGGGCCCGGCATCACCGGCGTCCGGCTGACGACGACCGGCGGCGACATCGTGATCGACCGGCCGGACGGCCGGGTCGCGACGCTGTGCCGCCCCGGCCAGCCCGACCGGCAGGTGGCGCTGATGCGCCGCCCGATGTCGGAGCTGCTCGCCGAGGAGCTGCGGCGGCTCGACCCCGACGAGGTCTACCGGGAGGCGGCGGCCCGCTTCGCCAAGGACCTCGCGGGCGGGACGTCGGACGAGGGCGTCGCCAGCGAGCCGCTGTCGGGCACGCGGGAGGCGGCCACGACGAAGAAGGCGGCGAAGGAGGCCGAGAAGGAGGGCCTGCCCGACGCCCCGGCCTCGTCCGCGGCGAAGCCGTCCGGCGGGAAGAGGTCGTCGCGCGGCAAGTCGTCGGGGGACGCGTGACGCCCCCGGCGGTCCTGGTCCACCGCGACCAGGACCTGCTGGCCAAGGCGGCGGCGGCGCGGCTGGTGACGCGGATCGTGGACGTGCAGGCCGCGCGCGGCTCGGCGTCGGTGGTGCTGACCGGCGGCGGCGTCGGCACGGCGGTGCTGGCGGCGCTGGCCGCGACGGGCGCCCGGGACGCCATCGACTGGCGCCGGCTGGACGTGTGGTGGGGCGACGAGCGGTTCCTGCCGTCCGGCGACCCCGAGCGCAACGAGACCGGCGCCCGCGCGGCGCTGCTGGACCATGTGGACCTCGACCCGGCGCGGGTGCATCCGATGCCGGCCTCGGACGGCCCGGACGGCGACGACGTGGAGGCCGCCGCCGAGCGGTACGCCGCCGAGCTGCGCGCGGCCGCCCGTCCCGAGGACCACGGCCCCGTCCCGTCGTTCGACGTGCTGATGCTCGGCGTCGGCCCGGACGCGCACGTGGCGTCGCTGTTCCCGGAGATGCCGGCGGTGCGCGACGAGCGGCCGGTGGTGGCGGTGCACGGGGCTCCGAAGCCGCCGCCGACGCGGATCTCGCTGACGTTCCCGTCGCTGTGCGCCGCGCACGAGGTGTGGGTGCTGGCGTCCGGGGAGTCGAAGGCGAAGGCGGTGCGGCTCGGGCTGTCGGGTGCCGGGCCGGTGCAGGTGCCCGCCGCGGGCGCGCGCGGCCGCCAGAGCACGCTGTTCCTGCTGGACCGCGCCGCCGCCGCGGAGCTCCCGCCCGGGATCGAGCGGATCGCCTCGCCCTGAGGCGTTGATCACGTCGAGGCCGGTGCCGCGTGGTGGGAACGCCGCGCGGCACCGGCCTTCGTGACTTGACGGGACCATTGCCCACCTGTGAGAAAGGCGGGACGTTCCCTCGCATCGGCATGCCGCGCCGCTAAGGGCGCATAACCTGACCATGAGGTTCCGCGTGTCGAGCATGAGGAGTTCGGTGATGCGCAAGGGTCGGACCGGGACGGCGGGTGCGGCGATCATCGGGGCTTTGGCCATCTCCGTCGCCGGGTGCTCCTCCGGCGGAGGAGGCGACAAGGGCGGCGGCGCGGGCGGCGGCAAGGCCGAGGACGCCGCGAAGCTCGCCATCACCCCGGCGACCGGCGCCAAGCAGGTGGCGCCCGACCAGCCCGTGCTGGTGAAGGCCGACAAGGGCAAGCTCACGAGCGTCACCCTCACGTACGGCAAGAACGAGAAGGCCGCGGGCACGCTCGCGCCGGACGGCAAGTCGTGGCGGTCGTCGTGGACGCTGCGGCCGTCCACCACGTACACCGTGACCGCGCAGGGCTCCGCCGACGGCGGCAAGCCCGTCACCGTCACCTCGACCTTCACCACCCTGACGCCCGCCAAGAAGCTGGAGACCGGCATGTCGCCGCTGGACGGCGAGACCGTCGGGGTGGGGATGCCGGTGCAGCTGCTGCTGTCCAGGCCGGTGAGCACCAAGGCCGGCAAGCAGGCGGTGGAGAAGGCGCTGGAGGTCCGGATGTCCACGCCCGTGCAGGGCGCCTGGTACTGGATCAGCGACAAGGAGGTCGACTTCCGGCCCCGCGACTACTGGCCGTCCGGCGAGAAGGTGAAGGTCATCGCGCACCTCGCCGGGCTGAAGGCGGGCGAGGGCCTCTACGGCATGAAGGACCGGACGCTGGCCTTCACCGTCGGCCCGAAGCACATCACCACGGTCAGCGACGGCACGCACCGCGCCAAGGTCACCGAGAACGGCCGGGTGGTGCGGACGATGAAGGTCAGCCTCGGCAAGCCGGGCCACGACAGCTACAGCGGCACGATGATCGCGCAGGAGAAGGCGGCGCACATCATCATGGACTCGGCGACGACCGGCGACCCCGGCGAGTACCGGATCCCGACGAGCTGGAACGTGCGGCTGACCTACAGCGGGACGTTCGTGCACGCGGCGCCGTGGTCGACGGGCTCGCAGGGCGTCTCCGACGTCAGCCACGGCTGCGTGAACGCCTCCCCCGCGGACGCGAAGTGGTTCTACAACTTCACCAACCGGGGCGACATCGTCAAGGTGACGGGGACGTCGCGGCAGCTCCAGTTCGGGAACGGGCCGACGCCGTGGGTGAAGTCGTGGGACGAGTGGCTGAAGGGCAGCGCGCTCGGCGCGCCGGTGACCGGCGCCCCGCTGAACTGACACCGGGCCACGCCGTCACCGGGCGCCGCGTCCGGGTCCCTCCCGGGCGCCCCCGCAGGGCGCTGGCAGACTGGTGCCATGCAGAAGCTCTCGCTGGACGCGCAGGTAAGGGACCACCTCAAGCGGGCCGCCGCGGCGGCCACGGGACGCAGCGCCGAGACCGTCTACGGCGGCCACGAGCACGCCCTGCGGCAGACGTTGATCGCCCTGACCTCCGGCACGGCGCTGACCGAGCACGAGAGCCCCGGGGAGGCGACG
This sequence comes from Actinomadura sp. RB99, assembly GCF_014706005.1. Classification (NCBI taxonomy): domain Bacteria; kingdom Bacillati; phylum Actinomycetota; class Actinomycetes; order Streptosporangiales; family Thermomonosporaceae; genus Actinomadura; species Actinomadura sp. RB99. The sequence goes on along the minus strand of NZ_JABMCA010000012.1, from coordinate 69,835 downwards.
CTGCTCGTCCTGCACGGGCGGGTGCGGCTGACGAGCGGCGACGACGCGTGGGACGGCATGTCCGGCGACATGCTGATCATCCCGCCGGCGAGGCACGCGCTGGAGGCGCTGGAGGACGCCGCGGTGCTGCTGACCGTCGCGAAGCGCTGACGGCTCCACGCCGCCGGCCGGGCGGCGGGCGGGTCAGCCCGCCGCGAGGACGGTGATGCCGAGGGCGACCAACAGGGCGACCTTCACGCCCTCCAGGGCCACGTAGTACAGGTGCCCCCGGGAGCGGGGCCGGTCGTCATCGCCGGCGAGCACCCGGTCGGACCGCTTGTTCAGGCGCGGCCGGACGACGCCGAGCTGCACGGCGAGCAGCACCACCAGGACGGCGGCGAGCACGGTGACGGCGACCGGCGGGCCGCCGGCCGCGACCGCGGCGACCACCGCGACGGCCAGCACGGTCTCGACGAGGTTGAGGGCGCGGAAGACGATCCGGCCGATGCCCAGGCCGATCGGGATGGTCACGCCCGGCGCGCGGAACTTCAGCGGCGCCTCGAGGAACGAGATTCCGAGCACCATCCCGAGCCAGAGGAAGGTCAGGGCGCCTGCCGTGGCGGCCGCGGTCGCGTTCATGGTCGTCGGAGCCTTTCGGATCGTCGGGGTTCGGGCGGCGGGGCGACGGGCGGTCAGGTGCGCCGGATGCGGGCGAGGCAGGCGGCGGGCTCGGCGAACGGCTCGAGCGCTTCGGCCTCGACCGGCGCGTCCAGCTCGTCCAGCGCGCCTCGCATGAGGCCGAGGTGGACGTCGCAGACCAGCGGCCCGTACTCCTCGGCCAGTTCCAGGAACGGGCAGTGCCGCAGCCGGACGACCTCGCCGGCGGGGTCGGGGTCGGGCGCGAAGCCGAGGTCGGCGAGCAGCGCGGTGAGCCGCTCGGTCGCGTCGCCGGCGCTCGTCCGGGCGAACGGCGGCGGCCGGTCGACCAGGAACCGGCCCCACTCGCGGCCGGCGCGCTCGGCCTCCCGGCGCCCGTCGGGTCCGGCGCCCGAGAGCCGGCTGAGCAGGATCTGCGCCAGCAGCCGGTAGCCGCGCGAGCCGCCGCGGTCCATGCCGGGGCGGGCCGTGTAGACCGTGCGGGGCCGGCCGGGGCCGGACGGCCGGTCGAGGGTCCGCTCGGCCGCGCCGTCCGCCACCAGGGCGTCCAGGTGGAACCGCGCGGTGTTGGGGTGGACGCCGAGCCGTCCGGCGAGGTCGGCGACGCCGAGCGGGGCGCCGGCGGCGCGCAGCGCGTCCAGGATCTCGCGGCGGCGGTGCCGTTCGGGAGGCATGGCCCTCATCCTTCCCCCGGTCGCGGCAGCGCTGCGATCAGGGGGTGGTCGCGGTCGAGCGCGCCGAGCTTGGACGCGCCGCCGGGCGAGCCGAGGTCGTCGAAGAACTCGGCGTTGGCCGCCGTGTAGGCCGTCCACCGGTCCGGGACGTCGTCCTCGTAGTAGATCGCCTCGACGGGGCAGACCGGTTCGCAGGCGCCGCAGTCGACGCACTCGTCCGGATGGATGTAGAGCGAGCGGGCGCCCTCGTAGATGCAGTCGACCGGGCATTCGTCGACGCAGGCCCGGTCCTTCACGTCCACGCACGGCTCGGCGATCACGTAGGTCACGGCGTTGCCCCCTCCACGGTTTTTACAAATAGTACATGTAATAATTATGGCAACAGAGAGGGGCACCCATGTCCGACGTGTTCATCCAGGCCACCGAGACCGACCCGGCCGTCCGCGCCGCCTCCGAGGTGCGGGGCGTCCACCGGCGGCTGCTCGACCGGCTCGCCGCCCTCGCCGGGCACGGCCACGGCCGGGACCACGCGGTCCTGGCCGGGTTCCTGGACGGCGAGCTGCGCCGCCACCTCGCCGCCGTCGACGAGGCCCTCTACGCGCCCGCGTCCGGCGCGCCGGAGACGCGGCTGCTCGTCAGAGCGCTGCGCGCCGCCGTCGCCGAGATCGAGGCGCTGGCGGCCGCGGTCCCCACCGCCGCCGACCCGGTGCCCGCCGCCCGCGACCTCGCGGCCGTCCTCGCCGTGCACTTCACCGTGGAGGAGACGGTTCTGCTGCCGGCGCTCGCGGCGTTGCCCGGCGCCGACGCCGGCCTGCTGACCGCCGACCTGCGCACGCTGCTCGACGGCGGGCGGCTGGAGCGGCCGGACGAGATCGACGTCCGGGAGATCCCGCGCGGGCAGCGGCACCCCCGGATCTTCGCCCGCTTCGCGCGGCTCGCGCCCGGCGAGTCGTTCACGCTGGTCAACAACCACGACCCCAAGCACCTGCGGCGCGAGTTCGAGCTGGCGCACCCGTCCGCGTTCACCTGGGACTACGTCGAGTCCGGGCCGGAGCTGTGCCGGGTGCGCATCGGCCGGCCCGCCACCTGAGCCCGCGCCGGCCTGGGGCGCCCCCGCGTCAGTTCTGCGGGGTGCAGGTGCGGTCGCGCGCGGTCAGCCGCCCGGTGAGCAGGTAGTCGTTCACCTGGCCGGTCACGCAGTCGTTCTTGTATCCGCGCTGGTAGGGGGCGTGGACGTCGGCGCCCTTGAGCGTGATCATGCGTGAGCCGGGGAGCAGCCGGTGCAGGGCGAGGCTGCCGGGATAGACCGTCCGGGTGTCGCCGGTCGCCGCGACCATCAGGGCGGGCAGCGGCCCGCCGACCTCGGTGAGCGGCTCCCGGGGCCGGACGGGCCAGAAGGCGCACGGGTTGATGCCGTAGGCGAGCGGCCCGAAGACCGGGGACTGTTTCCGGTGGCTCTGCACGGCCCGCCAGTACGTCTCGGGGTCGCGGGAGGTCGCGGCGTCCCCGCAGATGATCGCGCTCTGGCCGCTGCCGTAGCGGGATTCGGCGCCGGTGAGCAGGAACGCCAGTTCCTCGTCCAGGTCCTTGGTCGGTTCGACGGGCCCGGCCGTGGCCTTCTTGAACACGCGGATGGCGTCCGCGAGGGCGGCCCGCTGGGAGTCCTCGTCGGTGCCGAGGAGGTCGAACGGCACGAACGCCAAGGCGGTGTCGTCGACGCGATAGCGGCCCACCTGCAGGGGCTCGCGGGCGGACGCCCGCACGACGTCCCGGACGGTCGCCAGGACCTCGGCGGGCGTGGCGCCGAGGCCGTAGGTCGCGTTCCGCTTCGCCGTCCAGCCGGCCCAATGGGCGAGCGCGCGGTCGTTGGCGCCCTCGGTCCCGGCGAGCAGGCCCGGGCCCCAGCGGCGCGGGTCCACGGAACTGTCGAGGACCGTCCGGTCGAGGCGGCCGGGGAACATGGTCGCGTACACCGAGCCGAGGTAGGTGCCGTAGGAGGCGCCGTTGTAGGAGATCTTCCGCTCGCCGAGCGCACCGCGCACGACGTCCATGTCCCGCGCGATGTTCCGGGTGCTGATGTACGGCAGCTCCGCGCCGTCCGTCTTCGCGCAGCGGGCCGCCAGGTCCTCGGCGAACGCGACCGAGCGGCGGAACGAGCGGCGGGTCTCCCCCGCCGACCTGACCCAGGTGGCGCTGGGCCAGTGGCAGTCGACGGGGGCGCTGCGGCCGAGCGAGCGCGGGTCCATGCCGATCAGGTCGTAGCGCGGGCCGGCCTTGCCCATGAGGTCGCGGATGTAGGGCGGCATGTCGATGGACGGGCCGGGGCCGCCGCCGTTGATCAGCATGGTGCCGATCCGGTGCGCCCGGTCGGACGCGGCGAGCCGGGAGATGGCGATCGTGATGGTGCGGCCCTCCGGGCGGGCGTAGTCGAGCGGGACGGTCACGTCCGCGCAGCGGGCGCCCGCCTCGTCCAGGCTCCGCCCCACCTCGTCGTCCGGGCCGAGCGTGCACGCCTTCCAGGCGAGGTGCTGGGAGTAGTACCGGCCGAGCCCGCCGTCAGCGGCCGCGGCCGTGGACGGAGCGGCACTCGCCATCGCCGGAAAGGACGCCGCGACGGTGGCCGCCGCCAGTCCCGCCGCGGCCGTGGCAAGGGTCCTGCTCGTGGTCATGACGTCTCCGTTCCGGGGTGGTCGCACAGGCCGGTCTGGACGAGGTCCAGTTCGTCGTCGAAGGCGGCCTGCGTGGCGGGGTTCTCGTTGAAGGCGATCGAGACGCGCCGGCCACCGGGCGCGACGCCCGCGAGGGTGGTGAACCCGTCGATGTCGCCGGCATGGCCCCACCAGGTGCCGCCGCAGCGCAGCGGCGTCCCGATCAGCCCCAGCCCGTAGGCGGCGCCCGGCCAGGTGCGGTCGGGGTCGGTGGGCACGGTCCGCTCCATCTCGGCGAGCATCCCCGCGGGCAGGAGCCGTCCGCCGAGCAGCGCGCCGTAGAACGCGTTCACGTCGCGCGGGGTGGAGATCAGCGCGCCGCCGGCCCAGGCGACGGTCGTGTTCATCTCGGTGCTGTCGGCGCGGCGGACCGTCCCGTCCCGCTCGACGCGGACGTAGCCGCGCGGGTGCGGGCCCCTGATCCGGGTCTCGTCACCGGGCCAGTACGTGCCGCGCAGGCCGAGCGGCCGGATGATCCGCCGCGCCGTCTCGTCCTCCAGGCGGTGCCCGGTGACCTTCTCCACGATCAGTCCCGCGACGACGTAGTTGGTCGTGGAGTAGTGCCAGCCCCTGCCGGGGTCGGGGAGCCGCAGCGCCCGGCGCACGAGCTCCTCGGGCTCGAAGTGCCGGAAGCGGAACTCGTCCGTGCTCTGGAAGGAGTCCATGTGGTCGGGCAGGCCGCTGGTGTGCCGCAGCAGGCTCCGGACGGTGACGTCCCGCCCGTCGTGGCCGTTCGCGTCGATCAGCCCGGGCAGGTAGCGGGCGACCGGCGCGTCCAGCGAGACGCGGCCCTGGGCGGCCAGTTGCAGGACGGTGACGGCGGTGAACGTCTTGGTGATGCTGCCGACGCGCACGCGCGGGTCCGCGGGCATCGGCCGCCCCGTCCGGCGGTCGGCCACCCCGCTCGCTTCCGCCCACGTCCCGCAGCGTGGGTCGTCGATCCGCACGGTCGCTCCGGTGAGCCCGTCGACGCCGGTGATGCGGTGCAGGGCGCGGGACGTGTCGGTGTGGTCGCCGCATCCGGGCGGGGTGAGGGCGTGCGCGGGCGCCGGGAAGGCCGCGGCCCCGGCGATGGCGGCGCCGGCGGCGGCCGCCACCGCCGCCCGGCGGACGGCCCGCCGGCGCCTCGGTTCTGGTGTCCTCATGTCCTTCGACGCTAGGCGCGCGCGGGCTCCCGCACAGTGACGCGATCACCCCGGTTCGCGGTCGGGCAGGCGGCACGGCCATGGTGGGGACAGCCCCACATCCGGGCCCCGCGCCGCCGCTGACCGGCGGGACCGTCGACCAAAGTCGATGCCCGCGCCGACCCTGGACCGCTCCGGGGCCGCAGCGGGCTCGCTAGCGTTGGCGGCATGGATCCCGCCGGCCCCTCCCCCGCGACCGGCCCGTCCCGCCTCGCCGGCCCGCTCGACCTGCGGCGCCCGTGGCGGGACTGGCTCGGCGACCTCGGCGTCACCGCCGGGGCGGCGGCGCTGGGCCTGCTGCTGCTCCAGGGGACGCTGGACGACCCGACGCCCGGCCAGCGGATCGTGGTGCCGCTGGACCTGTCGGTCGGCGCGGCCTCCCTGGTGTTCCTGCTGCTGTTCCGGCGGCGCTTCCCGGTGGCCGTCGCGGTGACGATGATGTTCGCGCAGTGGACGGCCACCTCGACGCTGGGCACGGCCGCCGCCGCCATGTACTCGCTGGCGATGCTGCGGCCCTGGCGGACGCTCCTGCCGATCGCCGCCGCGAACCTGTCGCTGATCGCCGTGCTGTTCTGGATCACCTCGCCCTGGGACCAGTTTCGCCAGGGCATCGTCATCTTCGGCCTGATCTACGCCGTGCTGATCACGACGGGGATGCTGGTGCGGTCGCGGCGGCAGCTCATCGCCTCGATGGAGGAGCGGGCCCGCGCCGCCGAGGAGGGGCAGCGGCTGCGGGTGGAGGAGGCGCGGCTGCTGGAGCGCGAGCGGATCGCGCGGGAGATGCACGACGTCCTCGCGCACCGCATCTCGCTGCTGGCGGTGCACGCGGGGGCGCTGGAGTTCCGCCCGGACGCGCCCGCCGACCAGCGCGCCGCCGCCGGGGTCATCCGGCAGAGCGCCTACGAGGCCATGGAGGACCTGCGCGAGGTGATCGGGGTGCTGCGCGGCGATCCCGGCGGCGCGGAGGCCGACCGGCCGCAGCCCGCGCTCGCCGACGTCCCGGAGCTGGTGCGGGAGTCGTCGGCCGCCGGGGGCGAGGTGGTCCTGGACGACCGGGTGCCCGATCCGGCGGGGATCCCCGTCCGGGTCGGGCGGCACGCCTACCGGATCGTCCAGGAGGGGCTGACCAACGCCCGCAAGCACGCGCCTGGGGCGCGGGTCCGGGTGACGCTCGACGCGCCCGGCGGGACGGCGCTGACCATCGAGGTCGTGAACCCGATCCCGCCGGGGCCGCCGCCCGCCGGCGCGATGCCGGGCGCCGGCGCCGGGCTGGTGGGGCTCGGCGAGCGGGTGGCGCTGCTCGGCGGCACGCTGGAGCACGGCCGGACCGGGGACGGCCGGTTCCGGCTGCGCGCCCGCCTCCCGCTCCCCGGCTGAACCGCCGCCCGCCTCCGCGCCCGGGATGCGCCCGTCCCGGGCGCGTCCCGGGCCGCGCAGGGCACGTCCCGGGCACGTCCGTGCAGGTCGGACGCATGGCCGCCGCGAGTTGCGGGCATGGCCGTGAACATGGCATCTGACTCCGCACAACCCGTCCTTGAGGAACTCGACCGCGAGGAGTGCCTGCGCCTCATCGCACCCGGCGGCATCGGCCGGATCGCGTTCGAGGACGGCGAAGGGCCCGCGGTGGTCCCGGTGAACTACGCCGTCGACGGCGAATCGGTGCTGTTCCGCACCTCGTTGCAGGGCCGGCTGAGCCGGAGCCTGATGACCGCCGTGCCGGGCGGGAAGGTGCGGGCCGCCTTCGAGGTCGACGCGTTCCAGGACAGCACGCACGAGGGGTGGAGCGTGCTGGTGCGCGGCGGCGCCCGGCCCCTCGACGACGAGGAGAAGGAGCGCGCCGTCCGGGTCGACCCGTGGCCCGGCGGCGAGCGCGAGGCGTGGTTCAGCCTGGCGGGGATGGAGATCAGCGGCCGGCGGCTCCGGCGGCCGTAAGCGCGGCTGCCGGCTCGCCGGCGCCCATAGGGTTGGGAGATGGACTCACCTCCCATCCGTGTGCTGATCGTGGACGACGACGCGCTCGTCCGGTCGGGGCTGTCGATGATGCTCGCGGGCGCCGGGGACCTGGAGGTCGTCGGGGGCGTCGCGGACGGCGCGGAGGCGGTGCCCGCGGTGAACGAGCACCGCCCGGACGTGGTGCTGATGGACATCCGGATGCCGCGGCTGGACGGGCTGGCCGCCACCGAGCTGCTCCGGTCGCGGCGCGACCCGCCGGAGATCATCCTGCTGACGACGTTCGACACCGACGACCACATCCTGCGCGCGATGCGCGCGGGCGCGAGCGGGTTCCTGCTGAAGCACACCCCGCCGCCGGAGATCATCCAGGCGATCCGGCAGGTCGCGGCCGGGGAGCCGATGCTGTCGCCGGCGGTGCTGCGCCGGATGATGTCGTTCGTCGCCGAGGCGGGCGCCGATCCGCGCAAGGCCCGCGCCCGCGCGCTGCTGGAGCGGCTCAGCGAGGGCGAGCGGGCGGTCGCGGTGCGGGTCGGGCAGGGCAAGACGAACAGCGAGATCGGCCGGGAGCTGTCGCTGAGCGTCGCGACGGTGAAGGCGTACGTGTCGCGGCTGCTGACCAAGCTGGAGCTGAACAACCGGGTGCAGGTCGCGCTGCTGGTCAACGACGCCGATCTCGGCGCGTAGCCGGCCGGCTCGTCCGGCGGGAGGTGAAGTAGTCACTCGCGGGAGCCGAGCGGGACGTTCCGCAGCAGCAGCGCCGCCGCCAGGCCGACCGCCAGCAGCGGCAGGCCGGTGAGGAACAGGTCGGAGAACGCCTGCGCGAAGGCTTCGGCGACGCCGTGCCGGACCGGCTCGGGGAGGGTGCCGAGCACCTCGGGCCGGACGGCGTCGCCGAAGGCGGGCACCTTCCCGGCCGGGACGCGGCGTCCGATCTCCTCGGCGAACCGGCTGGAGACGATGCCGCCGAACACGGCCATCCCGGCGGCGGTGCCGAGCATGCGGGACGCGAACACGCCCGAGCTGGCGGCGCCGAGGTCGCGCCTCGGCGCCGCGTTCTGCGCGATCAGCATGACGACCTGCTGCGACAGCCCCGCGCCGAAGCCGAGGACGGTCATGTAGACCCCGGCGGTGACGAGGCCGGTGCGCACGTCCATGGTGGCGAGCAGGGCGACGCCGACGGCGCTGATCGCCATGCTGGCGGCGGGCAGCCGGTGGTAGCGGCCGGTGCGCGCGATGTACCGGCCGGCGCCCATCGAGGCGGCCAGCAGGCCGGTCATCATCGGCAGCAGCAGGAGCCCGGACTCGGTGGCGCCGACTCCCCCGACGACCTGGAAGAACATCGGCAGGTACGTGGCGAGCCCGAAGCCGGTCGCGCCGCCGACCGCGGCGACGGCGGACGCCACCGCGAACGACCGGTCGCGGAACAGCCGCGGCGGGATGATCGCCTCGGCGGCGCGGCGCTCCACGAGCACCCATGCGGCGAACAGCACCGCGGAGCCGGCGGCGAGCGCGAGGACCTCCGCCGAGTCCCACGCGTACCGGGTCCCGGCCCAGCTGGTCAGGAGCGTGAAGCAGGTGACGGCGGCGCCGAGCAGGGCGATGCCCGCGTAGTCGATCCGGGGCCGCCGGTCCGGTTTCGGCAGCCGCAGGAACGCCAGGGTGATCGCGGTGGCGGCCAGCCCGAGCGGCAGGTTGACGTAGAACGCCCACCGCCAGGACGCGTGGTCGGTGAGGAAGCCGCCGACCAGCGGTCCCGCGATGCTGGACACCGCGAAGACCAGTGCCGAGTAGCCCTGGTAGCGGGCCCGCTCGCGCGGTTCGAACAGCTCCCCCGTCAGCGCGAACATCGAGCTCATCAGGCACCCGGCGCCCGCCCCCTGGACGACGCGGAACGCGATCAGCGCGTCCATCGACGGCGCCGCCCCGCACGCCGCCGAGCCCGCCAGGAACCCGATCAGCCCGGTGAGCAGGACCGGGCGGCGGCCGAACAGGTCGCCGAGCCGTCCGGACAGCGGGACGGTGACGCTCGTGGCCAGCACGTACGCGGTGGAGACCCAGGCGAGCCGGTCCAGCCCGCCGAGGTCGCCGACGATCGTCGGCAGCGCGGTGCCGAGGACCGTCGCGTCCAGGGACGACATCAGCCCGGCGAGCATCAGGCCGCCGAACACCAGGACCCGGTGCCGGTGGCTCATGCCCGCCGGCGCGTCGTGGACGATCGTCATGTGCACCCCTCATTCATATGCTTAAGACATGTAGATGCTAAGCACAGTAATATGAGGGACGCAACCGGACTAGACTGGGCGGCATGACCGACGAGGCACTGGACGCCGTCGAGCGGAACATGGTCAAGCTGCGCCGCGGCATGTCCCGGCAGCGGCTCGGCAGGGCGGCGATCCGGGACCACAACCTGCCCGTCGACGTGCAGGTCCTGCACGTCGTGGACGTCGTGGACGAGGGCCCCGACGAGCCGGGCCAGGAGATGAGCGTCGGCCTGGTCGCCACCCGCCTCGGCGTCGACGCCTCGCGCGGCAGCCGCATCGTCGCCGAGGCCGTCAAGTCCGGGTACGTCCGCCGCGTCGCGTCCCAGGAGGACGGCCGCCGCATCCACCTGGAGCTGACCCCGGCGGGCCGGTCCGTCGTCGAGGCGACCCGCCGCACCCGCCAGGAGCACTTCGCCAAGGCCATGCGCGACTGGAGCGACACCGAGCGCGCGGAGTTCGCGCGCCTCCTCGCCCGCTTCGTCGACGGCTACGAAGGCTGATCGCGACGGCGATTTGGCCGGTCCATGACCCTCGCGGAAACGGTTCGCTACCGTTCGTGACTAATGTCGGGAGTATGAGCGCCGACGCGGACCTCGATCGGATCGTCGACGCCGCCACCCGGCTGTTCGCCGAGCTGGGGTTCGACGGCACGTCGCCGCGCCTGATCGCGGACGCGGCGGGCGTCGACCCCGCCACCGTCGACCGGCTGACCGGCGGCAAGACGGAGCTGTACCGGGAGGTGATGCGCCGCGCCACCGACGCCGAGAAGGCGGCGGTCGGCGGCGCCGCCGGCGGCTTCACCCCGACCCGGCAGGGCGTCGAGCGGCTGCTGGACGAGTACCTCGACTTCTACTCCGCGCACCCCGAGTACCTGGGGCTGTGGCTGCACCGCCGGACCGGCGACGCCGCCGACACCGCCGATCTGGAGGAGCAGTACGTCCGGCCGCGGCTCGGCGGGATCGTCAAGGCCCTGCGCGAGGCGGTCCCCGGCGGCGTCGACCTCGACCTCACCATCTGGACGATCCCCTGGGTCATCTCCGGTTTCCTCAGCCAGCGGGCGCTCGGCACGCGCGCGGAGGAGGAAGAGGAGGAGTCCGACGGCCCCTACCGGAACATCTCACGGGACGAGCTGGAGCGTTTCCGCGCCCACCTGCACATGCTCCTCGAACGGATGCTCACGCTGCCCGACGGCCCGGACCGCTGACCTCAGGGCAGGACGACCGGTTCGAGCCGGGGCCGTTTCGCGCTGCGGCCGTCGCCCGACGAGCGTCCGCGCAGCCGCCGGACGACCCACGGCCCCATGAACCTGCCCGCCCAGGCGGCCTCCGTGCCCGCCCGGCGCCACGCCGGGACGGGCGGCAGCGGCGGGAGCGCGTCGGACCAGGACGCGTGCCCGCCGGGCAGGCCCAGCGCGTGGGCGGCCGCCGCGGCGATGCGCGCGTGCCCGAGCGGGCTCGCGTGGATGCGGTCGGGGCTCCACAGCCGCGGGTCGGTCGTCACGGGATGCGGGAACGTGTCCACCACCAGGGCGCCGTGCCGGCCGGCGGCCGTCCGGATGCGCTCGTTGAGGTCGACCACCCGCGGCCGCAGGTGCCGCACCAGCGGCGCGATCTTCGCGACGTCGGGGAAGGTGAACGTGACCACCCGTGCCCCTGCTCCGCTGAACGCCGCCAGCATCGCCTCCAGTTCCGCGGCCACGGCCCGTGCGTCGAAACCGGGCCTGACCAGGTCGTTCATCCCCGCCATGACGGTGACCAGGTCCGGTTCCAGGGCGAGCGCCGCCTCGGTCTGCTCCGCCCGCACCCCGGCCGCGAGCCGCCCGCGCACCGCGAGGTTGGCGTAGCGGAAACCGGCGTCCCGCGCCGCGAGCAGCTCGGCGAGCCGGTCGGCCCATCCGCGGTACCCGGTCAGCTCGTCGCCGTCGTTGAGGCCCTCGGTCTGGCTGTCCCCCACCGCGACGTACCGGAGGTACCGCATCAGCCGACCCGCTGCCTCAGCACGGCCAGGGCCCATTCGCCCCACCGCTCGTTCTCGCGCTCGAACGCCAGCCCGCGCATCAGCGTCAGGTAGGGCCCGACGCGCTCGGCGTGCGCGAGGAACTCCTCCTCGGTGCGGCCGCCCAGCAGCCGCGCCTGCAGCCGCTCGAACCGGGCGATCTTCGCCCGCGCCCACTCCACCCGCTCCTCGACGGCGGAGCGCACGCCCTCGGCGTCCCCGGCGTCGACGGCCTGCACCATGACCATCATCTCGTCGCGGATCGCGCCGGGGCGGGGCGGACCGGCGGTGAACTCCCGCAGCTCCCGCCGCCCCTCCTCGGTCAGCGAGAACAGCCGCTTGTTCGGCCGCCGCTCCTGCTCCACGACCCGCGCCTGGACCAGGCCGTCCTCGCGCATCCGGTCGAGTTCCCGATAAAGCTGCTGCGGGGTGGCCATCCAGAAGTTGGCCACCGACGCGTCGAACCCCTTGGCCAGGTCGTACCCCGACGCCTCGCCCTCCAGCAGCGCGGCCATCACCGCATGACGCAACGACATGCCCCGACGATAACCCCGCGCGATTACTCAAATTGTTGACTACCCCCAGATGTGATCATCACCACGCCCTCATGCGGGCGGGCGGCGGGCGGCGGTGACGGCGACGGTGGCGTAGGGCATGGTGAAGGCGCCGCCCAGCGCGTCGATGGCGGCTCCGACCTCCTCCAGCACCTGCGCCACGTGGTCGGCTGGGAGCCGGGTGAGCGAGCCCTGGGTGGGCATCTGGTCCAGCCACTCGTCGCGCGTGTAGGTGTGCTCCCACTCGAACCGCCACCGCTCGGGGGCGGAGAATCCGCCGGCCTCCGCGATGCCGCCGGCGGCCTTGTCGAGGAGGGGCTCGTAGCCGTCCAGGCCCTGCCGGGCCGCCTGCATGTTGAACGGCGAGTCGGGCGCGACGCGCCGGTAGACCGCCACGAAGGCGTCGACGATCTCCGCGGGGAGCTCCATGGCGTGCCAGAACACGGCGAGGCGGCCGGCGGGGCGCAGCACGCGGGCGGCCTTGGCGGCGCCGGCGACCGGGTCGACCCAGTGCCATGCGGTTCCCGCGACGACCGCGTCGAACGTCCGATCGGCCGGGTCCCAGTCCTCGATCGTGGCCACCTCGACCTCGATGCCGGTGCCCCGCGCGAACGCGGCCATCCGCGCGTCGGGCTCCACGCCGAGCACCCGGCACCCGGCCGCCCGGAGCTGCCGCGCCTCGATGCCGGTGCCGCAGCCGACGTCGAGGACGTCGCGGCCGGGGCTCCCCGCGACGATCCGCTCGATCAGCGCGTCCGGGTAGCGGGGGCGGGTGCGGTCGTAGCGCTCGGTGTCGGCGCCGAACGACTCGGCCACCTCGCGGTACTGGTGGGGGGCGGGACGCGGGGGCTCCGGCGGTAGAGTGGTCATGCGCCCACTATAAATGGGCGATCGCCCACTTGGTCAAGGAGGGATGCACTGTGCCGACCGGGGTGGCTCTGCGGGACGCGCGGCAGCAACTGTTCGACGCGGCCGAGCGCGTCCTGCTCCGCGACGGGCCGAACGCCCTGACCAGCCGCGCCGTCACCACCGAGGCCGGATGCGCCAAGGGCGTCCTGCACCGGCACTTCAGCGACTTCGACACCTTCCTCGCCGAACTCGTCGAGGACCGCATCGCCCGCGTCCGGGCACAGGAGGCCGAGCTGTGCGAGCGGGCCGGGACGGGGACCGTCGTCGGCAACCTCGCCGAGGCCCTGACCGGGGTGTTCGAGACGGTCGCGGTCGCGATCGTCGCCCTCATCACGTCGCGGGACGAGCTGCGCGCGAAGCTCCGCGCCACCAGGCCGACCGGGGTCCCGCTGGCCACCGAGGCGGTCACCATGATCGCGTCCTACCTCGCCGCCGAGCGCGCCCTCGGGCGCATCGCCGCCGACGCCGACGTGGACACCCTCGCGCCGATGCTGGTCGGCGCGGGGCACCTGGCGTTCGCCGACCGGACCGGCCCCCGCCCGAGCCCCGAGGCCGTCCGCAAGGTCGTCGCCACCACCGTCGCCGGGGTGGTCCGCGACCGTTGATCCCTCAACGGGCCGCGCGGTGGCCCAGGCCGCTGACGCGCAGGAGCGCCGGGGTGAGGACGAGCAGGGCGGCGGCCAGGGCCGCGATCGCGAGCATCGCTCCGCGCAGTCCCACGGCGTCGGCCCACAGCCCGACGTAGACCGGACCGAGGAGGAATCCGAGGTAGGACACGGTCGAGACGACGGACGTCGCGCGACCGCGGCGGTACTCCTCGACGTCGCGGGAGACGATGCCGAGCAGGGTCGGGAACAGCACCGCGGTCCCGGCGGCGGCCACCGCGAGCCCCGCACCGGCGACGAGCAGCGTGGGCGCCGCCGCGATCAGGGCGGTGCCGGCCGCGGCGGCCGTCGTGCCGCCGAGGAGGACGGCGCGGGCATGGGCGGCTCCGAGCCCGCCGATGGCGAACCGGGTGATCGCGACCGCTCCGGCGAACACGGCGGGTGCGACGGCGCTCAGCCCGGCGCCCGAGTGGAGTTCGTCGTTGGCGAAGACCGCGCTCCAGCTCTCGTGGGCGTTCTCGGCGGCGAATCCGAGCGCGCCCAGCGTCCCGATGAGCACGAACGGGACGAGGCCGCCCCGTCCGAGCGGCGCCGGATCGGCTTCCGCGGCGTGCTCGCGCGCCTGACCGGCGCTCCCGTCGCCCAAGGCCCTGACCAGAGCGGCGCCGGCCGCCAGGGAGACGGCGGCCACGGCCGCGAACGGGACCGCGACCGGCAGGGACGCGACCGCCCCGGTGGCGAGGCTCGCGAGGACCACGAGGCCCGAGAAGACGCCGTGAGCGCGGGTGATGACGGGACGCCCGGCCGTCCTCTCGGCGCGGCCCGCGACCGCGTTCATGGCCACGTCCGCCGCTCCGCTGGTGGCACCGACGACGGTCAGCCCGGCGCACAGGGCCGCCAGGTTCACCGCGGTCAGCACCATCCCGGCGCCGGCGCAGCCGAGGGCGGCGATGGCCGCGCCCGCGACCCTCGGCCCCCATCGATCGAGCGCCCTGCCCATGAGCAGCATCGACGGGAGGGCGCCCGCGCCGACGAACAGCAGCGCGAAGCCGAGCCGGCCGTCGTCGAGCCCGGCCTGCCGCTGCACCCGCGGCACGGCGGCGCCCCACACTCCCCAGAACGCGCCGAACGCCGCGAAGGCCACGATCGCCGCGGCGATCAGGCGGCGCGGCTCGCAAACCGACGTATCCGACATATGTGTAACGATACACAGCCCGGCTAGGCTGGTCGCCATGGAATCGTCCGCGGGTTCGAAGCGGGTGACGCTCGCGCAGGTGGCCGAACTGGCCGGCGTTTCGGTCATGACCGCCTCCTACGCCTACAACCGGCCGGAGCGCGTGTCGGACCGGGCCCGGTCGAAGGTGCTCGACGCCGCCGCACGGCTCGGGTACGCCGGTCCGGATCCGAGCGCCCGGTCGCTGCGCCGCGGCAGCACCCGCGCGCTCGGCGTCGTCATGGGCGAGCATCTGAGCTACGCCTTCGAGGACCCGGAGGCGGCGTCCTTCCTGGCGGGGATCGCCGACGTCTGCGCCGACCGCGGGTACGGCATGACGATCCTGCCGATCACGGGCGCCGCCGACGACGGCCGGCGGATCACCGAGGCCGCCGTTGACGGGTTCGTCGTCTGGACAACCTCCGACGACGACCCGGTCCTGTCGGCCGTCCAGGCTGTGAAGCGTCCGGCGGTGGTGCACGGAGGTCCGGCGGTTCCCGGGATCGGGCTGGTCGGCATCGACGACCGCGCGGCGGCCCGCGCGGTGGGCGCGATCGCGTTCGCGGGGGCCGAGCGTCCGGCGGTGGTGAGCTTCCCGCTGTCCCGGGACCGGATCAGCATGGTCTCCACGGGCATCGATCCGGCGGACGTGCTGTTCCCGGTGACGCGCGAGCGACTGGAGGGCTACCGGCGCGCGGCCGAGGACGCCGGTATCGGCTGGCGCGACGTGACCGTCGCGGTGTGCTCGCGCAATGACGGAGCCGAAGCCGAACGGCTCGCGGCGGCCCTGCTGGCCTCCCCCGAGCCGCCCGACGCGATCGCCGCGATGAGCGACCAGCAGGCGGCGGGGGTCGTGCAGGCCGTCCGCGCCGCGGGCCGCACCGTCCCCGGCGACGTGGCGGTGACCGGCTGGGACGACGCGGCGGTGGCGGCCCGCCTGGGGTTGACGACCGTCGCGCAATCGCTGCGCGAGCAGGGCGCGGCCTGCGCGCGTGCCGCGCTGGGTGAGGAACCGGACCCCGAGGCCGCGTCGTGGTCCATCGTCCGCCGGACCAGCACCCGCCCCGGCCAGGAGCCGGCGGCGTCCTCTTGATGGACCGCTACCGCCTCGCGGTCAGACCACGTCCGCTAAGCGTCGTACCGGCCACGCTTGACGTCCCGGAGGAACACCGCCCACTCGCCCCTGCTGAAAGCCAGCACAGGCCCTGACGGATCCTTCGAGTCCCTCGCCACGACCCGCCGCGCCATGCCCCCGACCTCGACGCACTCAGTTCCTGAACCACCGCTGTGGCTGCTGGTTCGCCACCGCACTGCGGACGTCTCCTGCCCGCTCATAGGTCGTGAGCACCCCGCTTCACGTCAGCAAGGAACGCCCGCCACTCCCCCGGACCGAATGTCAGCACGGGCCCGGCTGGGTCCTTCGAGTCCCGCGCAGCAACCATTTGCGCTCGCCCTGCGACCTCCACGCACTGTGTCGCATCGCCACCGCTGTGGCTGCTGGTACGCCACAGCACTGTGGAGGTCTCTTGCCCGCTCATAGGTCGTGAACGCCGCGCTTGACGTCAACGAGGAACGCCAGCCACTCCCCCATACCGAACGTCAACACCGGACCGGCTGGGTCTTTCGAGTCCCGCGTCCCAACGCTCTGAGGCAGGCTGGCTACCTCGACACACTGAGTTCCCTGGCCCGAGCTGTAACTACTGGTCCGCCACCGTGCCGCGGAGAGGTTTCGCTCGTTCATAGTTCGGACAATATCCGCTCGATGAACTCCCGGGAATCGGTTCCCGACAACGCGATCTCCCGAAGTCGATCGAACGCCTCACAGTAGTGGTCAACGTCCGACGGCTCGTCCACGTACCAACTCCTGGTGAGGCTGTCGATCGCGACCACATCCAACAAGCCCTCGGGACCGACCCCGAGGATCGTGAAGGGTCCGTCGCCCCCTGGATGCGCACCGGCGGCAAAAGGAAGGATTTGCAGGTCGATATGCGGACGGTCACTCATGACCAGCAGCTTGCGCAGTTGACTTCTCATCACTGCTGCACCACCCATCGCCTGCCGAAGTGCCGGTTCACCGAGTACCAGCGACATCGTCGGCGGCTGCTCCCGATCATGAAGACGCTGACGGTGAAGCCTGAAGCTGATCTCCGTCTCGATATCCCGGGAACTGCGGAGCGCGCTGCCCGAGTCGGCGATGACCGCGCGGGCGTAGTCCTCCTCCTGCAGAAGCCCGTGCACCAGAAGAGGCTGGAACATCCGGACACTGGACGCGTCGGCCTCGAGGGAGGCGAAGTCGACGACGCCGGGAGCGAGGCGTTCGTCGAAGTCGTGCCACCAGCCGTCCTGGCGGCCCTGGGCGGCGAGGGAGAGGAGCCGGCTGCGGACGAGGTCGTCCGTGACGCCGTAAACGTCCAGAATGTGTTTGAGGTCGCGGGGACGAATGGCGCGGTGGCCGTTCTCGTAAGCGCTGAGTGATGCCTGCGAGCGGTCGAGGAGCCGGCACGCGGCGGTCTGGGTGAGGCCGAGGCTTTCCCGGAACATGCGCAGCGAGTCGCCGATCTTCCGGCGGCGGTAGGTCTGCCGGTCGTATCCCATGACCCGCACGTTGTCACACTGCGTACATGATCGCCTCCCTCCAGCGAGAAGTTAGAAATATTCGTTCTTCGCACGTTCACCTTCTCTATGGGCGACCCTACGAATACCTCTCATCTGCCGGAAGCAAGTTGTTGAGACGGTGGGGTGGCGTGACTCTTGCGGGTGTCGAAGAGAAGGAGGACGCGATGGCATCCGGCAAGGCTCGATATGTATGGACGGGCACGGAGAACGGCATGGAGCTTCTGGGGGCGCTCACGCTTCCGGGAGTTGACCGTTCCGTCCCTTATGCTCGGCTTTTTCTGCGGGACACGCTGGTTCCCGGGCACATCTCACCGGGGTCGGAATTGCTCGCGGACATGGCGCTGGTGGTGGACGAACTGGCGGCCAACGGCATCCAGCACACCGCGTCCGGCAGGGGCGGGAAGATCACGATCGCGCTGTGGGCGGGACGCGGGGTCCTGCGCGCCGAGGTGACCGATGACGGCGCGGGCGGCGCGCGGCCGGTCGTGCGGAGCGAGCCGGACGGTGAGAGCGGGCGCGGCCTGCACATCGTCGCCGCGCTCGCGAAGGCGTGGGGCCACCGCCCGGACGGCCCCGGCACGACGGTGTGGGCCGAGTTCCTGGCCGATCGGGGATCGGGGGACCGCGCGGCGGCGGCCGGCCCGCGCCCGCTCACCTGATCGGCGCTTCCGTCAGAGCGCGGGGGCCATCGCGCCGAACGCCCGGTCGATCAAGTCGGTGCGGTCGGCGGCCCCGTCGCAGCGGAGCCATTCGCGGTTCGCGGCGTCCAGCGCCGCCGCGGCGCAGCCGGTCAGCAGGTCGGCAGTGAACGGGTCGAGCCGGGGGCCGGGCCGCTCGCACAGCGCGGTGGTGATCCGGTCGCGCATCGCGTCGCGCCGCTGGTTCAGGCGCGCGCGCAGCGCCGGGCTGGACTCGATCAGCCGCAGCACCGCGGGATCCCTCTGCGCGGATTGGATGCGCTCTCCCCACTCGCGCAGGACGGCCCGGAGCACCGTCCAGGGCGACTCTTCCGCCGGGCGCGCGCGGACGGCCTCGGCGACCCGGTCGGCCAGGTCCTCGACGTCGCCGAAGACCACGTCCTCCTTGGACGGGAAATAGCGGAAGAAGCTGCGCTTGGAGAGTCCGGCGGCCATCGCGATGTCGTCGACCGTCGTCTCCTCGTAGCCGCGTTCGACGAACAGGCGCAGCGCGAGCTCCGCCAGCTCGGTCCGCACCGCGCGCCTCGTCCGTTCCCGCAACCCCGCCCGTTCCGCGTCGTCCATGCACCAAGGATAGTTTCTGACATGCAACGCCATATTTGTCACTCGGTGACATACGATGCGAATCATTCGACCGCGGCGGCGAGGGAGAGCGATGACGATGCACGGCAAGACCGTCCTGGTCACGGGCGGCACGGGAGGGATCGGCAAGGAGACCGCGCGGGCGCTCGTGGCGATGGGCGCACGGGTCGTCGTGGTCGGGCGCGATCGCGTGCGCGCGGAAGCCGCCGCCCGGGAACTCGGCGGTGACGGCGCGGGGGTGAGCAGTGTGACCGCGGATCTGTCACGCCTGGCCGGCCTGCGCGCGCTCGCGGACGAGATGAGGGCACGACATGACCGCCTGGACGTGCTCATCAACAATCTCGGCGGCGTGGTCGCGCCGCGCACCCTCACCGAGGACGGGGTGGAGGCGACCTTCGCCGTGAACGTCCTCGCGCCCTACGCGCTGACCTGCCTGCTCCTGCCCCTCCTGCGCGACGCCCCTGACGCGCGCGTCATCAACCTGACCGGCGGGATCCCCGGCGGACCGGTCGACCCGTCCAATCTCGAGGCGGAGAAGCGCTTCCTCGGCTGGACGTTCTCCCAGTACAACCACGCCAAGACCGCGCTGATGGCGATGAGTCGCCGTTTCGCGGCCCGGGTCGCCAACGACGCCGTCACCGTCAACGTCGCCTATCCCGGCCACGCCTACACGCCGGGCAACCGGGCCATGACCGCCGCCGCGTTCCCCTACGTCTACCGGCCCTTGGTGCCGTTGCTGCGCTTCCTGGGTCCGCGGCTGATGAGCGATCTGGCCAAGCCCACCCGTTCCACCGTTCATCTGGCCACCAGTCCGGAGATGCGGGACGTCACCGGCGTCTACGTCAACGCCAAGGCTGAGCGCACGCCCTGGCCGGCGAGCGTCCTGGACGAATCCGTGTGCGACGCCGTCTGGGACCGGTGCGAACGGCACAGCGGCATCTCGCCGTGAACGGCGTCCGAACCGCTCTCAAAGCCAGTTCGTGCGGGTTCTGAGCCATTCGAGAGCGGCGGTGCCCTGGGCGGTCTGGAAGTCGCGGAGGGTGGGCAGGCCGGGCGGCGCAGGGCGGCGGCCGTTGCCGATGAGGAAGCCGGACCAGGCGACGAGGGCGGTCGTCACCGCGTCGCCGTCGGCGCGGCGCGCGACCGGGTGTGCGGCGAAGACGTCCTCGCAGGGCGGGCCGCCCTGCATGCGGACGCTGGGCAGGAAGAGCATCAGGTCGAACCACGGCGCCGCCCGGCACGCCCACGGCCAGTCGACGACGACCACGCGGTCCGGGGTGAGGAGGAGGTTGTCCGCGCGCAGGTCGGCGTGGGCGAGGGTGGTGCCGGAGACGGCGGACGGCCAGCCGGGCTCGGCGGCGGCGAGGCGCGCGAGGTTCCGCGCCGCCCACGGGTCGAGGCCCGCCAGGTCGTCGTCGCCCCGGCGGTGGGCGGCGAGGAGGTGCCGCCAGCCCTGGAACTCGTCCGCGAAGCGCTCCTCGGCCGGCGGTGCGGGGAGGGGCGCGGGCGTCAGGCTCCGGGACAGGGCGGCGACGGCGTCCAGGACGCGGGCCAGCTCGCCGGGGTCCCATGGCTGGGCGGGCGGGGCGCCGTCGACGTCCTCGAAGAGCAGGACGACCCAGCCGTCGCGGTCGAACGAGCCGAGGAAGGCGGGTGTGGGCGCGTCGTCCGGGAGGGCGGCGGCGATGGCCGCTTCGGCGCGGTGGATGGCGGGGCTGTCGGGGTTCGGCGCCGGGCCGACCGCCTTGACGAACGCGCGGCGGCCGCCGGCGAGGCGGAGGCGGGCGGCGACGCCCGGTGAGAACCCGCCGGGCTGCGTCGCGGCCTCCACCACGTCGCCGCCGAGTCGTTCCTCGACGTCCGCGCGCAGCGCGGCGGGGACCGCCTCCCAGGGCAGGCGGCGGCCGGTCGCGGGTGGTGGTGTCATCCGAGCATGCTGGCGAGGGCACCCGGACGAGCGCAACGGGATTTGTTTCTGTCAGGCGGCTCACAACGACCCGCCGGGAAGTTGGTGGCGAGCTTCATTCCGCGGCGGTCGGGCGTGGGCGACAGTTTCCGGCAACCACCCCGAGGCCGGAGGTCGTCCCATGAGCACGCCCAGCCGCCGTTCGTTCCTGCAGGCGTCCGCCGGAGGCGGGCTGGCCGTCGCGCTGGGCGGGGCGCTCGGGCGCCCGGCGTCCGCCGCGGAGAGGACGGACTACAAGGCGATCGTGGTCGGGTCCGGGTTCGGCGGGTCGATCAGCGCGTGCCGGCTCGGGCAGGCCGGCGTGGACACGCTCGTCCTGGAACGCGGCCAGGAATGGACGACGGACCCGCAGAAGGCGGTGTTCGGATCGCAGCTGAACTACAGCGAGAAGATGTTCTGGTTCCGCGATTACGCGGACTGGCCGATGGTGCTGCCGTTCCCGATGACGCCGTATGCGGGCGTCATGGAGGTGTCGAACGAGAAGAACCTGAACATCGCGTGCGGCGCGGGGCTCGGCGGCGGGTCGCTGGTGTACACGTGCGCGACGGTGGCGCCGCCGCGGAAGTACTTCGAGAAGCTGTTCCCGGCGGACATCACCTATCAGGAGATGACGTCGAAGTGGTACCCGAAGGTGCAGTCGGTGCTGAAGCCGAGCGTGATGCCGGACGACGTCTACGGGTCGGCGCCGTTCACGCATTCGCGGGTGTGGGACCAGCACGTCGCGAAGGCCGGGTACACGTCCGAGCGGCTGATGTCGATGTTCAACTGGGACGTGCTGCGCAAGGAGCTGGCCGGCGCGGTGCGTCCGTCCGCCATCGCGGGCGAAGCGGACTTCGGGTGCAGCGACGGCGCCAAGAACAGCCTGACGGTGAACTACATCCCGGCGGCGAAGGCCACCGGGAAGGTGCGGTTCCAGACGATGAGCGAGGTGACGTCGATCGGGATCGGGACGGACGGCAGGTACCGGCTGGCCGTCCGGCATCTCGACACCGCGGGCCGGACCCTCGACACCGTCGAGTACACCTGCGACATGCTCTTCCTGTGCGCCGTGACGCTCAACACCAACCGGCTCCTCGTCGCGGCGCGGGAGACGGGCGCGCTGCCCGACCTGGACGCGTCGGTGGGGACGGGGTTCGGCGACAACGGCGACCAGTACGCCGGGTACAGCTACGCGGGCCCGGCGGGGCCGAGCCAGGGCGCGCCGAGCGCGTCCACGATCTTCGTGGACGGGGAGTTCGAGCTGCCGATGCGGGTGGAGAGCTGGCAGCTCATCGAGGCGCAGGGCCTGCCGATCGTGCAGACGCTGGTGATGACCGCCGACCTGGAGAACCGCGCGAGCTTCGTCTACGACAAGGCCGGCAGGACGGTGAAGCTCTCGGACTGGGCGGGCAAGGCGGACGCGGCGGCGAAGTCGGCGACGGACTGGGTGAACAAGGTGATGCACGCCAACTCCGACGCCATCCCGATCGCGGTGACGTGGCCGGCGACGCTGACCGCGCACCCGCTGGGCGGGTGCGTGCTCGGCACCTCGTCCGACCTGTACGGGCGGGTGAAGGGCTACAAGGGCCTGTACGCGCTGGACGGGTCGATGGTCCCGGGCAGCGTCGGCGGCGCGAATCCGTCGTTCACGATCGCCGCGCTGGCCGAGCGCGGCATCGCCGACATCATCGCCAAGGCCGGCTGACGCCGCCCGGGTCCCCGGTCAGGCGTTCGGCGGCAGCGCCGTGCCCGCGCCGCGGCGGCGGACGGACACCGTCTCGGCGCGGCGGTGCTCCGGCATGCTGGGCGTGTCGGCGCCCTCCACCTCGAAGCCGAGGTCCTCGATCATCTCCAGGTCGGCCTTGCCGGCCTGGCCCTCGCTGGTCAGGTAGTCGCCGAGGAAGATCGAGTTGACGACGTGCAGGGCGAGCGGCTGCAGGCTGCGCAGGTGGATCTCGCGGCCGCCGGCGAGCCGGACCTCCGCGTCCGGGTGGACGAACCGGACCATCGCGAGGATCCGCAGGCAGCGCTGCGGGGTGAGCGCCCAACGCTCGGCGAGGGGCGTGCCGTCGAACGGGATGAGGAAGTTGACGGGGACCGAGTCCACGCCGAGGTCGCGGAGCGCGAACGCGACGTCGACGAGGTCCTCGTCGGTCTCCCCCATCCCGGCGATGAGGCCGGAGCACGGGGACAGGCCGGCGTCCTTCGACTTCTGGACGGTGTCCTGCCGGTCGCTGAAGTCGTGGGTGGTGCAGATGTCGCCGTACACGCCCTCGGAGGTGTTGAGGTTGTGGTTGTAGGCGTGCGCGCCGGCCTCGGCGAGCCGCTCGCCCTGGCCGTCGCCGAGCAGGCCGAGGCAGGCGCAGATCTCCACGTCGCCGCGCTCCTTGATCGCGGCGATGGTGTCGGCGACGCGCTCGACGTCGCGGTCCGTCGGGCCGCGGCCGCTGGCGACCAGGCAGACCCGCTTGGCGCCGGCCGCCATCCCGGCGGCGGCCGCGTCGGCGGCCTCCTCGGGCTTCAGCCACGTGTACTTGAGGACGTCGGCCTTCGAGCCGAGCCGCTGCGAGCAGTACGAGCAGTCCTCGGGGCACAGCCCGGACTTGAGGTTGACCAGGTAGTTCAGCTTGACCCGGCGGCCGAACCAGTGCCGGCGGACACGGCCGGCGGCGGCCACCACGTCGAGGATGTCGTCGTCGGACGTCGCCAGCACCGCCAGCGCCTCGTCCCGCGTCGGCGGCTCGCGCCGCAGTCCCTTGCCGGCCAGGGTCTCAAGAAGGCTCATGACAGAGGATCCTTGCAGAAGCGCCCCGCGGTGTTGAGGAGCAGGGCCGACAAACCGGACCGATCAGGCTTTGTACCGCAGGACGGAGCAGAGCGCGTCGAGCGCGGCGGCGTAGCCGGACCGGAGCGGGGTGCTGTAGCCGACGACGAGTCCCTGCGGGCGCCCGTCCGGCCGCTGCCAGAACTCGCCGAGCGGCTGGAGCGCGAGGCCGCGCGCCGCCGCCCGCGCCATGACCTCGGCCTCGCCGGGACCGCCGTCCGGGAGCAGCACGAGGGCGTGCAGCCCGGCCGCGACGCCCAGCACGCGCACGTGCGGCGCCCGCCGCCGCAGCGCCCCGACCAGTTCGTCCCGGCGGCGCCGGTAGCGCAGCCGGGCGGCGCGCACGTGCCGGTCGTAGGCGTGGCCGGTGATCAGGTCGGCGAGGACGAGCTGCCCGAGCGACGGGGTGTGCGCGTCGGCGAGGCGCTTGGCCTCCGCGACCGGCTCGACCAGGGCGGCGGGCAGTACCAGCCAGGCCAGCCGCAGCGCCGGCGCGAGCGTCTTGGACGCGGTGCCCGCGTAGACGACGTGGCCCGGCGCGGTGCCCTGGAGGGAGCCGACGGGCTGGCGGTCGTAGCGGAACTCGCCGTCGTAGTCGTCCTCGACGACGAGCCCGCCGGTGTCGCGCGCCCACGCGGCCGCGGCGCGGCGGCGGTCCGGGGCGAGCGTGGCGCCGGACGGGTACTGGTGCGCCGGGGTGAGCACCACCGCGCCGGCGTCCACGGGCAGGTCGGTGCGGGCGCCGAGGCCGTCCACCGGCAGAGGGGCGACCCGGAGTCCCGCGCGGGCGACGATCATGCGGTGGTACGGATGCCCCGGCTCCTCCATGGCGACGGCGGACGTCCCGGCGTCGCCGAGGAGCCGGGCGAGCAGGCCGAGCCCCTGCGCGTACCCGGACGTGATCACGATCCGGCCCGGGTCGGCGTCGACGCCCCGGACGCGCCGCAGGTAGCCGGCGAGGGCGTCGCGCAGCTCGGGCCGCCCGCGCGGGTCGCTGAGCGCGTGCGCCTCGGGGCCCGCCGTGGTCAGGACGCGGCGCGTCGAGCGCAGCCAGGCCGACGCGGGGAAGGTGCCGAGGTCGGGACGGCCGGGCCGCAGGTCGTGCGCGACCGTCCCGGCGGTCGCCCACGAACCGGCCCAGACGGGTCTTGGCGCGGGCGAGGGCTTCCCGGGCGGGGGTCCCTCGGGCGCGGGCTTCCCGGGCTCCGCGGAAGGGAGCCCGGAACGGATCTCGGCGACCCGGGTCGCGGCGCCCTGGCGGGCCGTCAGGTAGCCCTCGGCGATCAGCTGGTCGTAGGCGGCCGTCACCGTGCCGCGCGAGACGCCGAGCTGGGCGGCGAGGGCGCGCGTCGAGGGGACGACCGCGCCCGGCCCGAGGCGCCCGGACCTGACCGCGTCGCGGAGGGCGCGTTCGAGGGCGTCCCGGCGCCCACCGGACGGGTCGAGCTCCAGGTGCAGGTCGACCCCCGGACTGGTCCACTCTTCCGCCATGGAACTGGATCTTAAGGTCGGTCCTGTCGCGGCCTAGATTCGCGGCATGATCACTTTCGCGCAGCTCAGCGACACCCATCTCGACGGCGGGGAGCGCGCCCTCGAACGCACCCGCCGCGTCATGCGGCACCTGGACGGGCTGCCGCTCGACGCCGTCCTCGTCACCGGGGACGTCGCCGACCACGGCGCGCCCGCCGAGTACGAGGCGGCCCGCGCGGTCCTCCGGTCGCCGCACCCCGTGCTGACCTGCCCCGGCAACCACGACCGGCGGGAGGCGTTCCGCAAGGCGCTGCTCGGCGAGGAGCCGTCCGGCGGGCCGGTCGACCGGGTGCACGAGATCGGGGGCGCGGTCTTCGCCATGTGCGACTCGTCCGTCCCCGGGGAGGACCACGGGTACCTCTCCGACGAGACGCTCGGCTGGCTGGACGGCGTGCTCGGCGACCGGCCCGGCGCCCCGGCGTTCGTCTGCTTCCACCATCCGCCGGTGACGCTCGGCGTCCCGTACGTCGACGGGATCCGGCTGTTCGGGGCGGAACGGCTCGCCGCCGTGCTCGACCGGCACCCGCAGGTGGCGGCCGTGCTGTGCGGGCACGCGCACACGGCGGCGGCCACCACGTTCGCCGGGCGGCCGCTGCTGGTGGCGCCGGGGGTCGTCTCCACCATCCGGCTCCCCGGGCAGGACGGCCCCGTCGCCGACCACGAGGCGCCGCCCGGCGTCGCGTTCCACACGCTGGACGACGAGCGGCGCCTCACGACGCACTACCGGCCGGTCACCGGTGGGTCGTCCACGTCCGCGTGATCTCCTCGGCGGCGTCGCGGACGAGCGCCCGGTACCGCTCCACGGCCTCCGGGGTGAAGCGGTGCCGGGGGCCGCAGACGCTGATCGAGCCGTGCACCTCGCCGTCCGGGCCGAACAGCGGCGCGGCGACCGACCCGGCGTCGGCCTGCCGCTCCCCCAGCGAGACGCCGACGCCCTCGCGTGCCGTCTCGGCGAGCTGGGCGCGCAGCGCCGCCACGTCGGTGACGGTGCCGGGGGTCAGCGCGGCCAGCGGGCGGGCCAGCAGCGCCTCGCGGCGCTCCTCGGGCAGGAAGGCGAGGATCACCTTGCCCGAGGAGCCCGCGTGCAGCGGGAACCGGCGGCCGACCTCGACGGTCATCTTGACCTCGTGCGGGCTCTCGAACTGGTCGAGGTAGACCCGCTCGTCGGCGACGAGCCCGGACAGCGTCGTCGTCTCTCCGGTCTCGTCGCGCAGCCGGCGCAGCACCGGCGCGGCGGCGTTGCGGACGTTGAACCGGCGCAGCGCGCTGACGCCGAGCGCGACGGCGGCGGGCCCGAGCCGGTACCCGCCGGGGTCCGCCTCCAGCATCTCCCGCGACACCAGCGACCGCAGGATGCGGTGCACGACGGCCTTGGAGATGCCGAGCTCCCGGCTGATCGCGCTGACGCCGAGGTACTGCGGCCCCCCGGCGAACAGCAGCAGCACGTCGGCGACCCGGCCGGCCACCTCCGTGCCGGACGACTGCCGCTCTGCGGTCTGGTTGGTCACCCGATGATCCTAGGGAGACGTCAGCGGCCGCGCCGCAGGTACTTGCCGACCGGGTCGCCGAGCACCTTCCCGTCGGAGTACACGTGGTTGCCGCGCACGAACGTGTCGGTGACCTTCGCCGTCATCGGGAAGCCCTCGAACGGGGTGTACTCCTGCGTGGACTCCGAGTCGGCGGCGCGGACCGTCCAGGACACGTCCGGGTCGACCAGCGCGATGTCGGCGTCGTAGCCCTCGGCGATGGTCCCCTTGGTGAGCAGGCCGTAGCGGCGGGCCGGGTTCCACGAGGTCAGCTTCGCGACGCGCTGGAGCGGCAGGCCCCGCTTGGCGCCCTCGCCGACCAGGCCGGGCAGCAGGTACTCGGCGCCGCCGAACCCGGACTTGGCCAGGAAGATGTCGTCGCGGTCGGCGCCGAACTTCATCTCGTCGCGGCAGCAGGCGTGGTCGCTGACGACCCAGTCGACCTCGCCGGCGAGGACGTGCCGCCAGAGCGCCTCGACGTCCTCGCGGTCGCGCAGCGGCGGGTTGACCTTGCCGCCGAGGCCATGCGCGGTGTCGACGTCGGCGAGCAGGTGCCCGATCGTGACCTCGCGGCGGAAGTCGATGTGCGGGAACGCCGACGCCATGGTCAGCGCCGCCGACAGCGCCTTCTCCGACGACAGGTGCAGCAGGTTGATGTTCGGCAGGCCCGTCTCGTGCGCGAGGTAGGAGGCGATGGTGACGGCGAGGCCCTCGGAGTGCGGCGGGCGCGAGGCGCTGTAGGCGCGCAGGCCGGTGAGCCTGCCCTCCCGCTCGACCATCTTCGTGTACGCCGTCATGATCTCGGCGGTCTCGCAGTGCAGCGACAGCGAGATGTGGTCGGCGTAGTCGGACAGCTGCTCGCGGGCCTTCTGGATGCCGCGCATGACGAACTCGAAGTGCGCGATGTCGTACCGCTCGTCCGGCGGCGTCATCAGGAACTCGCTCTGGCTGGTGGAGCGGCCGTGCAGCCCGTGGCTCCCGTAGAACATGAAGATCTTGAACGAGGTGACGCCGTGCTCCTCGACGAGGTACGGGATCTCCTCGATGTGCTCCGCCATCATCGGCGCGAGGTGGAAGGCGTAGTCGACGTAGGCGTTGCCGCTCGCGGCGCTCAGCACCTCGGGGAAGAACTCGCGGTACGGGCCGCCCTTGTTCAGGTAGTACTGCCCGGTGCGCATGTAGGTCAGCGAGGTGGTGACGCCGCCCTGCGCGCTGGCGCGGCTCTCCGAACGGGTGTCGGTGGCAAGCTCGTTGTAGATGCCCCAGTGCTGGTGCGCGTCCACCACGCCGGGGAACGCCAGCCTGCCGCCGCCGTCCACCACCGTCGCGGCGTCGTCATCGGGCAGGTCGGGCGCGAGGCGGACGATGGTGCCGTCGTTGACGGCGATGTCGAGGCGCTCGGGCTCGGCGCCCTCGGGAGCGTCGGGACGGACCACCCGTACGTTCTTCAGCAGCAGCTCGGTCGTGGCCAATTCATCTCTCCTCAGTGTCGTGGGGCGGTCAGCGTTCGGAAGGTCCGGGGGCGGGGCGGCGGCGCGCCACGTCGCCGGCCGCGAGGTAGGCGAGCCCGAAGGCGGGCAGCAGGCCGTTGCCGGGCAGGTAGCCGTCGGCGCCGTGGCCGGAGATCCCGGCCGCCGCGCCGCCCGCCGCGTACAGGCCGGGGATGGGGCGGTCGTCGTGGTCGACGACGGCGGCGTCCTCGTTGACGATCAGCCCGCCCTGCGTGTGGAACAGTGCCGGGACGACCCGGACCGCCGCGTACGGCGCGGCGAGCGGGCGCTCCCAGTTGGCGCGGCCGTGCTCGTCGGCGCGCTCGCCGCGCGCGACGGCGGCGGCGGTCTCCAGTTCGGCGGCGAGGGCCCCGGCGGGCAGCCCGGTGGCCTTGGCGAGGCCGTCGGCGTCGTCGGCCCAGACCAGCACGCCCGACTCGACGGTGTCGCGGAAGTCCTTGAACGGCTCGCACTGGTGGAAGATCGTCTCGTCCAGGACGATCCAGCCGGTGGCGCCGGGCCGGGCGGCGAGTTCGGCGGCGTACTCGGAGTAGCCGCGCGTCTCGTCGCCGAACCGGCGGCCCTCCAGGTCCACCATGATCGCGCCGTGGATGATCGTGGCCCAGCCGACGAGGGTGCCCGCGCCGGCGGCGACGGCGCCGTGGCCCTGGTAGGCGTCGAGGTAGCCGGTGGCGGCGCCGAGGCCGCCGCCGATCCGCAGCGCGTCGCCGAGCGACTGGTCGCTGCCCTGGTAGAGGGCGTCGGCGATCTCCGGAAGGTGGCGGCGCACGAGGTCCCGGTCCGCGCCGAAACCGTTGGTGGCCAGCAGCACGGCCCGGGTCGGGATCTCCTCCTCCGTCCCGTCGGGGTACTGCACGACGGCCGCCCGGACCGCGCCGTCCCCGCCTGTCGCCACGTTCGTGAGCTTCGCGGGGACGAGCAGGTCGATGTTCGGGTGCGCGCGGGCGCGGCGGGCCAGATGGTCGATCACGCTGGAGCCGTGCCGCCCGGGGACGGAGTGGCAGCGCGTGACGGAGTGGCCCGGGTAGTTGAAGTCGGTGACCAGGTCGAGCGGCAGCTCCACCGAGTCGGCGAGCCACTCGACGAGCGGCGCGCTGACCTCCGCGAGCGTGCGGGCGAGCCGGGCGTCGGCGCGGCCCTTGGTCTTGGCCTCGATGTCGGCGACGAACCGGTCCGGGGAGTCGTCCACGCCCTGCTCGGCCTGCCAGCGCGAGCCGGCGCCGGGGAACATCGCCGTGGACATCGAGGTGTTGTTGCCGCGCCGGAAGTGCTCGCTGGACTCCACGACGACCACGGTCAGTCCCAGCTCGGCGGCGCGCAGCGCCCCGGCGAGGCCGCCGCCGGCGCCCGCCACGACGAGATCGATGTCGGTCATGACGCCCTCCCGGCGACGAGGACCTGCAGTGCGAGGGCGGTCGGGTCGACGACCTCCGCCGCGAACCGGCCCTCCTCCACGTCCACGGCGGAGCAGCCGTTGATCACGGCGGCGGCGCCCTGCGCGGCGAGCGCGTCGACCGCCTCGCCGAGCGCGGCGTTCCACGTCTCGCCCTCGGCGACGGCGTCGAACGGCAGTTCCAGCACGGCGATGCCGGCGACGTAGGCGTCCAGCCCGTAGGCCTTGAGGCGGCGGCCCAGCTCCGCGCCGATCGCCTCGTTCCGCACCACGGCCCCGAATCGGACATTCTTCGCAGCAAGCGCCATGCTACTCAGCCTCAGCAGCCCGTTGACCGGAACGCGCTGGTCAGCGGGCCCGTCCGGGACGGCCGGGTCGAGCACGCAGTCGGGGAGGACCACGTCCCAGGCCGCGTCCGGCTCGGCCACGGCGGCGGCCACGGCGGCGGCGACCTCGCGCTCGGAGACCCGGATCGACGCCTCGTCGTCCAGCGATCCCGGGGCGCCGGGCCCGACGTCGCGCAGCTCGATGCTCAGCCCGGCGGGGGCGAGCCGGTCGTAGCGGGCCTGCCGCCGCGTGATCTCCTCCGGCGGCAGGTGGATCGGCGTCACGGACAGTGCGCGCATCAACTCGGCTCCTTCTCGGCGGTGTCGTCGGCCAGCCCGCGCAGCGCGCCGCCGACGCGGGCCATGGCGGGCAGTTCGCGGGCGACCGCGGCGGCGCGGTCGACCAGGGCGGCGCGGCCCGGCAGCCACGCCTTCAGCATCCGGATCACGTCCGGCTCGGTGAGCGGCTCGTGGTCGGCGTCGCCGACCGGGTTCGGCTGCTCGCGGGTGAGGGACGTGCCGTCGTCCAGCTCGATCGTCACGCGGGCGGCGCGCTCGGCGGGCAGCCGCGCGGTCAGGTCGCCGGCCGCGACGAGGCGGACCCGGCGGGCGAGGTCCCGCAGCGCGGGGTCGCCGAGCCGGGCGGCATCGGAGGCGCGCGGCCCGACCTCGCCGTCCAACAGCGCGGTCGCGACGACGAAGGGGGTGGAGAACATCGCCGACAGCCGGTTGTCCCATTCGGGCGACCCGAGCCCGGCGCCGAGCGCGTGCGTCTCGACGAGGATCCTGCTGATCCTGGACGGGTCGAGGCCCGCCCGCAGCGGGAGCACCGCGTCGGCGGCCGGATGGGTGAACGAGCACGACGCGTGCCGCTTGAAGTAGCCGCGCGTGACGTCCCAGCGCTCGCCGAGCCCGCCCGTCAGCCCGGCGGCGTCGAAACCGCCGAGCAGGTCGCCGAGCGAGCCGCCCGCCGTGCCGGTGTTGCGGGCCAGGCCGGCGGCCGCCATCCGCGCCGCGACCAGCCCGGACAGGTTGGACGCGCCCATCCACGCGTCGCGGACCGGGTTCCCGTCCGTGGCGGACGAGAAGTGCCCCGCGACCGGCAGCCCGGCGCCGGCGTCGATCGCGGCGGCGGTGGCCTCGGGGCCGAGCCGCAGCAGCCGGGCGCAGCCGGCGGCGGCTCCGGCGACGCCCCAGCTCCCGTGCGGGTGCGCACCGGGCCGGAGCGAGGTCGCCTGCCCGAACCGGGACGCGACCTCGTAGGCGGCCAGCAGCGCGGCGGCCGTGTCCGGGCCCGTCGCGTCGAGTTCGGAGGCCAGCGCCAGCACCGCGGGGAACCCGTGCGCCGCCGGATGCCCCTTGGCGTACTTGTTGCCCTCGTCCAGCTCCAGCGAGACCAGCGCCATCGCGTTCAACCAGGCCGCGGCGTCGACGGTGACGGACCGGCCCGCGCCGATCAGCGGGGCGGGGCCGTCCGGAGCGTTCCACGCCGACCGCAGCGCGGCCTGCTCGTCCAGCGCCGCGCCGAGCGCGGTCACCCCGAAGGTGTCCAGCAGGACCAGCGACAGCCGGTCGAGCACGGGGCGCGGCACGTCCGCGGTGTCCAGGGCGGCGGCCCACTCCCCGAGCCGCGCCGCCGCCCGCTTCGCTTCCTCGTTCACAGTCCCAGGTAGGCCTTCCTGACCTCGGCGGATCCGGCCAGCTCGGCGCCCGTCCCGTGCAGCACGGTCGATCCGCTCTCCAGCACGTAGGCGCGGTCGGCGATGCCGAGCGCCTGCTTGGCGTTCTGCTCGACGAGCAGCACCGCCACCCCGGAGTCGCGGATCGCCTTGACCGCGTCGAGCACCGCCCAGGTGAGCTTGGGCGACAGGCCGGTGGACGGCTCGTCCAGCATGAGCAGCTTCGGGCGGGCCATCAGCGCGCGGCCGATCGCGAGCATCTGCTGCTGCCCGCCGGAGAACGTCTGCGCGACCGTGGAGCGGCGCTCGGCGAGCACCGGGAACAGCGCGAACACCTCGCGCATGTCCTTGTCGATCTCGGCGGCGGGCCGCGTCCAGGCGCCCATCCGCAGGTTCTCCTCGACGGTGAGCGTGCCGAACAGCGCCCGGTCCTCCGGGACGTGCACCAGCCCGTCGCGGACGAGCTGGTCGGGGCGGCGGCCCGCGGTGGACGCGCCGCCGAAGGTGATCGTCCCGGACGTCGCGCGCAGCTGCCCGCAGACGGCCCGCAGCGTCGTCGTCTTGCCCGCGCCGTTCGCGCCGACGAGCGCGACGATCTCGCCCGCGCCGACCTCCAGGTCGATCTCGTGCAGGATCCGCATCCGGCCGTAGCCGGCGCAGAGCTTGTCAATCCTCAGCATCACCGGGCTCCTCTCCGAGGTACGCCTCGATCACCCGGGGATCGGAGGTGACCTGCTCGGCGGAGCCGGTGGCCAGCACCCGCCCCTGGTCGAGGACCAGCACCCGGTCCGACAGCCGCATCACGGCGGCCATGATGTGCTCGATGAACAGCAGCGTCGTGCCGTCCTCCTCGCGCAGCGCGGCGAGCAGGTCCAGGACGGGCTCGCGCTCGGCGGGGACGAGGCCGGCGAGCACCTCGTCCAGCAGCAGCACCTTCGGCCGCATGGCGAGGGCGCGGGCCAGTTCGAGGCGCTTGAGGCCGGCGGTCGGCAGCTCCGTCGCGGGACGGTGCGCCCACGGGCCGAGCCCGACCCGCTCCACCACCTCCATCGCCTCGCCGCGCAGCCTGCGCAGCGGCCCCCGGCGGTGCTGCGCGGCCAGGCCCACGTTCTCCAGGACGCTCATGCTCCCGAACGGGCGCATCAGCTGGAACGTGCGGACCATGCCGGCGCGGGCGATCCGGTGCGGCGCCGTGCCGGTGACGTCCTTGCGGCCGAACACGACCCGGCCTGCGTCGGGCGCGATCGCGCCGCTGATCACGTTGAACAGGGTGGTCTTCCCGGCGCCGTTCGGGCCGATGATCCCGAGGATCTCCCCCGGCTCCACCTCGAACCCGACCTCCGACAGGGCGCGCAGGCCCCGGAAGTCCTTGCCGACGCCGTCGACGTCCAGCAGCTTCACCGCCGCCACCTCGCTTGGATCGTGCCGACGATGCCCTTCGGCAGCACCCGGACGATGAGGATCAGCAGGACCGCGTACAGCGCGACGTCCAGGCCGCTGCGGCCCTGCAGGAAGTTCAGGAAGTCCGGCGGCGTGCGCAGCAGCGTCGCCGTCAGGTCCGACAGCGACCCGAGGATGATCGCCCCGACCACCGGGCCCCAGACCGTGCCGATCCCGCCGATCACCACGGTCGCGATCGCCTGGATCGACACCGAGGAGCCGAACGCCAGGTCCGGGTTCACGAACAGGTAGTACTGCGTGTAGAAGGCGCCCGCGACCGCGGTGATCGCCGCCGACAGCGCGACGGTGACCAGCTTGTAGCGCATCACCGGGGTGCCGAGCGCGGCGGCCGCCACCTCGTCGTCGCGGATCGCGGTGACGTAGCGTCCCGTCCGCGAGTGCAGGAACAGGATGCTGACCAGCGCGGCGATCCCGGCGAGCGCGAGCGCGACCCAGAAGTAGGCGGGCGAGTCCGCGGCGAACTGGATCTTCCAGAGCGAGGAGCCCTGGATCAGCGGGACGCTGAACCCGACGGCCTTGTTGGTGAAGTCGGTGGTGGTGGCGATCAGCCGGAGCATCTCGGCGAACGCGAACGTCGCGAGGGCGAAGTAGGCGCCGCGCAGCTTGTAGCGGAACGCGAAGTAGCCGATGACGACGGCGACGACGGCCGCGACCGCCATCCCCGCCAGCATCCCGATCCACGGCGACACGTCGTGCTTCACCAGCAGGTACGCGCTGGTGTAGGCGCCGAGGCCGAAGAACGCCGCGTGCCCGAAGCTGAACATCCCGCCGAACCCGCTCATCACGTTCCAGCCGATGGCCATCAGCAGGAAGATCAGGATGCGGACCGCGACCGCGCCCATCGCGGGCGGCAGCACCAGCGGCAGCGGGATCGCGACGACCAGCAGCACGGCGAGGACGGCCAGCTGCCGGTTCTGCGGGCGCAGCGGCGGCGCCTTGACCGGGCGGACGGCGCCGCCCGTGTCGCGCCCGCCGGCGATGGTGAGGCCGCTCATGCCTGCTCCCTGCGAGGGGACGACCCCCCGCGCCCCCCGGTTCGCTCCGCTCATGACTTCCTCCCGAAGAGGCCCTCGGGCCGCAGGAACAGCACGACCAGGAACACGACGAACACCCCGAGCAGCGAGCTCTGCCCGCCCATGTAGATGGTGGTGAGCTGCTCGACCAGGCCGATCAGCAGGCCGCCGACCAGCGCGCCCGCGACGTTGCCCATGCCGCCGAGCACCACCACCACGAACGCGGTGATGTTGAACTGGTCGCCGAGCGTCGGCGTGACGGTGACCAGCGGCGCCGCCAGCACGGCGGCGGCGCCGGCGCAGGCCGTCCCGATCGCGAACGTGAGGGTGTGGACGCGGCGGACGTTCACGCCGACCAGCTCCGCGCCCTGCCCGTTCGCCGCGACCGCGCGGATCGCGGTGCCGAACCGGGTGCGGCGCAGCAGGTAGAACAGCACCGCGCCGATCAGGATCGCGCCGATGAAGGCGTACAGCCGGCCGCCGGTCACCACCGCGCCGAACAGCGAGAACTGGAAGTCGCCGGGCAGCGGGACGTTCTTCGGCTCGGCGCCGAAGAACATCAGCAGCCCGTTCTCCAGCAGCAGCGACAGCCCGAGGGTGATCAGCAGCTGGTTCTCCAGCGTCGCGCCGCCCGAGCCGCTGAGCAGGCCGCGGTGCACGACCGCGCCGACGAGGAACAGCGCGGGCACCGCGATGACGAGGGTGAGGTAGGGGTGCAGGCCCGTGCCCTGCACCACCCCGAAGGCGATGAACATCGCGACGGCCAGCAGGGCGCCGTGCGCGAAGTTGACGATGTCCAGCACGCCGAAGATCAGCGTGAGGCCCATCGCGATCAGCCCGTAGAGACCGCCGGTCAGCAGGCCGGTCACCACCGACTGCCAGACGACCAGGCCGCTGCCGGACCGGATCAGCGCGACCGCGATGGCGATCGCGACCAGGCCGCCGGTGAGGGCGGCGCGCTTGAGGACGGGGCCGCGCAGGGCGGCCGCTCTGAGGTTCGCAGTTGTGTCGCTCATGGCCGCCACGTCACCGAGTAGTTGGGCTGGGATTCGGCCTTGTCCTGGGGATAGACCTGCTTGATCTGCCCGTTCTGCACCTGCATGAGGACGGGCAGCGCGTTCTTGTTGTCGCCGTTGGCGGCGAAGGCGATCGGCCCCGTGCCGACGGTCAGCGGCCGCACCTGCGACGAGGCGATCGCGGCGCGGACCTTCGTCGGGTCGGTGCTCGCGGCCCGCTCCACGCCCTGCGCGATCACCTGGACGGCGTCGTAGGCGAGGACGGCGCCGGTGCGCATCGGCGCGCCGTAGCGCTTCTGGTACTCGGCGCGCAGCTTCACCGTGCCGGGGTTCTGCGCGTCGTAGTGGTAGTTGGTGCTGAAGTAGCGCTCGCCGAGCGAGCCGACGTCGCTGACGAACTTGGGCTGGTCGAACGCGCCGTCCGACACGCCCCACACCGCGTTCAGGTTCGGCTTGACCGCGTTGATCGCCTTGGCGGCGAGGAGCCCGTCGCGGTAGTAGCCGGCGACGGCCAGCACGTCCGCGCCGGACGCCTTGACCTGGGTGATCTGCGCGGTGAGGTCGGACGCGGTCACCGCGTCGTAGCTGATGTTCGGGCCGACCTGGATGCCGAGCCTCTTCGCCGCCTTGGCGAACGCCTCGGCGGCGCCGCTGCCGAAGTCGGTCTGCTCGTGCAGGAACGCCACCTTCTTGACGGGCTTGCCCGCCTTCTCCGAGACCTCCTTGAGGTAGCGGGCCGCCGCGTCCGCGATCGCCGCGCTGCCCGGCTGCACCCGGAACGAGTACCGGTAGCCGTGCGAGAAGATCGCGTCCGACGCGGTGACGTCCATGACGAACGGGACGCGGTTGCGTTCGGCGACCACGGAGACGTTGGTGCTGACCGCGCTCTGGTAGGTGCCGACGAGGCCGACCGCGCCCTCGGAGATCAGCCGCTGCGCCTCACTCTGGCCGACCTCCGCCTTGCCCTGGGTGTCGCCGGTTTCCAGCTCCACCTTGCGGCCGCCGAGGGACGTGATGCCTCCGGCGGCGTTGATGGCCTCGACCGCCATCTGCGCGCCGCGCCGCATCTGCTGGCCGTCGACCGCGTTCGCGCCGCTGACCGGGTGCAGGGCGCCGATCCGCACCGGGCCGCTGTCGCGGCCGGCCGCGGCCCCGGCGGCGCCGGAGGGCGCCGAGCCGCCGCAGCCGGCGGTGGCGGCCAGCAGGGCCGCGCACGCGCCGAGCCCGGCGGCGAGCTTTCGAGCCGACATTCACCTCTCCTGCCTGCCCGGTGCCACCTCACGACGATCGTTCCGCTTAGAGGAACACCGGGCCACTGATGCGTCATGGTGGCATCCATCACGTGACCTGGTCAATATCTTGGTGAAACTTGACGGAACTCGACAGCCGATGCCAACTTGAAGACATCCGGCGCCCGCACGGCACCGGAACATGGACTTACCATTGTTCCGCTTAGAGAAACGATCAGAACCGAAGGCGGTACCGCCCATGCCCGACGCCCTGTCCGGAGTCCGCGTGCTCGACGCGGCCACCCTGTTCGCCGGGCCGCTGGCGGCCACGCTGCTCGCCGACTTCGGGGCCGAGGTCGTCAAGATCGAGCACCCGAAGGGCGACCCGGTGCGCAGCCACGGCGCCCGCCGCGACGGCGTCGGGCTGTGGTGGAAGATGCTCGGCCGCAACAAGAAGGCGATCACCCTCTACCTCGGCTCTCCCGAGGGCCAGGAGATCTTCCGCCGGCTCGCCGCCGACGCCGACGTGGTGATCGAGAACTTCCGGCCCGGCACGCTGGAGCGCTGGGGCCTCGGCTACGACGAGCTGAAGCGGATCAACCCGCGGCTGGTGCTGGCCCGGGTCACCGGGTTCGGGCAGACCGGCCCGTACTCGCGGCGGCCCGGCTTCGGCACGCTCGCCGAGGCGATGAGCGGGTTCGCCGCGATCACCGGCGAGCCGGACGGACCGCCGACCCTGCCGCCGTTCGGCCTCGCCGACGGGATCGCCGCGCTGACCACCGCGTTCGCCGTGATGACGGCGCTGCGCGCGCGGGAGGCGACCGGCGAGGGCCAGGTCGTCGACCTGGCGATCATCGAGCCGATCCTCACCCTGCTCGGCCCGCAGATCATCACCTACGACCAGCTCGGCGAGCTGCAGGCCCGCACCGGCAACCGGTCGCACAACAACGCGCCGCGCAACACCTACCGGACCCGCGACGGCGGCTGGGTCGCGATCTCCACCAGCGCCCAGTCCATCGCCGAGCGGGTGATGCGGCTGGTCGGCCGGCCCGAGTTCATCGACGAGCCGTGGTTCGCCACCGGCGCCGAGCGCGCCGAGCACGCCGACGAGCTGGACGAGGCCGTCGGCTCGTGGATCGCGCAGCGCGACCGCGACGAGGTCGTGAAGGCGTTCGAGGAGGCGGAGGCCGCCGTCGCGCCGATCTACACCGCCGCCGACGTGATGACCGACCCCCAGTTCGCCGCGCTCGGCACCATCGCCACCGTCCCCGACGACGAGCTCGGCCCCGTGAAGATGCAGAACGTGCTGTTCCGGCTCTCGCGGACGCCCGGGCGCATCGACTCGGCCGGGCCGCCGCTCGGCGCGCACACCGCCGAGATCCTCGGCCGCTACGGGGTAGGCGAGGCAGAGCTCGGCGAACTGCGCGCCAAGGGGGTGGTCAAGTGACCGGGCCGGAGCATCCGCACCGGACCTGGCTGTACGTCCCCGGCGACCGTCCCGACCGCATCGGCAAGGCCCTGGACTCCGCCGCGGACGCGGTCGTCCTCGACCTGGAGGACGCCGTCGCCCCGGACGCCAAGGAGACCGCGCGCCGCACCGTCGCGGGCGTGCTCGCCGAGGGGCGGCCCGGACGGCGCCCCGCCTACGTGCGGATCAACGCGCCCGGCACCCCGGACGGCACCGCCGACATCGGGCTGCTGGCCTCCGCGCCCGGCGCGCCCGCCGGGGTCCGGATCCCCAAGTGCGAGGACCCGGACATGCTGCGCCGCGTCGCCGACGCGCTCGGCGTGCCGGTGTTCCCCGTCCTGGAGTCGGCGCTCGGCGTGGAGAACGCCCTGGCCCTCGCCACCGCGCACCCGCTGGTCGCCGGGATCTCGCTCGGCGAGGCCGACCTGTCCGCCGACCTGCGGGTGACCGGCGGCGACGCGCTGGCGTGGCCGCGCTCGCGGGTCGTCGTCGCGGCGCGCGCCGCCGGGCTCCCGTCCCCGCCGCAGAGCGTGTGGACCGCCGTCCGCGACCTGGACGGCCTGCGCGCCGACACCGCCGCGGGGCACCGGGCCGGGTTCTTCGGCCGGTCGGTGATCCACCCCGCGCAGATCCCCGTCGTGCACGAGGCGTGCGCGCCCGACCCCGGCGACGTCGCCTGGGCGCGCGACCTCATGGACCGTCTCACCGGGCGCGACGGCCCCGCCCGTGAACAGCAGGCCGCGTGGATCGACTCCGACGGCCGGTTCGTGGACAAGGCGGTCGTCGAGCGCGCCTCCTGGATCCTCGCCGTCGCCGCGTCCGCCCACCGCCCCGATGCACCAGAAAAGGAAGGCTCCCCGTCATGACCACCCAGGATCCGCTGCTCGCGGCGGTCGCCCGCGGCGTCCGGCTGATCGAGCTCGGCCAGCCGTTCTTCACCGGCATGCCCTGCTCCCCCAACCACCCCGGCTTCCGGATGACGCTGATCCGCCGGCACGGCGACATGCGGCGCCCGGACGGGGGCTCGGCCGCCAACGAGATCATCGTGACCGGCGGGCACGTCGGCACCCACATCGACGCGCTGTCGCACGTCAGCCACGACGGCGAGCTGCACGGCGGGATCGACGCCGCCGAGGCGCAGCGCGGCGGGGCGTTCACCAGCCACGGCGCCGAGAACCTGCCGGGCCTGCTGCGCCGCGGCGTGCTGCTGGACGTCGCCGCCGTGCACGGCGTCCCGACGCTGCCGCCCGGCTACGGGGTCACCGCCGAGGACCTGGACCTGGCCGCGAAGCGCGCCGGGACCGAGCCCGGCGAGGGCGACGTCGCGCTGGTCCGCACCGGCTGGTCCCGCAACTTCGGCGACACCGCCGCCTACCTCGGCAAGGAGACGGGCGTGCCCGGCGCGACGCCGGAGGCGGCCCGCTGGCTGGCGGACCGCGGGATCGTCGCGACCGGCGCCGACACCACCGCCTACGAGCAGATCCCGGCGGGAGCGGGCCACGCCGTGCTGCCCGTGCACCGGATCCTGCTGGTCGAGTCGGGGATCTTCATCATGGAGCACCTGAGCCTGGAGGCGCTCGCCGAGGCGGGGCTGCACGAGTTCGCGTTCCTGCTCGCCCCGCTGCGGATCAAGGGCGGCACCGGCTCCCCCGTCCGCCCGCTCGCGGCGGTGTCGGCATGACCGCGGATGCCGGCATGACCGCGCCGACCCCGGTGCAGCGGCTCGCCGCGCTCGCCGCCGACGTGCGGGCCGACGGGCTGGGCGCCGACCTGCGCGCCGACGCCGCGCGCCGCGTCCTGGACGCCCTCGGCAACAGCCTCGGCGCGACCGGCGAGGCACCGGCCCGCGCGGTCGGCGAACTGGTCGCCGAATGGGGCGGCGCGGGGCGCGCCACCGCGATCGGCACCGGCGCCCGGCTCCCCGAGCCCAGCGCCGCCCTGCTCAACGGCACCCTCGCCCACTCGCTGGACTTCGACGACACGCACCTGCCGTCGGTGCTGCACCCGTCCGCGTCGGTCGTGCCCGCCGCGCTCGCGGTCGCCGAGGCGCGCGGCGCCACCGGCGCGGCGCTGCTGGACGCGGTGGGCGTCGGCGTGGAGATCACCGTCCGGCTCGGCATGGCCGGATACGACCGGGAACTCGGCAACTCGGTGTTCTTCGAGCGGGGCCAGCACGCCACCGCGATCTGCGGCGCCGTCGGCGCGGCGGCGTCCGCCGCGATGCTCTCCGGCCTGGACGCGGGCGGGATCGCCGACGCGATGGGCATCGCCGCCAGCATGGGCTCCGGGATCCTGGAGGCCAACCGGACCGGCGGGACCGTCAAGCGGATCCACTGCGGCTGGGCGGCGCACGCGGCCGTCACCGCCGCCGGGCTCGCCCGCACCGGCATCACCGGCCCGCCGACCGTGTTCGAGGGGCGGTTCGGGTTCCTGCAGGCGTGGTGCGGTGACCAGGTCGACCTGGACGCCCTCACCGACCAGCTCGGCGCGCACTGGGAACTGCCCGGGATCTTCTTCAAGCCGTACCCGTGCAACCACTTCACCCACGCCGGCATCGACGCCGCGCTCCGGCTCCGCGCGCGCGGGCTGGACCCGTCCGGCATCGAGAGCATCGAACTGGGCGCGCCCACGGCCGTGCTCCGCACGATCGGCGAGCCCCGCGAGGACAAGATCCGTCCGAAGTCCGGGTACCACGCCGCGTTCTCCGGCCCGTACACGGTCGCGGCGGCGCTGCTGGGCGGCGGCGGGCTCGGCGTCTTCCACGAGGACTTCACCGACGAGGCCGCCGCGGACCCGGAGCGGCTCGCGCTGGCCGCCAAGGTCCGGTGCGTGCCGGACGCCCGCTGCGACGAGATCTTCCCGCACCAGTTCCCGGCCGTCCTGCGCGTGACGACCCGCGACGGGACCGTCCTGGAGGAGCGCGTGGACGCCAACCGCGGCGGTCCGGGCAACCCGCTGTCGGCCGAGGAACTGGCGACCAAGTTCCGTCTCAACGCCGCCCGCCGCGTCTCCCCGGACCAGGCCGAACGGATCACCGAGCTGGCCTACGGGCTCGCCGGCCTCGACGATCTCCGCACCCTGACCGCCCTCCTCGCCTGACCCGCCCGTCAGGTGTGCTCCATGATGAAGGTGGCGGTGGTCCCGGGGGCCAGGGCGCGGAAGACGTGGGGGGCGTCGCCGGGGTAGGCGACGTAGTCGCCCGGCGCCAGTTCGACCGGATCGTCCGCCGGACCGGCCAGGGCGCGGCCGGTGCCCAGGAGCACGTGCTCGGTCGTGCCGGGCAGGTGCGGGTCGGACAGGTGCGGCTCCTCCGGTTCCGCCGTGACGCGGTACACATCGCGGCGGGCGTGGGGCGGGCAGGACGCCAGCAGGGTCGCCGTGTAGTCCGCCTGCTCCGAGCGGGTGGCGGGCCCTTCGCCCGCGCGGACGACCCGCACGCCCGCCCGCGGCGGGTCGACCAGGCGGCTGAAGGGGACGCCGAGCGCGCCGCCGAGCGCCCACAGCGTCTCGACGCTCGGGTTGCCGGTGCCCGCCTCCAGCTGGGACAGCGTCGACTTGGCGATGCCGGCGCGCCGGGCCAGCCCGCTCTGGGTCAGCCCGGCGCGGGCGCGCTCCCGCCGGATCGAGGCGGCGATCAGCGCGATCAGGTCGAGGTTGCCCACTTGTTCGCTCCAGACGTCCAGGTGTTCAGTTTGACGAACGCGACCACGATTGTTCATTCTAGTGGACAGTTGTTCGGCACATCGGACTGGAGCGGCCATGGAGCATCTCGGCATCCTCGCCCACAGCGCGGAGGGCGCCGCGCTGTGCTTCCGCGCCTTCTGCCATGAGGGCTTCCGCGAGCTGGGCCCCGACGACCATCCCGACGTCACCCTCGACCTGATCGCGCTCGCGCGCAGCATGCCGCACTGGGAGGCGGGCGACCACGACGCCGTCCGGGCCGTCCTCGCCGAGAGCGTCCGCCGCCTGGCCGCCGCCGGGGCGACGTTCTTCGCCTGCCCCGACAACACCGCGCACATGGCGCTGGAGCGGCCCGGCGACGACCTCGCGCTTCCCGGCCTGCACATCGCCGAGGCCGTCGCCGACCGCGCCGCCCGCGACGGCCGGACCCGCGTCGGTGTCCTCGGCACCCGCTACACCATGGACGGCCCGGTCTACCCGCGCGAGCTCGCCGCCCGCGGCATCGAGGCCATGGTGCCGGACGCCGCCGACCGCGCCCGCGTGCACGAGATCATCTTCGGCGAGCTGGTGAACGGCGTCGTCACCGAGGAGTCCCGCCGCGCGTACGTGCGGATCATCGAGCGGCTCGCCGAGCGCGGCTGCGACGCCGTCGCCCTGGTCTGCACGGAGATCCCGCTGCTGGTCACCCCGGAGGTGTCGCCGCTGCCGACCCTGGACTCGACGCGGCTGCTCGCCCGTGCCGCGTTCGAGGTCGCGGCGGGCCGCCGTCCGATGCCGTCCTGGCGCGGCGGGCCCGCCGTCACCGCCTGAGCCGGCGACATTTCGACCGGCGGCGAAACGACCCCTCCCTAGATTCGGGGGCATGGCGAACAACGACCTGGTCATCACCCGGCACGCCGAGGTGAGCGCCGTCCTCGCGGACGAGCGCTTCGTCGTTCCCGTCGCGGAGGGCGGAGCGCCACGGGGCTCGCTGGCCTGGCTGCGCGGGGCGGTCTGCCGGTTCAGCGAGGGCGCCGAGCACGACCGGCGGCTGGACGTCGTGGCCCGGTCCCTGGACGAGGCCGACCCGGCCCGGCTGCGGCGGCGCACGCGCGAGCGGATCCTGGCCGGAGAGGCGCCGGACCTCGCGCCGATCTCCGCGCTCGGCGAGGCGCTCGGCGTCACGGACCTGGACGCGCTCACCGGCGCCGTGCCCGCCGCCGCGTCCGGCTACCTGACCGGGACCGGGCGGGACGGCGCGGACGCGGCCGTCGCGGCCCTCACGCGGCTGCTCGGACCCGGCCCGGACGAGGAGGTCGCCAACCGGATCGCCGTCTACCTGCAGGCGTACGAGGCCACCGCCGGGCTCGTCCGCGCGGTCCTCCCCGCGTCGCGGCGCCCCGAGGCGCGCGGCTTCCCGATCGAGGCCGTCGTCGCCGAGACGCTGCGCTTCGACCCGCCGGTCCCGGCGATGCGCCGCGTCAGCCGCACGGCTCTCGCCTTCGGCGGGTGCGAGATCGCCGAAGGCGCCACCGTGACCCTCGACCTGCGGGCGGCCAACCGAGACCCGGCGGTGTTCGCCGAGCCGGACCGTTTCGATCCGGGGCGCGGGGAACCCCGTCATCTGACCTTCGAGACGGGCCGCCGGCCCTGCCCGGGCGCGGACCACGCCGTGCGGCTGGCGGCGGGCGCGGTCGAGGCGCTCAACGACAGGGAGGCCGTCCGATGAACCATCCGCAGACGTTCCGGGACCTGCACCGCGGCGACCGCCCGCTGCTCCTGCCCAACGCGTGGGACTTCGCGAGCGGCGCGGCGCTGGCGGAGGCGGGGTTCCCCGCCGTCGGGACGACCAGTCTCGGCGTCGCCGCCGCGGCCGGGAAGGCCGACGCGACCGGCGACGCGCGGGACGAGACCCTCGCGCTGGCGCGGAACCTCGCCCGGCTGCCCCTCCCGGTCACGGTCGACATCGAGGGCGGCTTCTCCACGAGGGTCGCCGACGTCGCCGAACTCGCGACGGAACTGGCCTCGTACGGGATCGCCGGCGTCAACCTGGAGGACGGCCGCTCCGACGGGACGCTCGCCCCGCTCGACCACCAGGCCACGGTCATCGCGGCGGTCAAGCGGGCCGCGCCGCAGGTGTTCCTGAACGCCCGCACCGACACGTTCTGGCTGGCCGGGGACGAACCCGACATGGACGAGACGCTGCGCCGGGTGCGGGCGTTCGCCGAGGCGGGCGCGGACGGGGTGTTCGTCCCCGGAATCGCCGCCGACGAGGACGTCCGGGCCGTCGTCGACGCGGTCGACCTGCCGCTGAACGTGCTGTTCATGCTGGGCAGGACGGACGTCGAGCGGCTCGCCGGCCTGGGCGTCCGCCGGGTCAGCACGGGCTCGCTGCTGTTCCGCAAGGCGCTCCAGGCGACGGTCGCGTCCGCCCTGGACGTCTCCGGCGCCGCCTCCGAGGCCCCCGCCTTCTCCTACGGCGACGTCCAGGCCCTGGTCGCACGCTGAGGCGTCAGTGGCCCGTGATCGCGTCGGCGAGACGGGCCAGCGCGGACGTCCGCGGCGACGAGGTCGCGGACTCGCGGGCGTCCGCGGCCCGGTAGAGCGCGTACATCGCGTGGACGCCGAGCCAGCGCAGCGGCTCCGGCTCCCAGCGGCGGACGCGCCGGTCCACCCACGGCAGCGCGGTCAGCTCCGTGTCCTCGCGCAGGACGAGGTCGCGCAGCGTCCTTCCGGCGAGGTTCGCCGTGGCGACGCCGTGGCCGGTGTAGCCGCCCGCGTGCCCGAGCCCGGAGGCGTGGTCCACCACGACGGTCGAGCACCAGTCGCGGGGCACGCCGAGGACGCCCGACCAGGCGTGCGCGACGCGCCCGTGCTCGGCGGCCGCCGGGAACATCGCGGCGAGCATCGACCACAGCTCGGCGACGGTCGCGGGCTCCGTCCGGCCGCCGTCGTCCACCCGGGACGCGTAGCGGTACGGCCGGCCGCGGCCGCCGAACGCGATGCGGTCGTCGGCGGTCCGCTGCGCGTACATGTAGTAATGCGCGAGGTCGCCGAGCAGCTCGCGGCGGTCCCAGCCGATCGCGTCCCACACGGCCGGCGGCAGCGGCGTCGTGACGATCATGGAGCTGTTCATCGGCAGCCAGTCGCGGTGGTGGCCGCCGACCCCGGCGGTGAACCCCTCGGTCGCGCGCAGCACGTACTCGGCGGTGACGGTGCCGTTCGGGGTGACGGCGGCGGCCGGGACGGCGCCGCGCCGCGGCACGATCCGGACCACCGGGGTCCGCTCGTAGACGTGGACGCCGAGGCCGCGGACCGTCTCCGCCAGGCCCCGGACGAGCTTGGCGGGCTGCACGCGGGCGCAGTGCGGGCTCCACGCGGCGGCCGTCGCGCCCGCGACGCGCAGCCGCTCGTCGCGCTCGGCGGCGGGCAGCGGGACGAGGTCCTCCTCCGTCCAGCCCCAGTCGCGGGACGCGGCGACCATCGCGGCGAGCCGGGCCCGCTGCGCGGGGTTGCGGGCGACGTGCAGCACCCCGCTCTTGACCAGGTCGGCGTCGATGC
Source organism: Actinomadura sp. RB99 (assembly GCF_014706005.1). Taxonomy (NCBI): domain Bacteria; kingdom Bacillati; phylum Actinomycetota; class Actinomycetes; order Streptosporangiales; family Thermomonosporaceae; genus Actinomadura; species Actinomadura sp. RB99. The sequence continues at coordinate 25,105 of NZ_JABMCA010000012.1, read as the reverse complement.
CCTCCGCCGCGGCGACCCGGATCACCTCGTCGACCGCGTCGAACATGGCGTGCTGCAGGGCCACGGCGGCGAAGCGCCCGTGCCGGGCCGCGTACCGCTCCCGCGATCCGGCGATCTCCCCGAGCACCCAGCCGCCGTTGCGGCCGGACGCCCCGAACCCGGCGAACTCGCGCTCCAAGACGACGATCTCCAGCTCGGGACGGGCGCGCTTGAGGTAGTAGGCCGTCCAGAGGCCGGTGTAGCCGGCGCCGACCACGCAGACGTCGGCGGCGCGCGGGCCGGGCAGCCGGGGGCCCGGTTCGGGGCGGCCGGTCCGCCGGTACCAGTGGGAGACGCCGCCGTTGGCGAAGCCGGGTGCCAGCGGCGCCCGGCCGGACGAGGAGCTCATCCGCTCATACTGCTGTATCCGACAGTCTGGACGGTAGAGGGCGACGGATTCTAAGGGACAGCGTCGATCCCACGACGGGATCCGAGCCATCCGGACCGGTCGGCGGCATAGTAGGACGGGCCGTCGGGGCCGCTCGCACCGCCGCGCCACGGCCGCATCCCGAGGCTCGCGGCGACCTCGGCGGACACCGCGCTGTCCGGGTCGAACTCGGCGGTGACCCGGCGCAGCCCGACCACCCCGAACGCGTAGTCCAGCACCGCGCGGGACGCCTCGGCCGCCAGCCCCTGCCCCCACCGGTCCGGTTCGAGGCTGTAGAGGATCTCCACGTCCACCCCCCGGTCGAACGGGCCCTCGTGGCCGCGCAGCCCGGCCACCCCGATCAGCGGCGCGCCCGGCCGCGGCTCGGCGGGCGCCGGCCCACCGCGGAGGGGCCGCAGCGCCCACAGGCCGTAGCCCTCGGTGGCGAAGTCCCGCTCGCTGGTCTCGATGATCTCGGTGACCTGGACGGGCGAGATCGACGCGCCGTCGAACAGGTGCCGGCGGACGACCGGGCCGGTCCAGTGCGTGCGCAGCGCGTGGTGGTCGGTCATGCCGATGGGGTGCAGGGCGAGCCGTCTCGTCAGCAGCGTCTCGGTCATCGCGGGCCTCACTCGTCGGGCGCCCGGCCGCCGGCGGCGGGCTCGGGCCAGTGCGGGGCGGGCTCCCCGTCGGGCACGCCGACCCGGAACACCCGCAGCTGCGTCGCCAGCGCCGCGTAGTAGCCGACGAGCGTGACGAGCTCGACGAGGGCGGGCCGGCCGAGGGTCGCGACCGCCTCGGTGTAGACGGCGTCGGCGAGGTCGTTCTCGGCGACGAGCTGCCGGGCGGCCTCGTGGACGAGGCGTTCGCGGGCGTCGGCGAGCATCGGTGCCCGGCCTTCGCGCAGCGCGTCCAGCTCGTCCTCGCGCAGGCCCGCGCGCCGGCCGAGCCGCTCATGCGCGTACCACTCGTAGTCCGAGCGCACGTGCGCGGCGACGACGAGGGTCGCGATCTCCCGCTCGCGCTTGGTGAAGGCGGTGCGGAACCGGAGGGCGGCGCCGAGGTCCTGCAGCGGCATCCCGACGGCCGGGCTGTACAGCATGGCGTTGAACGGGCCGAGCAGGCGGCCCTCGTCGTCCATGAACCCGAGCGCGCGGGCCTTCGCCCGGGAGCCCGGAGGGGCGTCGCCGCCGGCCGCGGGCGCGGCGTCGCCGTCCATGCGGGGGCCGCCGGTCAGGGCCTCGTACACGGCCTGCTGCTCGGCGCCGAGCGAGGCCGGGGACAGCAGGGGCAGGCGGGCCGACGGCGGCCCGTTCCGGGGTGGGTCGTTGACGTGCTCACCGCTCACGGGGTCGATCACTTACCGCACGCTAGGCCGTCGCGTCGGGCCTCTCAAGCCCTCGTCCGGAATGTGAAACCGCGCGCTCACGATGACGTAGCGCCCGCGTAACAGCCGTGAACCAGAGTGGCCACGTCCGCACCGGACACCGGCCGGACCCGGATCGCCCGCGACCCGGCCGGCGGCCCGCGAAGGGAACGTTCCATGCCGCTGCTCCGCATCCGCACCGAGATCGAGGACCGGCCGGGAAGGCTGGCCCTGCTGACCGCCGCGCTGGCCGGCCGCGGCGCCAACATCCTCGCCCTGTCCGTCCAGGTGGACGCCGGCGGCGTGGTCGACGAGTTCCTCGTGGACGTCCCGGCCGGCACCGCCGGGCCGCGGGAGCTGGCCGAGGCGCTCGCCGCGGCGGGCGGCGCGCGCACGGCCGTCCGCCCGGCCCGGCCGCACGAGCTGGTGGACGAGCCCACGCGGGCGCTGGTGCTGGCCTCCCGGCTGCGCGCCGAGCCCCACGCGGTCCCGGAGGTCCTCGCCGACCTGCTGCGCGCCGACGAGTCCGCCTGGGCGCGCCCCTCCGACCGCGCCGACGCGGACGACGAGTACGTCCTGACCGTCCCGCTGGGGCACGGGCGGGCCGTCCGGCTCCGGCGCTACGGCCTGCCGTTCACCGCGACGGAGGCGGCGCGCGCCGACGCGCTCGTCCGCGCGGCGCTGCCCGCCGAGCCGCCGCGCCCGGCGTCCCGCCGGCTGCCGCTGCGCGACGGGACGCACGTGACCGTCCGGCCGATCGAGCGCCGCGACGCCCCCGCGATCCGCGAGCTGCACGAGCGGTGCTCGCTGGACAGCCGCCGGATGCGCTACTTCAGCCCGAAGCCGTACCCGCCGCCGCGGGCGATCGAGCGGTTCTGCGACCCGGCGCACGGCCTGACGCTCGTCGCCGAGGGCCCGGACGGATCGCTGCTCGCCCTCGCGCACCTGATCCACGTGCTCGACCCGGGCGTCGCGGAACTGGCGTTCCTGGTCGAGGACGGCTGGCAGGGCCGCGGCCTCGGCCGCGCGCTCGCCGAGCTGCTGCTGGCGCTGGCCCGCGAGCGCGGCCTGGTGGAGCTGCGCGCGACCGCGCTGAGCGAGAACGTGCGGATGCGGCGCCTGCTGACCTCGCTCGGCGGCCGGACCCGGCGCACCGAGGAGCCGTCCATCGTGGAGATCAGGCTGCGGGCGGACGGCCGCCCCGCCCCCGGGGCGCTGGCAGGATGGCGGGGTGACCGGCATCTATGACGACCCCTGGGCCTACGAGCTGGCCTGCTCGTTCCGCGACGTGGGCGCCGAGACCGGCGTGCTCCTCGGCTGGTGCGCCGAGCACCGCCCGGATGCGGCGGGCCCGGTCCGGACGGTGCTGGAGCTGGCCGCCGGGCCCGCCGAGCACGCCCGCGAGCTGGCCCGCCGCGGCCTGACCGCGACCGCGCTGGACCTGAACCCGGCGATGTGCGCGTACGCGGCGCGCGAGGCCGGGCGCGCCGGGGTCGCGGTCGAGGTCGTCCAGGACGACATGACGGCGTTCGACCTCGGCCGCCGGTTCGACCTGGTGCTGACCATGCTGGACTCCACGTCCCACCTGATGACGCTGGACGCGTTCGTCGCGCACCTGCGCCGCGTCGCCGCGCACCTGGCGCCCGGCGGGCTGTACGTGATCGAGATGTCGCACCCGCGCGACCGGCTCTCGGACGACCCGAGCGTCAGCACCGGCTGGACGGTCGAGCGCGACGGCGTGCGCGCCACCGTCCGGTGGGGCGAGCCCACCGACCTGCTCGACCCCGTCACCCAGATCGCCGACGACCGCGTGACGATGACGATCGAGGCGGACGGCGCGACCCGCGTCATCGAGGACGTCGTCCCCTACCGGTTCTGGACCGCGACCGAGCTCGACGCGGCGATCCGGCTCGCGGGCGGGCTGGACGTCGCCGCCCGGTACGGCGACTTCGGGACCGGTGCGGACGCGGTGGCCCTCACCGATCCCGAGGCCTGGCGCATGATCACGATCCTGCGCGCGTCCTGATTCAGGGGGTGGGCGCCCACCCCGGCATCGGGTAGCCCGCCAGCATCTCGCGGACCTCGCCCGCGACCCGCTCGACGGCCGTCTCGTCCCCCCGGGCGGCGGCCCGCACGACCTCGTCGATCCAGGCCGCGATCCGCGGCATCCGCGCCTCGTCCAGCCCGCGGGTGGTGATCGCGCCGGTGCCGAGCCGCAGCCCCGACGGGTCGAACGGCTTGCGCGGGTCGAACGGGACCGCGTTGTAGTTCAGCTCGATGCCGGCGCGGTCCAGGGCCTGCGCGGCGGGCTTGCCCGCGACGCCCTTGTTCGTCAGGTCGATGAGGATCAGGTGGTTGTCGGTGCCGCCGGAGATCAGGTCGTAGCCGCGCTCCAGCAGCGCCCCCGCGAGCGCCTTCGCGTTCGCCACGACCTGGTGGGCGTACCGGGAGAAGTCCGGCGTCGCGGCCTCCTTCAGCGCGACGGCGATCGCGGCGGTGGTGTGGTTGTGCGGGCCGCCCTGCAGGCCGGGGAAGACGGCCTTGTCCACCGCCTTCGCGTGCTCGGCCGTCGACATGATCATCGCGCCGCGCGGGCCGCGCAGCGTCTTGTGCGTGGTCGTGGTGATCACGTCGGCGTGGCCCACCGGGGACGGGTGCGCGCCGCCGGCGACCAGGCCCGCGATGTGCGCGATGTCGGCGGCCAGCACCGCCCCGACCTCGCGGGCGATCTCGGCGAACGCCGGGAAGTCGATGGTGCGGGGCACCGCCGTCCCGCCGCACCAGATCAGCTTCGGCCGCTCCTTCAGCGCGAGGTCGCGGACCTCGTCCATGTCGACGCGGCCGGTGTCGGCGCGGACCTCGTACCGGACGGGCGTGAACCACCTGCCCGTCGCCGACACCGACCAGCCGTGCGTCAGGTGGCCGCCCATCGGCAGCGACAGGCCCATCACCGGGTCGCCGGGGTCGAGGAACGCCATGTAGACGGCGAGGTTCGCGGGCGAGCCGGAGTACGGCTGGACGTTGGCGTGCTCGACGCCGAACAGCTCCTCGGCCCGGGCGATGGCGGCCAGCTCGATCGGGTCGACGTTCTGCTGGCCCTCGTAGTACCGCTTGCCCGCGTACCCCTCGGAGTACTTGTTGGTCAGGACGGAGCCGGTGGCCTCCAGCACCGCCGGCGACACGTAGTTCTCCGAGGCGATCAGCCGGATCTTCTCGAACTGGCGGCGGGCCTCCGCCTCGACCAGCCCGGCGATCTCGGGATCCGCGGCCTGCAGATGGGGGACGGCGGGCTCGTGCACGACTACCTCCGCGCTGCTCGCGCCGGAACGCGCTGCGGGCGCCCCGGCCAGGGGACCCGTACACCCAGGCGCGCGGTGTGCGGACTAGTTTCGCTCCCCGGTGGTCGTCTCCACCTTGACTGCGCCAGTCGCGTTCGCCACATCATAGCGAGCCGCCTCCGGCCCCCGCCGCGTCCGGCGGGTCCGGCGGCTCCGCGCGGGGATCGACACCACGGCCAGCCCGCCGAGCAGCAGCACGGCCCCGGCCGCGACCCGCCCCGACATCCGCTCCCCCAGGACCGCCACGGCCAGGACGGCGGCCACCAGCGGCTCGGCGAGGCTCAGCGTCCCGGCCGTCGCGGCGCTCACCCGGTTCAGGCCCGTGACGAAGAACATGTACGCGGCGGCGGTCGCGGCGACGCCGAGCCACGCCACCAGGGCCGCCGACCGCGGCGCCGCGAGCGCGGGCAGGTCCGCGAGCGTCCAGGGCAGCAGCACCGACCCGCCGGCCAGCAGCGTCACCGACACCGCCGCCGCCATCCCGGTGGCGCCGCCGCCCGGCCCGCTCCGGCCGGTCAGGACCTTCGCCGACACCGTGTAGACGCCGAAGCACGTCCCGGCGACCAGGCTGAGCCCGACGCCGAGCAGGTCGACGCGGGCGTCGGGGCCCGGCGCCATCAGCAGCGCGACGCCGCCGATCGCACAGGCCGTCCCCGCCCACCAGCGCCCGCTGAGCCGCGTCCGGAGGACCAGCCTCTCGCACAGGCCCGTCGAGACGGGCGCGAGCCCGAACACCACGGCGGTCGCGACCGCGGCGCCCGTCCGGCCGACCGCGCTGAAGAACGACGCCTGGAAGATCCCGGTGGCGGCGGACGCGGCGGCCACCGGCGGCCACGTGCGCCGCGACAGCGTCCGGAACGCCCGCGGATCGGCCACGAGCACCAGGGCGGCGAGGATCACCCCGCCGGAGACGATCCGGGCGCCGCCGACCGCGACCGGGTTCGCGGCGGAGCCGGCCAGCACCTGCGCCGGGCCGACCGTCCCCCACAGGACTCCGGCGGCCAGGACCAGCAGCGCTGCGGAAGGGTTGTTTCGTCGGTCCATGCCTCCGAAGCTAGGCAGGCATGCGGCTGTCGGTGCGCTGAGCCGTCATATGTTCGGACTCGAGGCGAGGTCCCGCCGGTTCTTCGATTTCGGGACGGTCAACGCGCTCTCAGGCGTACGGCGTTCGCCCCGTCCGGCCGTCGGCCGCCGGAAGTTCGCCCTGCTCCTTCGGCTGGACGTAGTCGTACACCACGAGGGTGCGGACGTCCACGAACTCCTTGCGGCGGGCCAGCCGGTCGAGCACGAAGTCCCGCAGGTACGTGGTGCTGGGCACCGCCACGTGGACGAACAGGTCCTCGTTGCCCGTCACGACGAACACGCCCACGGCCTCGGGCATCGCGGCCATGCTGTCGCGCGCCGACTCGATCGCCTCACGCGACTGCGGCCGGATCCGGATCGAGATCAGCGCCTGGACACCGCGGCCGAGCCGCTCGAAGTCGACCGCCGCGTGGAAGCCGGTGATGACGCCGCGCGAGCGCAGCGCCCGCGTCCGCTCCAGCGCCGTGGACGGCGCGATCCCGACCGCCTCGGCCAGTTCCCTGTTGGTCTGCCGCCCGTCCCGCTGCAACCGCCGCAGGATCGCCTGGTCGACCGCGTCCATGGGGTCCCCTCCCGAACTCGCCGCCGCGTCCCGAACTCCCGCACGGAAGATGCGCCGCGACGTGGTGTTGCCCGAAGAATATTCGGCGTTGTGCGCCGGGCTCCAGCGCGGGGCGGGAGGGACTGGTGATTTCGCCGATGCCTCCCGTCCCGCAGGACGCCGACAATTGGCGGCCCACAGCGGCGGCGCGGGCCGCCCAACGGGGAGTCGAGGTCATCGTGAGCGGGGCGCATCGGGAAACGGGACGGCGCGCGCGACGGCGGACCCGGCGCGCGCGACGGGTCGTGGCGGTCGTGTGCATGGCGATCGCGGCGGTGCTCGGCACGTCGGTCTACGCGCTGTCGGCGATCACGTCGTGCTCGGGCGGTGTGACGACGGTCGACGCGGCCGTCGCGCCCGAACTGGCGCCGGCGGTCTCGGCGGTCGCCGGCGCCTTCAACGGCGCGGACCACCGGGCGCGCGGGAAGTGCGTCCGGGTCACCGTGCGGGCGGCGGGTCCGGCGGGCGTGACGGCGCTGCTGTCCGGGCAGATCCCCGCCGGCGCGGGCGTGCGCCGCCCGGACGTGTGGGTGCCCGACTCCTCGCTGTGGCTGCGGATGCTCGCGCGGCCGCCGCGCACGGTGGGAGGCCCCCTGGCGCGCACGCCGCTGGTCGCCGCCGTGCCGCGCTCGCGGGCCGCCGGGACCCCCGGCACCTGGAAGGCCCTCCTGGACGCGGCCGAGCCCGACGAGCGGCGCTCCCTGGCCGTCCGGCTCACCCTGGCCGACCCGTCCCGCACCGGGGCCGGGATCGCGTCGCTGCTGATCGCGCGGGAGCGCGAGGGCGACGCGTCGTTCGCGGCGTTCGCGCGGTCGGTGCGGGAGAGCACCGCACCGGACGTGGCCCGCGAGTTCGGCGCGCTGTCCGGGGCCGCCGCGCGTCCGGCGGCCGTCCTGGCCGTCCCCGAGCAGGCGGTGTGGGAGCACGACCGGAAGGACCCGGCGGCCGCCGTCCAGGCCGTCTACCCGCAGGACGGGACCCTGTGGCTGGACTATCCGTTCACGGTCGTCGACGACCGGCCCGGCGCGCGGCTGTTCGAGCGCGCGCTGCGCGGCGGTGAGGCCCTCGACCGCTTCCAGGCGGCGGGCTTCCGCGATCCCGCCGGTCGCGCGCCGGACGCGTTCGGCCGGACGGACGGCCTCGCCGCCGCCCCGCCCGCCGCCCTCGCCGAACCCGACCCCGCCCTGGTCCGGCGGACGGCGCAGGAATGGGCCCGGCTGACGCTCGGCTCCCGGATGCTCTCGGTGATCGACGTCTCGGGATCGATGGCGCTGCCGGTGCCCGGGTCCCGGCTGACGCGGCTGCAGGCGATCGCGCAGGCCTCGCAGGAGGGGCTCGCCCTGCAGCCCGACGACACCGAACTCGGCCAGTGGATCTTCTCCACCCGGCTGGACGGCGACCGCGACTGGCGGCAGACCGTCCCCATGGGTCCGCTCGGCGGGCGGATCGGGTCGGTCACGCGGCGGCAGCGCATCCTCAGCGCGCTGGCCACGCTGCGTCCGAAGCCGGACGGCGCGACCGGCCTGTACGACACGGTCCTCGACGCCGTCCGGTACATGCGCCGCACCTACCGGCCGGAGATGGTCAACACGGTGCTGGTGTTCACCGACGGACGCGACGAGGACCCCGGCGGGCCCACCCTGGACCGCACCGTCGCCGCGCTGCGCGCCGGGCGCGACGAGACCCGCCCGGTGCAGATCATCGTCATCGGCTTCGGCCCGGACGTCGACACCGCCGAACTGCGGCGGCTCGCCGACGCCACCGGCGGCAGCGTCTACACCGCCCGCGCCCCGCAGGACATCCTGCGGATCTTCGGCGAGGCCACCGCGCGCCGGCTCTGCGCCCCCTCCTGCTAAGCGCGCCGTCCCGCTGAGGGGCGCCCCCGTTCCGTCCGGGCCGCCCGCGTGAAAAGGCCATGGCCCGGCACCCTCGACGGGGGCCGGGCCAGGGTTCGGTGCGATGCGGGCGGAGGGTCAGCTCCGGCCGGCGGCCTCCAGGGCCCTCTTCACCGCGGCGCGCTTCTCGCGCAGCTTGGCGAGCGCCTCCTCGAGGATGGCCTCGCCGTCCTCGTCGCTGCGCCGCTCCTTCACGTACGCCAGATGCGTCTTGTAGGGCTCGGTCTTCGGCGGCGCCGGCGGGTTCTCCGCGTCCTGCCCGGCCGGGAACCCGCAGCGCGGGCAGTCCCACGTCTCCGGGACCGCGACGTCGGTCGCGAAGCTGGGGCGGGTCTCGTGCCGGTTGGCGCAGTAGAAGGTCACCCAGACGCGGGGGGCGGCGTCGCCGCGCTCCGCCTCTCCCATTGGACCGGCCCCGACGCGGCTGCCCCGAATCGCGTTGCCACTACCCACGGACTACTCCTCGCTTTGTGTGCCGCCGCCGCCAGGGGACCTCCGAGGACGGCGCGGCGCTCGAACGTGTTGGACGGGGCGGCTCAGCCGACGCCCTTGTGCTTGAACAGCAGCCCGAGCACGATGATCGAGGCGAACCAGACCACCCCGACGCCGATCGTCAGCCGGTCCAGGTTGCGCTCCACCACCGACGAGCCGCCGAGCGACGACGAGATGCCGCCGCCGAACATGTCGGACAGTCCCCCGCCCTTGCCCTTGTGCATCAGGACGAGGACCACCATCAGCAGGCTCGTGACGATGAGCACGATGGACGTTGCGATGATCACAGTTCTTCAGCGCCTTCTCTGGCCGGCCCCGCGGTACGGGGCCTCGTCTGTAGGGACGGAGGATCGAGCCGGGCGGTTTACCCGTCAGCTACGAAGGGTACGACGAACTACCGGCTGGTTCGGCAAGAACCCCCATGTCACGCGGAATTGATCAGTTTTGATCAGGCCGGGAGATCCCGATACCGGCAGATCTTGACGAACTCGCCCGGGTCGAGGCTGGCACCACCGACCAACGCGCCGTCCACGTCGGCCTGCGCCATCAGCCTGGCGATGTTGTCGCCCTTCACCGAGCCGCCGTACAGGATACGCACCTGGTCGGCCACTCCGCCGTCGTACAGCTCGGCGAGCCGGGTGCGGATCGCCGCGCAGACCTCCTGCGCGTCCTGCGGGGTGGCGACCTCGCCGGTGCCGATCGCCCAGACCGGCTCGTAGGCGATCACGGTGCGCCGCACCTGCTCGGCGGGGATCTTCTCCAGCGCCCCGTCCAGCTGCGCGAGGACGTGCGCGACGTGCCCGCCGGACTTGCGCACCTCCAGGCCCTCGCCCACGCAGACGATCGGGGTCATCTCCGCGCCGAGGACCGCCTTGGCCTTGGCGTTGACGAGCGCGTCGTCCTCGGCGTGGTACTCGCGCCGCTCGGAGTGCCCCACGATCACGTAGGAGCAGCCCAGCTTCGCCAGCATCGACGCGGCGATCTCGCCGGTGTAGGCGCCCGACGCGTGCTGCGAGACGTCCTGGGCGCCGTACTGGATGGCGTAGTTGTCCGCCGCGATCACCGTCTGCACCGTGCGCAGGTCGGTGAACGGCGGGCACACGACGACGTCGACGGCCTCGAAGTCGGGCTCCTTCAGCGCGAACGCCATCTTCTGGACGAGCAGCAGCGCGTCCAGGTGGTTCTTGTTCATCTTCCAGTTGCCCGCCATCAGGGGCTTGCGGGAAGGGGTCGCGGCGGCCATCGGTCAGTCCTCCAGAGCCTGCAGGCCCGGCAGCGTCCGGCCCTCGAGGTATTCGAGGCTCGCGCCGCCGCCGGTCGAGATGTGCGAGAAGGCGGCCTCGTCGAAGCCGAGCTGCCGGACGGCCGCGGCGGAGTCGCCACCGCCGACGACGGTGAACGCGCCCGAGTCGATCAGGCCCTGCGCGACGGCGCGGGTGCCGTGCGAGTAGGGCTCCATCTCGAACACGCCCATCGGGCCGTTCCAGAACACCGTCTTCGCGCCGGCGAGGCGCGCGGCGAACAGCTTGCCGGACTCGGGGCCGATGTCCAGGCCGAGCCGGTCGGCGGGGATCGCGTCGGCGGCGACCACGTCGTGGTCGGCGTCCGCGGCGAACGCGGTCGCGGCGACGACGTCCACCGGCAGCACGAACTCCACGCCGGTCTCCTCGGCGCGCCGCAGGTACTCGCGGACGGTGTCGAGCTGGTCCTCCTCGAGGAGGCTCTTGCCGACCTCGTGGCCCTGCGCCTTGAGGAAGGTGAAGACCATGCCGCCGCCGATCAGGATGCGGTCGGCCTTGCCGAGCAGGTTGTCGATCACGCCGAGCTTGTCGGAGACCTTGGAGCCGCCGAGCACCACCGCGTAGGGCCGCTCGACCCGCTCGGTGAGCTTCTCCAGCACCGACACCTCGGTGGCGATCAGGTCGCCGGCGGCGTGCGGGAGCCGCTTCGGCACGTCGTAGACGCTCGCGTGCTTGCGGTGCACGGCGCCGAACCCGTCGCCGACGTAGACGTCGGCGAGGGCGGCCAGCTTGTCGGCGAACGCGCCGCGCTCGGCGTCGTCCTTGCTGGTCTCGCCCGGCTCGAAGCGCAGGTTCTCCAGCAGCGCCACGTCGCCGTCGCCGAGCCCGCCGACCGCGGCGTGCGCGGACGCGCCGACCACGTCGTCGGCGAACACCACGCGGATGCCGAGCAGCTCGCCGAGCCGGCCCGCGACGGGCGCGAGCGAGAACTCGGGCTTGACCTCGCCCTTCGGGCGGCCGAGATGGGCGCAGACGATGACCTTGGCGCCCTTGGCCAGCAGCGTCTCGATCGTGGGCAGGCTCGCCCGGATCCGCCCGTCGTCGGTGATCCTGCCGTCCTGCAGCGGGACGTTCAGGTCCGCGCGGACCAGCACCTTCCGGCCGGCGACGTCCAGATCGTCAATGGTGCGCATCGGGATGCGGTGTCCTTCCGGATACGGCCCCGCCGTGGCCGCGCGCACGGCGCGGCCACGGCGGGAACGGGACTCTCGTCGCGGTCAGAGCTGCGAGCCGACGAGCTTGACGAGGTCGACGAGGCGGTTGGAGTAGCCCCACTCGTTGTCGTACCAGCCGACGACCTTGACCTGGTCGCCGATGACCTTGGTCAGCCCGGAGTCGAAGATGCAGGACGACGGGTCGGTGACGATGTCGCTGGAGACGATCGGGTCCTCGGTGTAGGTGAGGTAGCCCTTCAGCGGGCCCTCCTCGGCGGCCTTCTTGAACGCCTCGTTGACCTCCTCCGCGGTGACCTCGCGGGACAGGGTCGCGGTGAGGTCGGTGGCCGAGCCGGTCGGCACCGGGACGCGCAGCGCGTAGCCGTCCAGCTTGCCGTTCAGCTCGGGCAGCACCAGGCCGATGGCCTTGGCGGCGCCGGTGGAGGTCGGCACCACGTTCAGCGCGGCGGCGCGGGCGCGGCGCAGGTCCTTGTGCGGCGCGTCCTGCAGGTTCTGGTCCTGGGTGTAGGCGTGGATCGTCGTCATCAGGCCCTTCTCGATGACGAAGTTGTCGTGCAGCACCTTCGCCAGCGGGGCCAGGCAGTTGGTGGTGCAGGACGCGTTGGAGATCACGGTGTGGTTCGCCGGGTCGTACTTGTCCTCGTTCACGCCCAGCACGACGGTGAGGTCCTCGTTCTTGGCCGGGGCCGAGATGATGACCTTCTTGGCGCCGTTGTCGGCGTGCACCTTCGCCTTGGTGGCGTCGGTGAAGAAGCCGGTGGACTCCACCACGATGTCGGCACCGACGTCGCTCCACTTGAGGTTCGCGGGGTCGCGCTCCTCGAACGCCTTGATCGCCTTGCCGCCGACGACGATCTCGTCCGCGGTGGCGCGCACGTCCTCGGGGAAGCGGCCGAGGATGCTGTCGTACTTGAGCAGCTGGGCGAGCGTGGCGTTGTCGGTCAGGTCGTTGACCGCCACGATCTCGATGTCGGCTCCGCTCGCCTTGACGGCGCGGTAGAAGTTGCGGCCGATCCGGCCGAACCCGTTGATGCCTACTCGGATGGTCACGGAACGGCTCTCCTCGTACGTCGTGTCGCCCGGTGTCACCAGGCGGTCAACTGCTGTCTACCGGGGTCTTCCCCCGCTCTTGACCCTATCCAATGACCCGCGGGTAGCCCGACACCGGCGGCGGTGGATTCGCGGGTGACCCGTCCTCCCCCGTCCGGGGGACGGTCCGCCGGGCCGCCGCCGCCCCTCCCGGCCGGACGATCATCAGTAGACTCCCGCCATGCGGCGCGGGTGGTTCGTCCTTGTAATCGGCGGTTTGCTCGCCTGCTGCACCGCCGCGCCGGCATGGGCCGGGCCTGTCCGTCCGGGGAGAACGCCGGCGGCGCAGACGCGGATCGGCGCGATCACCGCCGCGCTCGAGCGTGACCCCGTCTACGTCACCGACCAGGTGCCCCGGCTCCTGCCGCCCGGCACCGCCGGGAAGATCAAGACGCTGGTCGGGAGGCTCGGCGTGCCCGTCTACGTCGTGGTGACGCTGCCCGCCCGGCACCGCGACGACGACACGGACGCCCCGTCCGATCTGGAGGCGATGGTGCCCGTGCTCCACGACCGGCTCGGCAAGGACGGCGTCTACCTCGTCACCGATCCGAGCGGCGGCCTCGGCGACGTGCAGCAGTTCGGCGGGACGCGCCGGATCGACGTCGAGCACGCCTACCAGGCCGCGACGTCGGAACTGCCCTACGAGGCGGGCCTGCTGAAGGTCCTCGACCGGTTCGTGGAGATCGCCCTGTCCGGCCGGGCGAGGGAGCGCGCCCTGCACCCGTCGCCGAGGCCCGAGTCCGCGACGCGGCGGGAGCTGGACGCCTACGACCGCGGCAACCACCGGGCCGCCGTCGAGAACCGCACCGCGCTCGGCGTCGGCGCCGGGCTCGGCGGGCTGATCGTCCTGGGCCTGCTGGTGGGCCGCCGGATACGGCGCGGCAGGCGGCCGGCGCTCGGCGGTCCACGGGGCCGGAGCGCACAGGCCCGCGGAAAGCGGACGCGGCCCGCCGGGCGGGGAGGGAAGCGATGAGGCGCGGCGTCCTCGCCGTCACGGCGGCCGCCCTCGCGATGTGGCCGGCCACCGCCTCGGCGGCCCCCGACCCCCGCTACTCGGGCCACCGCCTCGACCGGGTCGCCGCCGCGCTCGCCAAGGACCCGCTCTTCGTCGACCCGGACGTGGACGTCGCGCTCGGCGCCGCCGACCGCGCCCGCGTCGGCACGGCGATCCGCGCCGCCGCCGGGCGGATCAGGGTGCCGATCCTGGTCGTCGTGGCCCCCAACCCGACCGAATCGGAGTCGCAGGGCAAGGACGACGCCTTCCTGTCCGCCCTGCACGGCGTCACGCACCGCGACGGCCTCTACCTGATGATCGACGGCGACGGCTACATGCTCGGCCAGGGTTGGAACGTGCCGCGCGAGATCGACCTGGACGTCGTGGCGCAGGACGACCTCCCCGACTACGAGCCGCCCGACATCCACCGCCCGTTCGGCGGCCTCGCCGACCGGCTGATCAAGCGGGTGGACGCCTGGGCCGCCGCGCCCGCCGCGCCGCCCACCTCGTCGCCCGCGCTCCTCAGCCCCCCGGTCCCGTTCGGGCAGGAGGACGATCATCCGCTGGTGCCCGACAAACCCGCGGTGAAGACCCACTTCCTGCGGGGGCTCTTCGTCGTCGGCCCGCTGTCGGCGGTCGCGCTGTACTGGGCGGGGATCGGCTCGGCCGCAGCAGGCCGCCGGTGGTTCCGCCGCGGCGGGACCCGGAGCGCCGTCGCGGGCCTGGCGGGGCAGGCCGAGGAGCATCCCGGCGCGCCGGCCAAGCCCTCGGACCGGTGGCTGCGGCGCACCGCGTCCGCCGAGCTGGACCGGCTGCGCGACCGGCTGCCCGACGCGTCCGGCAACCGGGGCCGCGCCTTCGCCCTCGCCGCGTTCGACGCCGCTCAGATCCTCTACGACGACGTCCACGAGGACCCCGGGCACGCCCTCGACCTCGTCGGCGTGATCGTCCTGGCCCGGCAGGGGCGGCGCGCGCTCGCCGGGCACATGACCGCCCCTCCGCCGCCGTGCTTCCTGAACCCCCTGCACGGCGACTCCACCCGCCGCAAGACCGTCCCGCTGCCCGGGGATCCCGGCGGCGGCAAGCCCCGCAGGCAGCCGCTGTGCGGGGCCTGCTTCGGCGCGTCCGGCAAGGAGGTCGCGGACCGTGTCCTGCGCGTCCAGGGCCCGGACGGCCTCGCGCCGCACTACGCGGTGCCCGGGGTGTGGCGGGACGCGGCGTGGGGGTCCCGCGGAAACGACCTCGTCAAACGCGTGATGGAGTACCTCGGTGTCGAGTAAGCCCTCCCCCGGCGCGCGCATCGCCGCCGCGCTGCGCCGCTCCCCGATCTACGTCGACCCGTCGTACGCGTCGGCGCTGCCCGCCGCGGACCGGCGGCGCCTGGCCGCCAGGCTGAAGAAGATGCCGGTGCCGACCTACATCGTCCTCGTGCCGCTGGTCCAGGGCGGCACCTGGAACGACGACAAGCAGCTCGCGACCGTCGTGCACAGCCGCCTCGGCCGGGACGGGATCTTCGTCACCTTCCACGAGTCCACCGACGAGCTGATGGGGCACGAGTGGGGCGGCGACCACGCCGCCGACGACGCCGCCTGGGCCGTGAACTGGGACGACTCGCTGGACGGCGCCTCCCTCGCGGCGCGGCTCACCCGCTTCACCGACCTGATCGCCTCCGGCACCGCGACGAAGGTCTACAAGCAGGAGTCCGCGGAGATCGACCGCAAGTACCAGGCGCACCTGAAGTCGTCCGCGCCCAAGCCGAAGAAGGACGACGGCGGCGCCGGCCTAGCGGTGCCGCTCGCCGCGGGCGGCACCGGCGTCGCGGTCGCCGCCGTCGCGGGCGTCCTGCTGTGGCGTCGCCGCCGCATGGCGGCCGTCCGCCGCGCCGCCGGCGAGGGCCTGCTGCTGCCGCGCACCGTGTTCGCCACCGCCGGCAAGGCGAGCGAGGACCAGCTGCGCGAGCAGGCGTCCCGCGAGGTCATCGCCTTCGGGGAGCTGCTGGACGGCGCGACGGCGCCCGGCGGCGAGCGCGCCGGGGCCCTCATGACCCGGGCCCTCGACGCCTACCAGGCCGCGGCGAAGACCCTCGACGAGGCCAGAGGCGTCCCGGACCTCGCCGGCGTGCTCGTCCTGCTCGACCAGGGCCGCGACGCCCTCGCCTCCGCCCGCGCGCTCGCCGATGGGAAACCCGAGGTGCCGCCGAGCCCGCTGTGCTTCTTCAACCCGCTGCACGGCGACGGCCCCGCCGAGATCGACTGGCGGCCGCTCGGCTCCCGCCGCCGCCTCCACGTGCACGCGTGCCGCGCCTGCGCGCGCGCCGCCCGCGCCCGCGAGACCCCCGACATGCTCATGGACCGGCGCGACGGCCGGGACGTCCCCTACTTCGAGGCCGACCCGGCCCGCAGCGTCTGGGCCGAGACCGGCTACGGCCAGCTCCGCGACGACCTGATCCACCGCATCCTCAGAGGCGACCTCCGCAAGACCTGAACCCCGGCGCGGTCGCCGCCCGGCGGGTGGACGGTCCCTGTTCTGTTCCGTCGCCGGACGTTCACGCACCCTTCACGGAGCGGCGTCGAGCGGAGAGCACCCCCGGGTATCTCTGGGACGTGCTCACATCTCGGGGGAGACTCTACGGCGCGGGGAGCACCGCCCTCATGCTGCCGCTGCTCGCCTGCTGCGGGCTCACGTCCGCGCCGGGCGGGCCCGCCGCGCCGGCGGCGCGCAAGCCCGCGGCGGCGCGGACGGCGCCGTACAAGGGGATGTGCATCGGGTTCAACGGCCTGAACAGGCTGAACCCGGCGGCGGAGGTCCGCGCGGGCCGGTTCCGGGTCCCCGGCGCCGCCCCGGTCCGCGTCGCCGCCGGCACCCGCGTCGACTGGAGCCTCGACCCCTACGGCGACCGGACCTGGCAGCTCTGGTTCCACTCCCTCGAATGGCTCGGCGGCCTCATCGGCGCCTACGCGCGGACAGGAGACCGCGCCGCCCTCGACACCGCGACGGGCATCGCGCGGGACTGGCTCGCCGGCAACGACCGCCCCGGACGGTTCCGCGCGGACCGCCGGCAGGCGATCGCCGAGGCCACCAAGTTCCGCCTCGCCACCCTCGTCTGCCTGCGCGAGTACGCGACCGGCCGGTGGCTGGACGACGCGATCGCCGAGCACGCGCGGTGGCTCGCCCGTCCCGAGCACTACTCCGGGCCCTGGAACCACGGCACCGACGAGTCGATGATCCTCATGGCGGCGGGCTGCGCCATCGGCCGCGACGACCTCGCCGCCCTCGGCCGGAACCGGCTCCTTGCTGCGATTCTCGACCCGCCCGACGGCGGGCTTCCGGCGGTCGACGCGGACGGCGCCGGCAACGAGCAGTCCGCGCACTACGCCGTCTACAACCGGAGCAGGTGGCGGCTGGCGCTCCGGGTGATGCGCGGATGCGGCCGGCCCGCGCCGCCGGAGATCGGCCGCCGGCTCGCGCTGCTGGACGAGTTCATCGCCTTCCAGACCACCCCCGGCGGCGACCTGCTGCAGATCGGCGAATCCTTCGCGGGCAGGGCATCCACCCTCGGCTCCTCGGGCGACGGCCCGCTGGAGTACGTCGCGACGCAGGGCAGGAAGGGCACGCCGCCCGCCGATCGGGCGCGCGTCTACAGGGCCGGATACGTGATGGGCCGCTCCGGATGGGGCGGCCGGAGCCGCGCCTATGCCGACGAGATGTCCTACACGGCGCGGTTCGGTCCCGGCCGCTACGCGCACGGGCAGGACGACCACATGGAGCTGACCTTCCACGCGCTCGGCCAGGACGTTCTCGTCCCGAGCGGCCACATCGGCTACAGCGACAAGCCCTGGCGCGCGTGGCTGGCCTCCCCCGAGGCGCACAGCACGCTCGTGGTGCGCGGAGCGCCGTTCCGCGAGGACGCCGCGACGGCGCTGACCGGACACCGCTTCCGGCACGGCGCCGACACGTTCCGGCTCTCCGACACGGCCTTCACCGGGACGTCCCGGACCCGCTCGGTCCTCGCCGCCTCCGACCCCGACGCGCTGGTGGTGTTGGACTCCGTGGACTCAACCGCGCCTGGCCCGGCCGCGGGCCACCCCGTCGAGCAGCTCTGGCACCTGCCCGCCGCGTTCACCGCCGTCCCGGACGGGACGGGCGCCGTGGCCGCCGCAGGGCGGCTCCGCGTGCACTTCCTGCGGATCCCGCTGCCGGGCACGGCGGTGCGGCCCGCGCGGGTGGTCCGAGGCTCCCTGAGCCCGCCGCAGGGCTGGATCGCCCCGGCCGAGCGCACGATGGTCCCCGCGCCGGTCGTCTCGCTCCCCGCGCAGGGACCGCACGTCCGGATGCTGACGCTCATCGCCCCCGTCCGCGGGACGGAACGACCGAGCGTCCGGACCCGCTCCCTGCCGGGCGGCGGCGTCCACGTCGAGGCGGCGTTCTCCCGTCACGCCCTCGTCTTCGAGACGGCCGCGGACGGCACGCTCCGCCGCCTCCGCTGACACCGCCTCCGCTGACGCCGCCGCGCTGCCCCCTGGGCGGCCTACGGCGCCAGCATGTCGGCCGTGAGGTTGGCCTCGGTGCCGGGGATGCCCTGGTCGCCGGCGCGCTTGTCCGCCATGGCGAGCAGACGCCTTATACGGCCGGCGATGGCGTCCTTGGTGAGGGGCGGGTCGGCGAGCTGGCCGAGCTCCTCCAGGGACGCCTGCTTGTGCTCCAGGCGGAGGCGGCCCGCGTTGACGAGGTGCTCGGGGGCGTCGTCGCCGAGGATCTCCAGGGCGCGGGCGACGCGGGCGCCGGCGGCGACGGCGGCGCGGGCGGAGCGGCGCAGGTTGGCGTCGTCGAAGTTGGCGAGCCGGTTGGCGGTGGCGCGGACCTCGCGGCGCATCCGGCGCTCCTCCCAGGCGAGCACGGCGCCGTGCGCGCCGAGCCGGGTGAGCAGCGCGCTGATCGCGTCGCCGTCGCGGACGACGACCCGGTCGACGCCGCGGACCTCGCGGGCCTTGGCGTGGATCTTCAGGCGGCGGGCGGCGCCGACGAGGGCGAGCGCGGCCTCCGGGCCGGGGCAGGTCACCTCGAGGGACATCGAGCGGCCGGGCTCGGTGAGGGAGCCGTGCGCGAGGAACGCGCCGCGCCAGGCGGACTCGGCGTCGCAGGCGGCGCCGGCGACGACGTGCCGGGGCAGGCCGCGGACGGGGCGCCCGTTGTTGTCGATGAGGCCGGTCTGCCGGGCGAGCGACTCGCCGTCCCGGAACACCCGGACCACGTACCGGTTGCCCTTGCGCAGGCCGCTCGGCGCGAGCACGACGACCTCGGAGGTGTGCCCGAACACCTCGGAGATGTCCTTGATGAGGCGGCGCGCCGCCACGTTGGTGTCGATCTCCGCTTCGATCACGATGCGCCCGCTGACCAGGTGCAGACCCCCCGCGAAGCGCAGCAGCGTCGAGACCTCCGCCTTGCGGCAGCACGGCTTCATGACCGTGAGCCTGCTCAGCTCGTCCTTCACCACACCGGTCATCGCCATAGATGAACCCTCCCCCTATCGGACTTCCAGCAGTGTGGCCGATCGCGGCCCGCCGGGTCGTCAGTCACTGAATATCTGTACGAAGGCTTGGGCCAGACGGGCGGGTTCATGACGCGGCGAGCCGTCGTCGGCGGCCACCTGCGACAGGACGAGGCGCCCGCCGAGCCGCCGGACGGCCTTGTCGAGCGCGTCGGTGTCCTCCACGACGCCGGCGTCCGCGAGGACGACGTCGACGCGCAGGTCGGGGGCGTGCGCCTGGAGGACCTCCAGATGCGTCTGGGGGGAGAAGTCGTCGGTCTCGCCGGGCTGCGGCGCGAGGTTCAGCGCGACGACGCGGCGGGCGCGGCTGGAGGTCAGCGCGCGGGCGAGCGCGGGGACCTTCAGGTGCGGCAGGACGCTGGTGAACCAGGACCCCGGGCCGAACACGATCCAGTCGGCGTCGTCGACGGCGGCGAGCGCCTCGGGGCAGGCGGGCGGGTCGGCGGGGACGAGCGAGACGCCGAGCACGGAGCCGGGCGTGCTGGCGCACGCGACCTGCCCCTTGACGTAGGTGATCTCGTCGGGGCGGGCGGGGTCGGCGCCGCGGACCTCGGCGACGATGTCCATCGGGACGGCGGCCATCGGCAGGACCCGGCCGTGCGCGCCGAGCAGCCGGCCGACCCAGTCCAGCCCGGCGACGGTGGAGCCGGGGCCGGCCCCGCCGGGAGCGCCGTCGGGGGCGTCGCCGCCGAGCAGCTCCCACAGCGCGACGATCAGCAGGTTGCCGACGGCGTGCCCCTGCAGGTCGCCCTCGCTGCGGAACCGGTGCTGGACGACGTCCCGCCAGGTCTGGCCCCACTCGTCGTCGCCGCACAGCGCGGCGAGCGCCATCCGCAGGTCGCCGGGCGGCAGGACGCCCAGCTCGCGGCGGAGCCGGCCGCTGGAGCCGCCGTCGTCGGCCACGGTGACGACGGCGGTGAGCCGGTCGGTGACGCGCCGCAGCGCCGACAGCGAGGCGTACAGGCCGTGACCGCCGCCGAGCGCGACGACCTTCGGGCCGAGAGGCTTCAACGCGTTCGTTTCTCTCTCCGTCCGGGACCCGGCAGCGCCGCGGGTCTCATTCGCGGCCGAGGTCACGATGGGCGACCTGCACCTCGATGCCCTCGTCCCGCAGCCGGGCGGCGATCTGTTCCGCCATGGCAACACTACGGTGTTTGCCGCCGGTACATCCCACGGCGAGCGTGACGTAGTGCTTGCCCTCGCGCTCGTACCCGTCGGCGAGCAGCCGGAGCACCTCGGCGTAGGCGTCGAGGAACTCCTTGGCGCCGCGCTGGCCGAGCACGTAGTCGCGGACGGCGGCGTCCCGGCCGGTCTTCGGGCGCAGCTCGGGCACCCAGTGCGGGTTCGGCAGGAACCGGCAGTCGACGACGAGGTCGGCGTCGACGGGCAGCCCGTACTTGTAGCCGAACGACACCACGGTGGCGCGCAGGCTCGACTCGCCGGTGTCGTTGCCGAAGAACCCGATGATCTTGTTGCGCAGCTCGTGCACGTTCAGCCCGCTGGTGTCGATCACCAGGTCGGCCTCGGCGCGGACCTCCCGGACGAGCTCGCGCTCGCGGGCGATGCCGTCGACGAGGCGGCCGTCGCCCTGCAGCGGGTGCGGGCGGCGGACGCTCTCGAAGCGGCGCACGAGATCGGCGTCGTTCGCCTCCAGGAACACCACGCGGGGGTGGACGCCGCGCGCCTCCAGCTCGGCGATCGAGGAGTGCAGGTCGTCGGTGAACGCGCGGCTGCGCACGTCGACGACCACGGCGATGCGCGGCACCGCGTCCTTCACCCGGCCGCCGAGGTCGGCCATGGTGGCCAGCAGCCCCGGCGGCAGGTTGTCGACCACGTACCAGTCGAGGTCCTCCAGGGACTTGGCCGCGGTGCTGCGGCCCGCCCCCGACATCCCCGTGACGATGACGATGTCCGGAATCTTTGACTCGCTGGTCATGTCCGCTTCCCCCCGTGCTCCCCGTCGGCCTTCCGGCCCCCGTCGGGCCGCCGGCCCCCGCCGGCCCCGTTCCGCCCCTGGGCCGTTTCGTCCGCGGCGGTCCGGGCGCCGGCCCCACCGTCCCCCGCGTCACCGCCTCCGGCGCGGCGCGCCGGGACGGACGCCCCGTGCAGCGCCGCGACGATGCCCTCCGCGCTGCGCAGCCCGATGCCGGGGACCTCCGCGACCTGCTCGGGCGTGGCCTCCTTCAGCCGCTTCACCGAGCCGAAGTGCTTCAGCAGGGCCGCACGCCGCGACGGGCCCAGACCCGGAACACTATCGAGTTCGCTCACCGTCATGGCCTTGGAACGCCGCTGCCGGTGGAAGGTGATCGCGAAGCGGTGCGCCTCGTCGCGGACCCGCTGGACCAGGAACATGCCCTCGCTGTTGCGCGGCAGGATCACCGGGTCGTCCTCGCCGGGCAGCCACAGCTCCTCCAGCCGCTTGGCGATGCCGCAGACGGCGATGTCGTCGACGCCGAGCTCGTCCAGCGCCCGCTGCGCGGCGGCGACCTGCGGCGGGCCGCCGTCGACGAGCACGAGCTGCGGCGGGTAGGCGAACTTGCGCGGCTTGCCGGTCTCCGGGTCGATCGGCTGGTGCGCGCCCTCCTCCGCGCCGTCCTCCGGGTCGCCGAGCGTGTCCAGCTCGCCCATCTTCTCGCTCTCGGCGAGGTAGCGCCGGAACCGCCGGGTGATCACCTCGTGGATGGAGCGGACGTCGTCCTGCCCCTCGACCGCCTTGATCGTGAACCGGCGGTACTCGCTCTTGCGGGCCAGCCCGTCCTCGAACACGACCATGGACGCCACCACGTTGGTGCCCTGCAGGTTGGACACGTCGTAGCACTCGATCCGCAGCGGCGCCTCGTCCAGCTCCAGGGCCTCCTGGAGCTCCTGCAGCGCCCGGCTGCGGGTGGTGAGGTCGGACGCGCGGCGCGTCTTGTGCTGCTTGAGCGCCTCGTGGGCGTTGCGGGCGACCGTCTCCAGCAGGGTCTTCTTGTCGCCGCGCTGCGGGACCCTCAGGTGGACGGGCCCGCCGCGCTGCTCGGCCAGCAGCTCGGTCATCGCGTCGGCGTCCGGCGGCAGCGCCGGGACGAGGACCTCGCGGGGCACCGACTCGCTCTCCCCGTAGATCTGGATCAGGAAGTTCTCGACGAGGTCGGCGGTGGTGACCTCCTCGACCTTGTCGACCACCCAGCCGCGCTGCCCGCGGATCCGGCCGCCGCGCACGTAGAACACCTGGACGGCCGCCTCCAGCTCGTCCTCGGCGAAGGCGATCATGTCGCAGTCGGTGGTGTCGGCCAGCACGACCGCCTGCTTCTCCAGGGCCCGCTCCAGCGCGCGGATGTCGTCGCGGAGCCGGGCGGCGCGCTCGTACTCCTGCGACGCGGCGGCCTCGCGCATGTCGCGCTCGAGGCGCTTGATGAACCGGCTGGTGTTGCCGGCCATGAAGTCGCAGAAGTCCTCGGCGAGCAGGCGGTGCTCGTCCGGGGAGACGCGCCCGACGCACGGCGCCGAGCACTTGCCGATGTAGCCGAGCAGGCAGGGGCGGTCGAGCTGGTGCTGGCGCTTGAACACCCCGGCGCTGCAGGTGCGGACGGGGAACACGCGCAGGAGCTGGTCGACCGTCTCCCGGATCGCCCATGCGTGGGAGTACGGCCCGAAGTAGCGCACGCCCTTCCGCTTGGCGCCCCGCATCACCATCACCCTCGGGAACTCCTCGTTGAGGGTGACCGCGAGATAGGGATAGGACTTGTCGTCGCGGTAACGGACGTTGAACCGGGGGTCGAACTCCTTGATCCAGGAGTATTCGAGCTGGAGGGCCTCGACCTCGGTGCCGACCACGGTCCAGTCGACCCGGGCCGCGGTCTGCACCATGGTCTGCGTGCGCGGGTGCAGCGCGGAGAAGTCGGCGAAGTAGGAGTTCAGCCGCGAGCGCAGGCTCTTGGCCTTGCCCACGTAGATGACCCGGCCGTGCTCGTCACGGAATCGGTACACCCCGGGAGACTCCGGAATGGAGCCCGGTGCGGGTCGGTAGGTCGCCGGATCTGCCACATCATGAAGCCTAGTGGGCGCCGCCGACACCCGGCGCGCCCGGACGTCCTGGCCTGGGGTGATGGAGATCTCCCCATTTTGGGCGGATGTTCGTAATGGGAGTGGAAAGAGACGTCCGGTCGGGTTTTCGCACGCTCGGAGGAGGTCGTACCGCAGGTGTCCGCGCTGTGGGCCTGGATCACGTTCGCCGTCGTCGTCGGGGTGTCCGTCGTGATCGTGGAGGGGGGCCGGCGCCTGCTGGCCGGACCGCTGTCGAGGCACTGGCCGAGCGTCGGCCGGGTCGCCCGGCGCTGCACCGCGCCGGCCTTCGCGTTCGCCGTGGTGGTCAGCGCGAGCACCGCGATGCCGTACCAGCACATGAACGACCACTCCGACGGGCTCGTCCGGCACGTCATGCGCATCGCGGTGATCGGCGTCACCACCTGGCTGGTGCTGCGCATCACCTACGCCCTCACGGACCCGCCGCTCGCCCGGCTGATGCGGATCGAGGGCGAGCGCAACCGGCGGGCCAGGCGCGCCCGCACCCAGATGATGCTGCTGCGCCGCATCGCCGCCCTGGTCGTCGTCATCCTGGCCGTCGGCGCCGCGCTGTTCACGTTCCCGGCCGTGCGGGCGGTCGGCGCGGGGGTGCTGGCGTCCGCGGGGGTCGCCGGGCTGGTCGTCGGGATCGCGGCCCGGCCGACGCTGGGCAACCTGCTCGCCGGCCTGCAGATCGCCTTCAGCGACGCGCTCCGGCTCGACGACGTGGTGGTCGTGCAGGGCCAGTGGGGGCGCGTCGAGGAGCTGACGCTGTCGTACGTCGTCGTCCGGCTGTGGGACGACCGGCGGCTCATCCTGCCCGTCTCCTACTTCACCGAGCAGCCGTTCGAGAACTGGACCCGGCACACCAGCCGGGTGATCGGCTCGGTGGAGCTGCACGTCGACTGGACCGTGCCGATCGAGGAGCTGCGCACCGAGCTGTACGCGATGCTGCAGGAGAACCCGCTGTGGGACCGCCGCGAATGGGTGCTGCAGGCCGTGGACGTCCAGCCGAACGGCCTGGTCACGATGCGGGCGCTGATGAGCGCCGCGGACTCGGCGAGCGCCTGGGACCTGCGCTGCGACGTCCGCGAGCACCTCATCGCCTACATCCGCGAGCACCATCCCCAGGCGCTCCCCCGCTTCCGCACGGACGACGACCTCGCCGACGCCCGGAGGGGCTCCGCCGACGGGCCGGGCCGAGGGCCGGACGGGGAGCCGGACGGCGGGCCGGACGACGAGGCCGCCGACATCACCGCGACCGATCCCCGCGCCCGGGACCGCGAGATGCGGGGCGGCGAGGTCGACGACCACGTCCGGGCCTCCGCCGAGGACGGCGGCGGCCCGGCGCGGACGAGGTCCGGAGCGGTGTCGCTCAGGCGAGGCTGATCTTCCCGCCCTGCACGGTGATCTTCTTCTCCTCGAGCGGCTTGTCCGCCGGCGGGCGCGCCACCGACCCGTCGGAGATCTTGAACTTGCTGCCGTGGCACGGGCAGTTGATCGTGCCGCCGGACACCGACCCGACGGTGCAGCCGCGGTGGGTGCAGGTCGCCGAGAACGCCTTGAACTCCCCTTGCGTCGGCTGGGTCACCACGACCTTCTCCGACTCGAAGACCTTGCCGCCGCCGACCGGGATGTCACCGGTCGAGGCGAGCGCTCCCCCGCCCCCGCCCCCGCCGCTGCCGCCGTCCGCGCTGTCACCGCCGCCGGACGACCCGCCGCACGCGGCCGCCAGCCCGGCGACGCCCGCGAGCCCCGCCCCGATGAGCAGGC
>NZ_JABMCA010000119.1:0-17422 GCF_014706005.1 Actinomadura sp. RB99 | reverse complement strand
GGCGGTCGCCGCCGGGGCCGCCGAGCCGTCGCCGGCCCGGCGCCCGCCGGGCTGGTGCGCGCCGGAGGGGGCGCTCACCGCGCGGGCGATGCCGCAGAAGATCAAGATCTCCGAGTGCGACCTGCGCGGCCGGGTGGTGCGCGGCGAGAACGGGCTGGCCGCGACGGTCCCGTCCGACGGCACCTCGGTGACCGCGCACGCGCTGCGCACCGACGGCGCGTCCGAGCTGCGCGTCGGGGTGGACGAGGCGAAGGGCGAGATCACCCTCACCACCACCGGGACGCGCGTGCCGCAGGGCCGGCCGCGCGAGTTCCGCGCGCCGCTGGAGGCCTGCCAGGACGGCGCCTACCAGCAGGAACCGAGCAAGTGGCCGAAGGGTTCCACGATCGAGTGGCACTACTACCCGGGGACGGCGGGGCTGCCG
This sequence comes from Actinomadura sp. RB99, assembly GCF_014706005.1. Taxonomy (NCBI): domain Bacteria; kingdom Bacillati; phylum Actinomycetota; class Actinomycetes; order Streptosporangiales; family Thermomonosporaceae; genus Actinomadura; species Actinomadura sp. RB99. Next base: position 16,998 of record NZ_JABMCA010000119.1, on the reverse strand, counting down.
GTCTCGGGGGTGTCGGCCGGGGTCTCCAACGTGTTCGAGGCCAGGACGGACTGCACGCCGTCCCATGCGTTCGCGCCGCTGCCGGACGTCTCGGCGAGGTACGCGGGCCAGACGGCCACGGCGCCGAACATGACCTCCGCCGCCGTCTGCGGCGACCGGGACGGGACGAACGTCTCGGGCTGGGAGGCGATGCCGGGCGCGGAGCCCGACGTGCTCGCGGCGACCTGCACCTGGTTCCGGGGCGACACGACGATCGAGAGCGACACCGCGCTCCAGGAGCAGGGGAAGAAGTGGTGGCCGGGCCCGCAGGACGGCTCGTCCTGCCCGGCGGGCAGCTACGACGCCGCGGCCGTCACGACGCACGAGACGGGCCACATGCTCGGCCTCGGGCACGTCGAGGGGTCGCAGCATTCCGAGCTGACGATGGCGCCGACCGTCGCGGCGTGCGACGACGACCCGGCCACCCTGGGGAAGGGCGACTACGACGGGCTCATCGCGCTGTACGGGGCCCGCTCGTCCGCCTGACCGGAATTCCGCGCCGGTCCGGTAGCTCGCCGGGCGGCGTCGTTTTCGACGTCATTTCCCCATCTTCCCGACGACGACGATGCGGTGCCGGTCCGAGCCTTTCGGGGTGCAGCTGATGAGGGTGACGTACTGCCCGTTCGGCGCCTTTCCCGGCTTGAAGGGCACGGGTTCGAGCGCGCGCCGGTCGGTCGGCAGGATGGTGTGCCTGCCGCGCACCCGGTAGACGTAGGTCTTGTGGTGCGCCTTGAGGACGATCCGGTCGCCGCGCCGCAGCCGGTCGAGTTGACCGAACGGGTGCAGCCACGTGGTGCGGTGCCCCAGCAGGACGGTGTTCCCGAGCGTCCCGGGCGGGGCCGTCCGCGGGTAGTGGCCGACGCCCTTGCTGAGCACGCGCTCGGAGACGCCCTCGCGCACCTTGATCTTCAGGTGGATCCGCTTGATCGAGATGGTGGCGATCACCTTCCCGATCCGCGGGCGGGCGGCGTGCGCCGCGGCGGCGGCCGTCCGGCCGGGCGCGGCCGCGGCGGCCGCCGGTGCGGCGTGCGCCGCCGGCATCCCGGCCACCGCCACGCATCCGGCGGCGAGGAGCGCCACCGCAGGCAGCGCCCTGCCCGGCGCCCGTAAGGCCCTTCCGCTCGGCGGCGGCGCGCCGTCCCAGGACCCGTCGTCCCGGCTTCCGTCTTTCACCGTCTTCGTCTCCAGCGTCGTCTTCGCCATGGTCTCGATCTCCACATCCGTCTCCGTCTCCGGTGAGAAAGGAGCCGGGCGGCGCGGCCCGCACGGGAGGGCCGCGCCGCCCGGACGCGGGGAAGGGGGCGGCACGTCTGCCGTCCCCTTCACCGTCGGCTCGGCCGGCCGCACGGATCGTCATCCGGGCCGGTCATGACTCAGTGGGTGAGCGCGGTGCCCAGCTTGACCGGCGCGTTGTTCCCCTGCGGCAGCTGCGTGCCGACCTGCCCCGGCGTCACGTTCGCGACCGGCCTGGCGATCCGGGTGACCTTGCCCAGCAGGTCCTGCACGGCGGGCATGCCCTCGGCGCTGCGGTAGTTCGGGCCCATCGCGATCCGCTCGCTGGTCCCCCGCAGGGTGGACGGCAGCTTGTGGTGCCCGGCCGCCGGGCGGTGCTTGGACGGCTTGTAGGGCTTCTTGTGGTGCGGCTTCTTGTGGTGCGGCTTCTTCGGGAAGTGCTTGATCGGCGGCCGGTGGTGCTCGTGGCCGCCGCTGGTGACGGAGGCCCCGCCCTTGCAGCCCGCCTGCGCGATGCCGAGGACGGCGCCGATCGCGTTGCCGCAGACGTTCACGGGCACGGAGATCGGCGCGTAGACCTGGTTGCCGCCGAGGATGGACAGGTTCCCGGATGTCTTCATGTCCGGGCGGTCGTCGCCCTTGCGCTCGACGGAGGCGCCGCCCTTGCAGCCGGCCTGGGTGATCCCCGCGATGAGGGAGATCGCGTTGCCGCAGACGTTCACCGGCACGGAGATCGGCGCGTAGATCTGGTTGCCGCCGAGGATGGACAGGTTGCCGGACGTCTTCATGCCGTGCCCGTGCCCGTGGCCGTGGCCGCCCCAGCCGCCGTCCCAGCCGCCCATGCGGCCGTTGTCGGCGGTGGAGGCGCCGGCGGCGCCGCCGGTGGCGGGCGCCTGGCGGTCGCCCGGCATCGCGGGCGCCTGGCGGCCGCCCGGACCGCTGGGCGCCTGGCGGTCGCCCGGCCCGGTGGCCTCGCGTCCGGTGCGCCAGCCGCTGTGGCTCTTGTGCCCGCCGCTCTTGACGGTGGCGCCGCCCTTGCACCCGGCCCGCGCGATGCCGACGATGGCGCCGATGGCGTTGCCGCAGACGTCCACCGGAATGGAGATCGGGGCGTAGATCTGGTTGCCGCCGCCGATCGACAGGTTGCCCGAGGTCTGCATGTCGCCGCCGTCGCGGCCGCGCCGCTCGACGGACGCGCCGCCCTTCGAGCCGGCCTGGGCGATGCCGGCGACGGCGCCGATGGCGTTGCCGCTCACCTCGATCGGTATCGAGATCGGCGCGACGACCTGGTTGCCGCCCAGGATGGACAGGTCCCCGCTGGTGCGGTTGTCCGCCGAGGCGGGGACGCCGAGTCCGGACGTCCCCATCGCGACGCAGCCCGCCGCGACGAGAGCGGCGCGGCCGGTGTTCCTTGCCCAGATGCGCATGGTGTTGCTCCTTCTTTCGGTGAATCGGTGAATCGGTGATGATCACTGCGTGCACCGTCCGGGTGAGCGCAGCGGGCAGCGGTCTGGCCAGGACCGTGCCGTTCGGAGAGAAAGATCGGTGGAGTGGCGGGGGAGGCCGGGAAGCGGCCGTCCGGCGCGCGGCGCGGGAGTCCCGCGGGCGGGGAAGGGCGGCTTCCGGCACGGGACGCGCGGAAGCGCGCGGTGCCCGTAGGCGGGTGCTAGTCGGGGACGACCGAGGGACGGCCCGGGGCCGCCTTGTCGGTCAGCGCGGTGCGGTCGAAGGCACCGGTGTCGAGGGCGCGCGGCGCCAGCGGGCGCTGGGCGGTGCCGAGGTCGGCGAACGGCCCGAACGGGTGCCCGCCGGACGGCGCGCCGCTGCGCGGGTTGCCGTCCTGGCCGGACGGCGTCGCGGGCGCGCCGGGCAGGCGCTGCCCGTCCCCGCACATCCGGCAGTGGCCGCCGGAGCGGTGCGCGCCGGACGGCGCCCCGGCGGTCGCGTGGGCCGCCTTCTTCGGGGCCGCCGCGGCGCGGGTGCGCGCGGCGCCGTGCTTCTTCGCGTGCGCCGCGGCGTCAGGGCGGGACGAGGCGTCCGCGCCGGGCGTCGGCGCGGCATGCGCCGCGCCGTGCGGGGCGGCCACGCCGGGCACGAGCCGGCCGACGCCGTGGTCGTCCGGCCGGACGTCCGGCAGCCGCAGGTGCGCGACGCCGGCCGCTCCGGCGGTCTTCGCCACGGTGCCGTCCACGGTGCCGCCGACCTTGCGGACCACGTGGCCGCCGTCGGCAGCGACGTCGCGCCCGCGCGCGTTCAGGTAGGCGACCGGCCGCCGGCCGACCTCACGGACGTCGCCGGTGACGGCGCCGGGCGTGCCGGCGGTCGGGCGGCCGCCCGCGAACCGGAAATGGCGGAGCGTGGAGAGCCCGTCGAGCCCGGAGGCGCCGCCGACGGCGTCGCGCACCGGGTTCCCCTGGGCGGCCCGCTCCGATTCCCCGCCCGCGGTTCCGGTGCCGCCGGCTCCGTTGCCGGCGGTCCCGGTTCCGGCGCCGCCATTCTGGGCGGCGTACGCGGACTGGTTCAGGGAACTGAGCGCGATCCACCCGGCGAACGCGAATCCGGCGATGACGGCGACGCGCACCAGCGCGGTTCCGAGCGCGCGCCGCCGCACATCGGGGCTGCTCGCCCCGTGGCGGATCGGTTGGCGTCGCACTGCGGGAACTCCTCGCGTCTGGCCTGGTCGGGCCGTCGTTCGATGTCCGGTTCCGGGTTGGTCGGCATGACCGTAGCACCGCGCCGGGCGCGTTCACCGGCGCGTTGCCGGACGACCCGGCGCGTCTTTGCCATCATTTACCCGGCCATGGATTTCGCTTTCCGATGGGGCGTTTCCATGGCCGTACAGGAAATGCTTTAGCCGGAATTCGCCCGCTTTATCGGGACTCGTGGCCCACGGCGACCCGAGCGGACCCCCGGCTCCCGGTCCCGGACCAATGTCCGGGAGAAGCATGGCGCACGGTATCCGATGCGCTACATTCGGTGACATGGTGGCCGTCTAGCCGAGGAGCAGACCGCATGCCCGCCCCCTCCCCCGTGAACACCTGGTCGTGGTCGCCGCGCAGGACGGTGCTCCCGCGCGCCGCCGCCGCACCCCGCTCGCTCCGCTCGCCCCGCGCGGGCCGTCCGGTCCGCTACTCGGTCAGCCGCGAGGGCATCCGCATCGCGCGCCGTTTCCGCTGGCCGGAGCGGATCCTCGCGCCGACGCGGCCGGAATGGACCCGGTTCTGGACGCTGTGGTCCCGGCTCGAATGGGCCGTCGCCACCGCCCGGGTCGAACGGGTCCGCCGCCGGGCCCGCCCGCACTGGCGCTGATCCCGCGCGGCGCCGATACCGCCGCGTTCCGCCCGCCCCACCCCGCAGAAGCGGGCGCCGGTGGCGCGCCCGCCCCGGCGCGCCACCGGCGTCGTCCGTCCGGTGGAGGATCTTCCTCCCGGTGAGATTCCTTCTACCGGGAGGAAGATCCTCTGCCCGGCGCCTTCCGGCGCCCGTCCCGCCGCTACCTCGGGTCGGCCTCCAGGGCCGGCGCGGGCCGCCGCGCCGCCGCCCTCGCCGTGGGCGTCCGGTGGACGATGTGGCGGGCGATCCGGCGCGCCGCGAAGCCCGCGCCGTGCACGAACCGCATCACCGGCCCGAACGTCGGCGCCGCCGCCAGCCCCGCGAAGTACAGGCCCGGCATCGACGACTCGAAGTTCGCGCTGAGCACCGGCGCGCCGAGCCGGCTGTCCACCCGCACCCGCAGCTCCGGCGACAGCAGCTTCAGCCGCTCGATCTCCGGCACGAACCCGGTCGCCGCGATCACGTGCTCGGCCTCGACGACGAGGCGCCGCCCCGTCCGGTCGACGGTGGTGAGCGCGATGACGTCGTCCTGCTCGGCGGCCTTCACCAGGCGCCGGCCCGCCGACACGCGGACCCGCTCGTCCAGCCGGTCCCGCAGCCACCACGACCCGGCGGGCGGCAGCGTCTCGCGGACCAGCCGCAGCCGCGTCCGCTCCGGCAGGTACCGGACGACGCCGGGCCGCTCCGCCCACAGCCACGTCCGGTACCCGGTGCCGAGCCCGGACCGCGGGCCCTGCCGCAGCCGCTCGCCGAGCGTGCGGTGCTCCTTCGGCACCGTGTTCCAGTCGATCTCGCCGCGCCGCGCGATGACGTGCGGGTGCGCGCCCGCGTCGGCGAGCAGCACCGCCGTCTCCAGCGCCGACTGCCCGGCCCCGACGACCGCGACCTCCTTGCCCGCGAACAGGCTCAGGTCCCGGTGCTCGCCGCTGTGCGAGACGAGCCAGGACGGCATGCCCGCCAGCTCCTCGGGGACGTGCGCGAACGGGCCGACGCCGACCGCGACCACGACGGTGCGGGACGCGATCACCTCGCCGTTGGCGAGGGTGGTCTCGTACCCGGCCGGGCCGCCCCGCTCGACCTTCACCACCTGGCCGGCCTCGACGTCCGGCACCGCCTGCTCGGCGAACCAGCGGCCGTAGGCGACGAAGGTGTCCAGCGGGATCGGCTGGCCGAGCCGCCACTCCGGGTGGCGGTCGGTGAAGCGCAGGCCGTCCTGCGGCGCGCCGAGGCTGGACGCGAACGGCTCGGACTTCAGGTGCATGCCCTCGGGCATGCTGGTGGCCCAGTACTCCATGGGCGTGCCGATGATCCGCACCCCGAGCCCGAGGTTCTGCAGGTGCGCGGCGGTCGACAGGCCGTAGGGCCCGGCGCCGACGATGACGACGTCGCTGACCGAGTCGGTCATTTCTCGTTCCCCCGAATGTGTGTCGGTGCTGTGATGGCGCCGCGTCCCCGGGCGCCGCTGGTGATGCGGCCCGGCCGGCTCAGCGGCCGGCCGGGCCGGGCGCCCGCCCCCGCGCGCGCCCGGCGGCGCGGAGCACGCTCTGCCCGCCCATGACCAGGAACGGCGGCAGGTCGTCGCCGGCGTACCAGGCCAGCTCGTCTGCCTCGCGCAGCGGGCGGAGGGTCCCCGTGCGCAGCAGCGGCCGGCCGAGCGACTGCCGCAGGTAGTGGTTCTCCACCAGCATCCGGCGGCCGAACGCCGGAAGCGGCGGCGGGACGTCCCGCCCCGACTGGTCCAGGTGCAGGACGCGGACGAGGTCGAGCCCGCGCCGGTCGGTGAACAGCCGGAACTGCGCGCCGACCCGCGGGTTGAAGTCCAGCAGGTGGTAGGCGCCGGTCCCGGCGTCGAACCGGAAGTCCAGGTCGACCGGGCCCCGGCAGCCGAGCGTCCGGACGGTCCGCACCGCGAGGCGCTCCAGCTCGGGGTTGCGGGTCCACTCCCCGGCGACCGTGTGGCCGGCCTGCGGCGGGTGCGCGAGGTGCTTGCGCCCCGTCGCGGCGAACAGGCAGTCCAGGGACGCGTCGAAGTAGCCGTGGAAGAACCAGTCGCCGCCGGCCTTCGGGATGCGCCGCTGCAGGATCAGCGGGCCGGCGTCGCCGTCCGGGTCGCGCCGGAGCCCGGCCGCGAACAGCCGGTACGCCTCGTCCAGGGTGTGCGCGACGGTGGTGCTGCGCATGCCCCGCGGCAGCCGCCACGGCCGGGCCCACTTGGCGATCAGCGGCAGGCCGAGCTCGGCGGCGGCGTCCTCCACGTCGGCGGCGCTGCGCGGCGTGCGGCTCTGCGGGCACGGCACGCCGTGCTCCCGGAGCGCGGCGATGAGCTGCGACTTGTCCGCGACGCGGCGCGGGACGTCCGGGTCCTGGCGCGGGAAGACGAACGCGGACGCGAGCGCCTCGGCGTGCTCGGCGACGAACAGCGCGCCGGCGTCGTCGACGGGCAGCAGCAGCGCCGGGCGGCCGATCCGCTCGGCGATCCGGTGCAGGTGCGCGGCCAGCTCGGCGGGGCGCTCGGCGGGCGGCCCCCACGGATGGCTCCGGTACAGGTAGCGGGACCGGGACACCGGGCTGGCGCGGCCCTCCAGGATGGCGTGCACCGGCACTCCGGCGCGGCCGAGCGAACGGATCGCGCCGAGGCTTCCGTGGTGGAAGAAATTGTGGTCGGTGCGCAGCAGCAGGACGGGCAGCCCGGGGTCCAGGAGCGGTCCCGGCGGGGTGCGGGTGTCGAGGAACATCCGGGTCAGCCGGCCGGTTCCGGCGGCGGGTCTTGGCGCACGGCGTGCCTTCCCTTTCAAGGTAAATTTTGTGATCGGCCGCTTGGCCGATTCGTTCGCTGCGGCCGCCAGAGGGCATACGATACGCATGCGAGCTGCGAATATCCATTCGACCGGGCGGCGGCCGCAGGAAACGCCGCGAAAAAGGCGTGCCGCGTTCTTCCCGTTCCCGCCGGTATTGCTCGCCGCCGCCGTCCTGGTCGCGCTCGCGGCGTCCACACTGGTCGGCTGGTTCCGGCCGCAGGCCGCGCACAGAACGGCCAATTACGTGCCGTTGGGGGCATTTCTCGGTTCGGGCGCGGAGGGCGTCGCCCGGGTGGAGCGGTTCCAGCGCTGGCTCGGCTCGACGGTCACCGTCGGGCGCACCTACCTGCCGGGCGACTCCTGGGACGACGTCGAGGGCCCGCCGCAGATCCTGCAGCCGTGGACGCGCTGGCGGGAGGCCGACCCGCGCCGGACGCTGGTCGTCAACGTGCCGATGATGACGCCGAACGAGGCGGGGCTGCCGCCGGTCGTGGTGGCGTCGCTGCTGCGCGGCGGCGCGTCCGGCGCGTTCGACGGGCACTACCAGGCGCTCGCGCGGCACCTGGTGTCGCTGAACGCGGGCGACTCGGTGATCGTCCTCGGCTGGGAGATGAACGGCGACGTCTACGACGGCCGCTGCGCGCCGGCCCCGGACGCGTGGAAGACGTACTGGCGGCGCATCGTCGCGGCGATGCGCGGGGTCCCCGGCGCGCGTTTCCGGTTCGATTTCGCGCCGAACCGCGGCCATGACGCGGTCCCGTGGACGGAGTGCTATCCCGGTGACGACGTGGTGGACATCATCGGTTCCGACAGCTATGACCAGCCGCCCGGAGAGTCCTTCCAGGACTACATCGACCAGCCGTACGGGATGAAGGCGCAGGCGGACTTCGCCGCGGCCCGCGGAAAGCCCATCTCCTTTCCGGAATGGGGCCTGTTCCGCAACTCCGACAACCCCGAATATATCCAGGGAATGCATGACTGGATCATGTCGCATAACGTGGCCTACCAGTCGATCACGGACTACTGCCCGCACGGTGTCTGGGAATGCGGTGCCAACCCGCGCTCGGCACAGGTCTACCGGGAGCTGTTCGGCGGCGTGACGGCGCCGTCGCCCGCGGAGTCGGGCAACGTCGCGACGCCGCCCATCGCCCCGCCGCCCTCGGCGCCGCCGCCCGGCCCGGCGGCGCCCCCGGCGTTCGCGCCGCAGTCCGCCCCGCCTTCGGGGCCGGTGCCTTCGGGAACGACGCCTTCGGGAACGGCACCCTCGATGCCGCCGGGGCCTTCGGAAGCCGTGCCGCCTGCGGGGCCGGGCCCGGCCCCGGCGTCCGGGGCGCCCGCCCCGGCACCCGCACCGGCGAGCACCCCGCCCGGGCCTCCCGGGCCGCCGGCGAACCCGCCGCCAGGGAACCCGCCGCCGGCGCGTCCCGCGCCCGACATCGCGAGGACCTCCGCGCCGGCGAGGACGTCCACGCCCAGGTCCTCGGCCTCCGCGAGCTCGCGGGCCACGCCGTCCGGCACCGTCCCGCCCCGGCCCGCCACCGCGAGGGTGACGGCGGCGAGGCGGGCGACCGTCTCGTCGATGTCGTAGGCGGCCGCGGCCTCCGCCGCCGCGCGGCCCTCCCGCTCCGCGACCCCGGGGAACAGCAGCCGCGCCGCCATCGCCTCGGCGAGCGCGCCCGGGTCGTCGGCCGGGACGAGCGCGCCGAGCCCGGGACGGACGACCTCCGCGATGCCGGGGATGTCCGTCCCGACGAGGGACCGGCCGGTGGCGAGCGCCTCCAGCGCGGTCAGCGGCAGCCCCTCCCAGCGGGACGGCAGCACGACCACGTTCGCGGCGGCCAGCCAGTCCCGCGGGTCCCGCACGGCCGCGACGAACCGGACGCCCGGCGCCGGGCGGCGGCGCAGCGCGTCGAGGTCCTCGCCGTCCCCGACGATCGCGAGGAGCGCGGACGGGCACCGGGCGGCGACCGCGGGCCAGGCCGCGACCAGCACGTCCTGCGCCTTCTGCCGGGTCACCCGGCCGACGCACACGGCGAGCGGCGCGGCGGCGGGCAGCCCCAGCCGGGTCCGCGCGGCGAGCCGGGCGGACGCGTCGGCGGGCCCGAACCGGCGCCGGTCCACGCCGTTGCGGACGAGCCGGAACGGGCCGCGGACCCCGGCGCGCATCCCGGCGCGCAGCTCGCCCTCGCCGACGCAGACGAGCGCGTCGGCGCGGCGGGCCGCGAACCGCTCCCAGCGCCGGCTGACGGCGTCCTGCCGCCCGGTCGCCGCGAGCCATGACCAGCCGTGCGGCTGGAAGATCACCGGCACCCCGGCCGGGAGGCGGAGCAGGCGCCCCGCGAGGCCCGCCTTGGAGGAGTGCAGGTGGACGGCGTCGGGCCGGAAGCCCTTGATCAGGCGGCGCAGGCGCAGCGCCTCCAGCGGCGTCCGCGGGCCCGGGGCGCGGCCGGCGTCCCAGTTGAACCAGGGCACGCCGGCCGCCGCGCACCGGGCGGGCAGGTCGCCGCCGGGCGGGCAGGCGACCGCCACGTCCCAGCCGCGGCGCCGCTGGTCGGTGACGGCCTGGCCGACGTAGACGGCGACGCCGCCGCCGTTCGGCTGGCTGACGTGCAGGACGCGGAGCGGCTCGGCGGCGTCAGCCATGCCCGGCCTGCCCGCCCTTCCGCGCGCCCGCTCCCGCGTCGCGTCCCGGCATCGCTTCGCGTACCGGCGTCGCTTCGTGTACCGGCAGGGCGTTGTCGCGCGGCTGCGGCACCTCGTCCCGCTTCGCGCCGCCGGGCATCCCGTCTTCATGCGGCACCGGCTCGTGCGGCGCCGGCCCGTTCGCCGCGTCGTCGCGGGGCGGGGTGGGCAGCGGCACCGTCGCCGGACGGCGGTGGCGGCGGGCGGCGAGGCCCGCGCGGACCAGGGCGAGCCCCGCGAACAGGGACGCCGGGAAGCCACGGCCGAGGACGATCCGCTGGTTCTGGACGCGTCTCGGCCGCCACTTCAGCTTGTACGGCTCCTCGCCGCGCAGCAGGTTGACGGCCTGCCGGCCGTGGGCGCGCGCGAGGGCGAGGTCCTCGCGCAGCAGCATCAGCGCGACGTCCACGCCGTCGCGCAGCTCCGGGATCGCCCCGTACAGGTAGGCGCCGACGAACCGGTGCCCGATGAGCACGAGGTCGCTCGCGACGAGCCGCCCGTCCCAGTGGTACCGCAGCACGGCGGCGCGCCCCTCGCGGACCATCGCGGCGCCCGCCTCGGCCAGGTGCCGGCGGAACCGCTCGCGGGAGTGCTCGGGGTTCATCGGCCGTCCGCGCCACTGCCGGGCGTGCATCTCCAGCAGCGCGCCGATCGCGTCCGCGGCCTCCTCGGGCGGGACGGCCTCGACGGTGATGCCCCGCACGTCGATCTTGCGGAGCTTCGCGCGCATCTTCCCGGCGCTGCGGCGCGGCAGCCGGTCCATGACCTCGGCGATGCCGGTGCAGGGCAGCTCCATGCACACCGACGCGGGCATCGGCCACGTCCGGCCGGGCCAGCGCCGCATCACCTGGTGGACGACCGAGCCGGGCCGTACCTCGGGCAGGTCGATCGCGCACCGGCCGCGCATGCCGTGCAGGGCGCGCGCGAGGTGCTCGACGGCGCCGTCGGCGTACGCGGGGTCGAGCAGGAAGTCGGTGAAGTCGCTCTGCCCGTCGGCGATCGGCACCAGCACGGGGAAGCCCCAGCGGCCCGCGGTCATCAGCGGCGCGGCGGCGACGAGGCGGCCCCGGTACCGGACGAGGACGAGCCTCAGCCGTCCCCGGACGCCGTACCAGCCCCACCAGGCGCTCAGCCATTCGTGGGACTGGAACGGGGTAGCCTCCGGGCTGCGCTCGTACAGGTCGCGCAGCTCGCCGGCGAGCTCGATGAGGGCGCCCTCGTCGCGGCGCACCTCCACCTGCCATGCCCCGGCGGGCGCGGCGGCCCGGCTCGGGCGGATCACGCTCGGGAGCGTCACGAGTGCACCTCCACGGGTTCGGCGGCGGGGCTCGGCACGGCTCCGCGCGGCGGGCGGGACGCGTCGTGCTGGCCCCGCTGGTGGGCCCGGCCGCGCCGCCCGCTGAGGACGGCGGCGCCGAGCCCGGCGAGCAGCACGCCGGACGCGGTGCCGACCGCGACGTCCAGCGGCGGGTTCGGCGACGACGGCACCGACGGCGTCGCGGCCATGCTCATCAGCGCGACGCGGACGCCGGTGTCGGTGCGGTGCGAGGTGCCGTAGCGGACGAGGGCGTCGGCGGCGGCGTTGGCGTACGCGGCGGCGGCGGCCGGGGTGCCCGCGCTGCCCGCCAGCTTGATGAGCGGCGTGTCGGGCGAGGTGGACGACTGGATGTGGTCGCGGGTCGCGGCCATCGCGCCGTCCGGCAGCGGGATGGAGGAGTAGGCGAGGGTCTCGGGCAGCGGCGCGAGCCGGCCGAACGCCTGCGCGAAGCTGACCGCGGCGGGGCCCTGGCCGCCGTCGCCGTCGTCCACGACGAGGACGTAGGCGGTGGCGGTGTAGGTCGTCGGCGCGAACAGGGCGTAGCCGAGCCCGCCGAGGAAGCCGCTCAGCACGAGCGCGATGAGCAGCCCGAACCGGCGGAGGAACGCGGCGAGCGGGGCGCGCAGCCGGGCGAGGGCCGCGCCGGCGGCGCGGCCGGGCGTCGCGGCGGCGCGGCGGGCCGCGCGGCGGGCCTTGGCGCGGCTCTCCTTGGGGCGGCCGTCCTCGCCGGGCGGGCCGCCTCCGGGGGCCGGTTTCCCGGCGGCCGGCTTCTTGGTGGCGTCACGTTGCGACATCGGCTGACCCTTCTCTCGTGCCCTCAGGTCGGGATGGATTCGCGGGCGGGCCGCGTCCGCCCGGTGCTCGGCGCCCCGCCGGTGTAGAGGCGGGCGAGTTCGGCGGCCTGCTCCGCGATGGCGTAGCGGTGGACGGCCGGCGGTACCGGGACGCGTCCGGTGCGGCGCCCGAGGGCGGCGCTCCAGGCGTCCGGCCCGGCGGCGGCGGGCAGGCGGGTGGCGTGCGGCGCCTCGTCGCGGGGCAGGTCGTCGAGGGCCGGGCAGGCGGTGCGGACGACGGGGAGCCCGGCGGCGAGCGCCTCCAGGACCCCGAGGCCGAACGTCTCCTGCGCGGACGGCGCGGCGTACACGTCCATCGCGGCGAGGATGGACGGGACGTCGTCCGTCCCGCCCGTGAAGACGGCGCGGCCGGTGAGGCCGAGCGTCGCGGCGATCCGTTCGAGCCGCGCGCGCTCGGGGCCGTCGCCCGCGATGAGCAGGCGGGCATCGGACGTCCGGGCGGCGGCGCGGACGAGCAGGTCGATCCGCTTGGTCGGGACGAGGCGGCCGACGGTGCCGGCGACGTGGGCGTCCATGGGGATGCCCAGGCGGCGGCGGGCGGCGGCGCGCCGCTCCGGGTCGTAGGCGAAGGCGGCGGGGTCGATCCCGTTGGGGATGACCGTGACGCGGCCGGACGGGACGCCCCAGGCGCGCAGCCGCGCCGCGACCGTCGGGGACACCGCGATCGTCATCGAGCCGAGGCGCTCGGTCGCCCGGTAGAGCGCCCGCACGGCGCCGGTGGTGCGGCGTCCCTCGATCTGCCCGTCGCCGAGGGAGTGCTCGGTGGCGATGATCCGGGGCGTCCCGGCGAGGCGGGCGGCGACGCGGCCGTAGACGCAGGCGCGGTAGAGGTGCGTGTGGACGACGTCGTAGCGTCCGCCGCGGATCAGCCGGACGAGCCGCGGCAGCACGGCGAGGTCCCGGTTCCCGCGCATGCCGAGCTCGTGGACGCGCACGCCGTCGCGCCGGATCCGGTCGCCGAGCGCGCCCGCGCGCGTCAGCGTCGCCACCTCGCACTCCACAGGCAGGTGGCGCAGCAGCAGCGCGAGCTGGTGCTCGGCGCCGCCGTGCTCCAGTCCGGTGATGACGTGCAGGACGCGGGTCACATGCGGCTCCGCCACTGCATCTGGTGCCGGATGAGCTTGGCGCGCAGCCGCAGGGGGCCGTCGCGGTCGCCGATGTAGGCGCGGCCGAGCGCGTGCCGGGACGCCTCGTCCGGGCGGATGTGGCAGGCGTAGTCGTACCCGGCGGCGCGGACCGCGTCGATCTCGCGGTCCCCGGCGCGGCCGTACGGGTAGGCGAAGCCGGTGACCTGCCGGCCGGTGATGTCCTCGAGGTCGGCGCGGCTCTCCTCCAGCTCCTCGCGCAGCTCGGTGTCGTCGACCTCGGGCAGCGGGACGTGGTGGCGGCCGTGCGAGGCGACCTCCATGCCGGCGTCGGCGACGGTGCGCAGCTGCTCGGCGGTCATGAGCGGCTTGCGGGGGCCGTCGTCCCAGGCGTTGTAGGAGCCGACCCGGCCGGACACGGCGAAGACGGTGGCGCCGAACCCGTACCGGACGAGGACGGGCAGGGCGCGGGTGGCGAAGTCGGCGTAGCCGTCGTCGAAGGTGAGGCCGACGAGGCCGCGCGCGCGTCCGCCGGCGTGCTCGGCGAGCAGCTCGGCCATCCCGACGCCGCGCAGGCCGCGGGCCCGCAGCCAGGCCATCTGCCGCTCGAACCGGGGCGGCGAGACGGTCACCAGGTGCGGGTCGTCAGCGTAGTGATCGATCGAGTGGTACATCAGCACCAGCGGCGGCGGTTCTACCTCCTGCGGAGGCCGCGCGGGCCTGGCCGCCGGTGCGGGCCTGGTCGTCGGCGCCGTCTCCGGCGCCGGTTCGGTCGGCTGGGTCACTGGTTCCCCCGGAAGATGTGCGGCCGCGGCGGGCGAGCGCGCCGGGCCTCCATGAGGGCCATGGGATGCCCCATGGCGCGATGAGGTCGCGTCCCGCGAGGGCGATCAGGGCGGCGAACGCGGCGGCGGTGGCGAGGCCGCCGGCGGCGAGCCGGACGATCGCGGACGCCCCGCCCAGCGGCCCGGTGACGAGCAGCGCCGCGGCGGCGGCGAGGGACGCGAGTACGGTGAGCCGGGCGAGGTCGGCGGCGACGCGGCGCAGCGGGATCGGTGCGACGCGCGCGCGCAGCCCGGCGAGGAGCAGGACGGCCGCGATGGTGATGCCGGCGGCGTCCGCGGCGGCGAGCGCGGCCGTCCCGGCGAGGGCGGCGAACGCGGCGCAGACGGCGGCGGTGACGGCGAGGCCGCCCGCGAGGACGGCGGCGGGCCGCCACGGCGGCCGCTTCTGCGCGAAGAACGCGCGGGCGGCGAGCCCGACGGTCGACTGGCCCCACAGCCCGAGCGCGTAGACGCGCAGGGTGGCGGCCGTGTCGCGGGTGTCGGCGGCGGTGAACTCGCCGTGCTGGAACAGCACCCGGATGATGTCGGGCGCGAAGGCGACGAGGAACGCGGACGCGCTCAGCACGAGCCCGCCCGCGACGACGAGGTCCTGCCGGATGCGGCGGGCGACGCCGCCGGTGTCGCCGTCCGCGGACGCGCGCGCGAGGCGCGGGAACGTGACGGTGACGATCAGCAGCGACAGCACCATCGGGACCTGCGCGACCTTCTGCGCGTAGTTGAGGTGCGAGATCGACCCGGCGGCGAGGCCGGAGCCGATGAACCGCTCGACGAACACCTGCGCCTGGCGGGTGACGGTGTAGACGACGACGGGCGCGACGGCGGCGAGGCCGAGCCGCAGGTCGGCGGCGCCGGTCCGGGGCGCGGCGTCCTCGCGCAGGCAGCGGACGAATGCGGGGAGCTGCACGGCGACCATGAGCGCGCTGCCGCAGGCGACCCCGATCGCGGCGCTCATGATCCCGACGAGCCCGGCGAATCCGGCGATCAGCGCGAGGATCCCGATGTTGTAGGCGAGGTAGATGGCGGCGGGCGGCCCGAAGCGGTGGTGGGCGCGCAGCGTCGCGCTCATGAACCCGGCGACGCCGAACGTGACGACGGTGACGGCGGTGAGCCGGACGCACTGGACGGCGGGCCCCGGCTCGGACAGCCCGGGCGCGAGCGCCTCGACGACGGCGGGGGCGGCGATCCCGAGCGTCAGCGTGACGGCGGTGAGGCCGAGGACCATCCGGGGCAGGGTCGTCGCGGTGAGGGCGCGCAGGCCGCCGCCCCCGGCGAGGAGCCGGGTGACGACCGGGACCATGAGCAGCGCCATGGCGTCCTCGATGAGCAGCGGCGACACGGTCTCGGGGATCGTCCAGGCGACGAGGAACGCGTCGGTGGCGCCGCTCGCGCCGAACCGGTGCGCCATGACGAGGTCGCGCAGGAACCCGAGGCCGGTGCCGGCGGCGATGAGCACGCCCGACAGCGCGGCGGCCCGTCCGATCGACACGCCCCGCCCCGCACCGGCCCCCGCGCCGTCCTGCGCCACGTCGGCAGGGCCGGCCGCCGCGTCCTGCGCCGTGTCGGGCGCCGCGTCCCGCGCCGTCACCCGCGCTCCTCGCCCGCGGGCCCGGGAACGGGGCCGGGCGCGCGCCGGAGGCCGAAGGCGCGGCAGGCGGCGGCGCCGAGGAGGACGCCGGTGAGCACACAGGTGGGCCCGCCCATGTCCGCGTACAGGAAGTTGACGAGCAGGAACGCCGTGAACGCGGCGCCGATGAGCCAGAACGGGTCGTGGACGTCGCGGCGCGTCCACAGCCCCCACAGGACCGTGCCGAGCAGCGCGGCGAACCCGGCGAAGCCGAGCGCGCCCTGCTCGGACAGGATCAGCAGGTACTCGTCGTGCGGCGACAGCAGCGGCTGCCGAGCGTAGCCGTGGACGGGGTCGTCGGTCTCGCTGCCGGACGACAGCTCGATGCCCGCGTAGGTGTCCCGGTAGGCGGGGAAGTTCTTCACGCCGACGCCGGTGACGGGATGGTCGGCCCAGATCCGCCCGGCGGCGGCCCACAGGTTGTAGCGGTCGCTGACGGACTGGTCCGGCGCGCTCACCGAACCGGCGATCGACGCGTACCGCTGGACGACCGCGCCGCCGCCGAGCAGCCCGAACGCGACGAGCCCGAGCGCGGCGCAGCAGACCGCCGCCTTCACCGCGAGCCACCGGTCGAAGACCACCAGCATCAGCCCGACGGCGGCGGCGAGCGCGATCCAGCTCCCGCGGCTGAGCGCGAGCAGCAGCGCGAGCGCCAGCACGCCGAGCCCGGCGAGCGCCACCGGCACCGCGGCGGCCCCGTGGCGCGGCGCGACCAGCGCGAACGCCGTCAGCACGAGGAACGCGAACCCGACGACGACGGACATCGCCATGACGTCGACGGCGCCGAACGTGCCGACCGCCCGGACGTTCGCGCCGCCGATCGACGCGCCCGCGCCGGTGCCCGCCTGCCAGATCCCGTACAGCGCCTCGCCGAGCCCGAGCCCGAGCACCGCGCCGAACACGATCCCGAGGTCGCGGCGGTCCCGGACGAGCAGCACGACGGCGAGCGGCACCAGCACGAAGATCTGCACGTCCCGCACGAACCCGGACAGGCTGGAGGCGATGTCGGGGGAGGCGACGGTCGTCACGCCGAGGGCCGCGGCGAGGGGCGCGAACGCCCACAGCGCGCGGCGCGGCAGCGCGACCCGGCCCCGCGCGACCAGCAGCGCCGCCGCCGCGATCATCACGGCGCTCGCGCAGTCCCCGGCGGTGACCTGCACCCCGGCAGATCGGAGAGCGTCGTGTAG
>NZ_JABMCA010000118.1:0-18959 GCF_014706005.1 Actinomadura sp. RB99 | reverse complement strand
TGGCGCGTGGGCCGCCGCCGGCCGGGCGCTGCGGCCCGTGGAGCGGCTCGACGCGGAACTGGCCGAGATCACCGCCGCCGACCCGGCCCGCCGCCTCGCGGTCCCGGACGGCCGCACGGGGGCGGGCCGGCTCGCCCGCCGCCTCAACGGCGTCCTCGACCGGCTGGAGCGCGCGACGCTGCACCGGCGGAGGTTCATCGCGGACGCCTCGCACGAGCTGCGCACGCCCCTGGCCGGCCTGCGGACGCAGATCGAGCTGGCCCTCGCCGACCCGGAGGATCCCGAGCTCGTGGACACGCTGCGCCGCTCGCTGCGCGACAGCGAGCGGCTGCACCGCATCGTCGACGACCTGCTCGCGCTGGCCCGGCTGGAGTCGGGGACGATGCCGGACCGCGAGCCGGTCGACCTCGCGGCGCTGGTCGAGGCCGAGGCCGCGCGGCGGACGGCCCCGGTCCGGGTGCACGCCAAGGCCGAGCCCGGCCTCACCGTGCACGCCGACCGGTTCGAGGTCACCCGGCTGCTGCTCAACCTGCTCGACAACGCCGAGCGGCACGCGGACGGGCTGGTCGAGGTGGAGGCCCGGCAGGAGGGCGACAGCGCGATCGTGGAGGTGCGCGACGACGGGCCGGGCATTCCGCACGCCGACCGCGACCGTGTCTTCGAGCGCTTCACCAGGCTGGACACCGCGCGGAGCCGGTCCGAGGGCGGCAGCGGCCTCGGCCTGACGCTCGCCCGGCAGATCGCCGCCGTCCACGGCGGGACCCTGCGGGCCGCGGACGGAGCGCTCGGCGCGCGCCTCGTGCTGCGCCTCCCGCTCGCCGGCTGACCGGCGCCCCGGACCGCGTCCCGCCGGTCCGGCGCCGGGCCCGCCGGCGCCCGGCAGGGCGGCGGGACGCCCGCGCGCCGATGTCCGACAATGGTGCGGTGATGTCTCCCTCTGGCGCCGCCGCGCCCTCCGCACGAGAACTCGTCGTCCTCGGCTCCACCGGCTCGATCGGGACCCAGGCCCTCGACGTCGTCCGCCGCAACCCCGACCGGTTCCGGATCGCGGGCCTCGCGGCCGGCGGCGAGCGGGTGGAGCTGCTGGCCGCGCAGGCGCTGGAGTTCCGCCCGGAGGTCGTCGCGGTGGCCAAGGCGTCCGCCGCGCAGGAGCTCCAGCTGGCGTTCTACACCGAGGCCAAGCGGCGCGGCTACGCCTCCGGCGACTACGCCATCCCGAAGATCGTCGCCGGTCCGGAGGCGGTCGCCGAGGTGGCGGCGTGGCCGTGCGACGTGGTGCTGAACGGGGTGACGGGCGCGCTCGGCCTGGCCTCCACCCTGGCCGCGCTCGACGCCGGCCGCACGCTCGCGCTCGCCAACAAGGAGTCGCTGATCATCGGCGGGCCGCTGGTGAAGGAGCGGGCGCGGCCGGGGCAGATCGTCCCGGTCGACTCCGAGCACTCGGCGCTCGCGCAGTGCCTGCGCGGCGGCCGGGCGGAGGAGGTGCGGCGGCTGGTGGTGACCGCCAGCGGCGGCCCGTTCCGCGGCAAGGCCCGCGCCGAGCTGGCCGACGTCACGCCCGAGCAGGCGATGAAGCACCCGACCTGGGACATGGGCCCGGTCATCACCATCAACTCCGCGACCCTGGTCAACAAGGGCCTGGAGGTCATCGAGGCGCACCTGCTGTTCGACGTCCCGATGGACCGGATCGAAGTCGTGGTGCACCCGCAGTCGATGATCCACTCGATGGTGGAGTTCACCGACGGGTCGACGCTGGCGCAGGCGAGCCCGCCCGACATGCGGCTGCCGATCGCGCTCGGCATCGAGTGGCCGGACCGCGTCCCGGACGCCGCGCCCGGCGTCGACTGGACGCAGGCGCACACCTGGGAGTTCTTCCCGCTCGACGACGAGGCGTTCCCGGCCGTCGCGCTCGCCCGCCGCGCCGGCGAGCTGGGCGGGACGGTCCCCGCCGTCTACAACGCGGCCAACGAGGAGTGCGTGGAGGCGTTCCGCGCCGGACGGCTGCCGTTCCTGGGGATAGTCGACACGATCACGCGGGTAGTGGAGGAGCACGGGTCCGGGACGCCGGGCGAGCTGACGCTGGACGATGTGCTGGCCGCCGACGCCTGGGCGCGCGCACGGACCAGGGAAGCGACCGGCCTGGGCTGAGCCCCGCGGGGCCGGCCGGGCGCCGGAGGAGATCCCTCGGGCGGGACCGGACCCGGAAGGGGGATCGGATGGCCTTCGCCTTGGGCGCGGTGGCGTTCGTCATCGCGCTGCTGGTGTCGGTGATGCTCCACGAGGGCGGGCACCTGCTCACCGCCAAGCGGTTCGGGATGAAGGCCACGCAGTACTTCGTCGGGTTCGGCCCGACGCTGTGGTCGCGGACCCGCGGCGAGACCGAGTACGGCGTCAAGGCGATCCCGCTCGGCGGCTTCGTCAAGATCATCGGCTATACGCCGCTGGAGGAGGTCGACGAGGCCGACCGGCCGCGCGCCTTCTACCGCCAGCCGGCGGGGCGGCGCGCGATCGTCATCGCGGCGGGCGTCGTGGTGAACTTCGTGTTCGCGTTCGTGCTGCTGATGGCGATGGCGATGACGGTCGGCGTCCGGCAGCCCGGCACGGTGACCACGACGGTCGACCAGGTCAGCACCTGCGTGCCGGCGCGGCTACAGGACGACTGCGGCGGCGGCCGCCCGGCGTCGCCGGCGAAGGCGGCGGGGCTGCGCGCGGGCGACCGCGTGCTCTCCTTCAACGGCACGCCGGTGGCGGACTGGGACGAGCTGCGCGACGCCATCGACAAGGCCAAGCCGGGGGAGACGGTCCCGGTCGTCGTGCAGCGCGCGGGCGTCCGGCAGCCGGTGACGTTGCGCATGCGGTTGGCGGACGTCGGCGGGGAGCCGTTCGTCGGGCTGTCCGCGCGGGTGGTCGGCTCCGGCTACGAGCGGACGGGCCCGGTCAACGCGGCGGTGTTCGGCGGCCGCGCCATCGGCAGGACCGTGCAGAGCATGGGGCAGATCGTGGTGGACCTGCCGGCGGCGATCCCGAAGCTGTTCACCCCCGAGCGGCAGAGCTCGCCGGGCGGCCAGGTCGGCAGCGTGGTCGGCGCGACGGAGGTGTCGGGGCAGATCTTCTCCTCGCACAGCACCGTCCGTGACAAGATCGCTCTGTATCTGTCGCTGGTCGTCTCGGTGAACATCTTCTTAGGAGCGCTCAACGTCGTCCCTCTGCTGCCGCTGGACGGCGGGCACCTCGCGGTCGTCGCCTACGAGCGGTTGCGGGTGCGCTTCAACGCCGTCAGGGGACGTCCGGATCCGGGCACCGTCGATATGACCAAGCTCATGCCCTTGACATATCTGGCGGTGCTGGTGCTGGTGGGGCTCGGCGTGCTGCTGATCCTCGCGGACCTGGTCAACCCCCTCCAGATGCCGCAATGAGCGAGAAGGTTTACCGGGCGTAGCCGAGCGGTCACACTATTCCATGCCGGTCGCCGTCACCTCATCCATGCGGGGCGCCTAGGCTGGGCAGAGCGAGTCAGAGGAGAGGGATGAGCGTTTCACTGGGTATTCCGACGGTCCGCGGCGAGGGCGACGGACAGGGGGCGCAGAGCCTGGTCGCGACGCGCCGCAAGTCGCGCCAGATCATGGTCGGCGACGTGCCGGTCGGCGGCGACGCGCCCGTGTCGGTGCAGTCCATGACCACGACCCTCACCGCCGACGTCAACGCCACGCTGCAGCAGATCGCGGAGCTGACCGCGTCCGGCTGCCAGATCGTCCGGGTGGCGGTCCCGTCGCAGGACGACGCCGAGGCGCTGCCCGCGATCGCCAAGAAGTCCCCGATCCCGGTCATCGCCGACATCCACTTCCAGCCCAAGTACGTGTTCGCGGCGATCGACGCGGGCTGCGCGGCGGTCCGGGTCAACCCGGGCAACATCAAGAAGTTCGACGACAAGGTCGGCGAGATCGCGCGCGCCGCGCAGGACGCGGGCGTGCCGATCCGGATCGGGGTGAACGCCGGCTCGCTGGACAAGCGGCTGCTGGAGAAGTACGGCAAGGCCACCCCGGACGCGCTGGTGGAGTCGGCGCTGTGGGAGTGCTCGCTGTTCGAGGAGCACGGCTTCCGGGACATCAAGATCTCGGTGAAGCACAACGACCCGGTCGTGATGATCCAGGCGTACCGCAAGCTCGCCGCCGCCTGCGAGTACCCGCTGCACCTCGGCGTGACCGAGGCGGGGCCGGCGTTCCAGGGCACGGTGAAGTCGGCGGTGGCGTTCGGCGCGCTGCTGAGCGAGGGGATCGGCGACACGATCCGGGTGTCGCTGTCGGCGCCTCCGGTCGAGGAGGTCAAGGTCGGCACGGCGATCCTGGAGTCGCTCGGGCTGCGGCAGCGCGGCCTGGAGATCGTGTCGTGCCCGTCGTGCGGCCGGGCGCAGGTGGACGTCTACACGCTCGCCGAGCAGGTCACCGCGGGCCTGAAGGACTTCCCGGTGCCGCTGCGCGTCGCGGTGATGGGCTGCGTGGTGAACGGCCCCGGCGAGGCGCGGGAGGCCGATCTCGGCGTCGCGTCCGGCAACGGCAAGGGCCAGATCTTCGTCAAGGGCGAGGTCGTCAAGACGGTGCCGGAGTCGCAGATCGTGGAGACGCTGATCGAGGAGGCCATGCGCATCGCCGACGACATGGGCATCGAGATCGGCGAGGACGGGTCGGTGTCCGGCCCGGGCGCGCAGGTCGTGGTGAGCTGACGCCGGCGCGGTGATGTGACGGCCGCGGCCGCGTAGGCGGCCGGGGCGGGCCCCGACAAGGGTCCTCGGGTGATGAGCCCGGGGGCCCTTTTTCGCGTTGTGGCCGGTGGCCGGGGGTGGCGGTGTGCCCGGCCCGGCCGGTCGCGGCGCGCACACCCCACGGAATGCCCGGAACCGGAACGTTCGGGTGGATCACAAAGTTCCGTGGATCTTGTCACGATTCCGCATCTGGTCACGACAAGCTCTGTTGTCGGACTTGTCCGCAGAGCAACAATCTTCACTTGTTTGCCCAAATGTCCGACTCATCCGAGTCGACAGGTTAGGGGGATATGTGAAGAGGACTGTCGTCGTGGCCGCGGTGGCCGGGCTCGGGCTGGCCGGGCTCGGCACCGCGAGCGCACAGGCTGCGGGCCCCTCCGCGGCCGGCGGGTTCGACCCCGCCGCGGTCAAGTGGCACGCCTGCCCGGCGGACTTCGTCCAGCAGGTCCACGACCTGTACGACGGGCTGTACCCGGTCTCCAAGATCGTGCAGTGCGGCGAGCTGCAGGTGCCGCTGGACTACGCGCAGCCGAACGGCAAGAAGATCACGCTGCAGCTGACCCGCACCCCGCACACCGGCACGGGCGCCGCCAAGGGCGACATGGTGGTGAACCCGGGCGGACCGGGCGGCGGCGGCGCGCTGTTCGGCCCGCGGGTGTTCGCGCAGAACTCCGCGGCGCTGAAGGACGCCTACAACGTCATCGGGTTCGACCCGCGCGGCGTCGGCATGAGCGTCCCCTCGCTCAGCTGCGACCCGAACTACACCAACGCCCCCCGCCCCGACTACGGCACCGGCGACCGCGCCTCGGTCTCCGTGTGGCTGAAGAAGTCCAAGGCGTACACGGACGCGTGCAAGAAGGCCGACAAGATCGGCCTGCTGAACCACATCAAGACGACCGACTCCGTCCGCGACATGGAGTCGATCCGCAAGGCGCTGAGCGACAAGAAGCTCGACTACTACGGCGCCTCGTACGGCACCTACCTCGGCTCCGTCTACGCGACGATGTTCCCGAAGACCGTGGGCCGGATGGTGCTGGACGGCAACGTCGGCCCGTCGGACGTGTGGTACGACGCCAACCTGAACCAGGACGTCCAGTTCGACAAGAACATGGACTACTACTTCGGGTGGATCGCCAAGTACGACTCCGTCTACCACCTGGGCACCACCCAGGCGGGCGTGCGGTCGTTCTTCTACAAGCTGCGCGCCACGCTCAAGACCAAGCCGGTGTACTACACCGACCCGAGCAGCGGCCAGAAGTTCGCCGTCGGCCCGGACGAGCTGACCGACGTGATCCAGAACGCCGCGTACCGCCGCAGCCAGTCCCTGTGGAACGCCTACGCGGTGGGCCTGGAGGCGTACAAGGCCGGTGACGCCGAGACGTTCGTCGGCACCTTCGGCGCGCAGACGACCGGCGGCGCGGACGACAACGAGTTCGCCGTCTACAACGCCGTGCAGTGCACCGACGTCCAGTGGCCGACGAGCTGGGCGAAGTGGGAGCGCGACAACGTCCGCATCAACAAGAAGCACCCGTTCCTCACCTGGGGCAACGTGTGGTTCAACGCGCCGTGCCTGACCTGGCCCGCCAAGGCCGGCACGCCGGTGAACGTCGGGCGCAACCCCCAGCTGCCGCGCAACATCCTGCAGTTCGAGGGCAGCGAGGACGCGGCGACGCCGCTCGCCGGCGCGCTCGACATGCACCGCCGGCTCAAGGGCTCGCAGCTGGTGATCCAGGACGGCGACCGCACGCACTGCATCGTGCACCGCGGTTCGGCGGCCGTGGACGCCATCTTCGACCGGTACTTCCTGACCGGGGAGCGTCCGGGCCAGTCCGTCACGCACGTCCCGCAGCTCGGCGACCCGGTGCCGCCGGCGCAGACGTCCGCCAAGACCAGGTCGCTGTCCACGACGGTGACGAAGGCGGCGCGGCTGAGCGACGACGTCATCCGCTGAGACCCGTGACCGGCTGACCGGGCGTCCGCCCGGCCGGCCGCCGCGGAACGGCCGAGAGGGCCCCGGGGAGCGATCCCCGGGGCCCTCTTCGCATGCCGGTCGCCCGCAGATCGACCGCAGACCGACCGCAGACCGACCGCAGATCGCCCGCCGGTCGTTCGCCGGTGCGTCCCTCGCGGACCGACATCACGAACATTGGTGGATCTTGTCACGATTTCGCATCTGGTCATCAGCGACTCTCCCGCCATATCGCCCCGAACCGCCACAATCACCACGCAATCCACGCATCCGCATGCATCGGCGCCGCTCCCCCCTCCGAGCCCGACGGGGGCTCCGGAGCCGCCGATACGAGGGGGTCAAGTGAGAAGGATCGTCATCGTCACGGCCGCCGCGGCCGTGGCGGCCGGCGGCACCGTCGCCGCCGTCTCCGCGAACGCGGCCACCGGCCCGTCCGCGGCGAACCTGGTCGCGGCGAGCGGCATCAACTGGGGCAAGTGCGAGGTCAGCGGGCCGAACGACCCGATGAACAAGGCCCAGTGCGCCCAGGTCCAGGTGCCGCTCGACTACGCCAAGCCGAACGGCCGCAAGATCTCCATCGCGGTGTCGCGCTACAAGCACACCGACGACAAGAACTACCAGGGCGTGCTGTTCGTCAACCCGGGCGGCCCCGGCGGCACCGGCATCGAGTACGCGCCCGCCCTGGCCCGCTGGATGGGCGGCGTCGGCCACGCCGCCACCGCCGCCAAGTACGACATCATCGGCTTCGACCCCCGCGGCGTCGGATCCAGCCAGCGCGCGCTGACCTGCGACAAGACCTGGTACGACCCGGTGCGGCCGGACTACGTCCCGCAGACGGCGAAGGACGAGGCCGTCTGGAAGGCCAAGGCGAGGAAGTACGCGGAGGACTGCCGGCGCAAGTTCGGCTGGATGCTGCCGCACATGCGCACCACCGACGCCGCCCGCGACGTCGACGTCATCCGCGGCGCGCTCGGCCAGCAGAAGATCAGCTGGTACGGCTTCTCCTACGGCACCTACTTCGGCGCCACCTACGCCACGCTGTTCCCGAACCGCGTGAAGCACATGGTGCTGGACGGCAACGTCAACCCGAAGACGGTCTGGTACGACGCCCAGCTCGAGCAGGACAAGGCGTTCGAGAAGAACATGAAGTCCTGGTGGGCCTGGACCGGCAAGTGGGACTCGGTCTACCACCTCGGCACGACCGAGAAGGCCGTCGAGGCGAAGTACTACGCCGCCCGCGCCGCCGCGAAGAAGTCCCCGATCGGCGGCAAGATCGGCCCGGACGAGCTGGACGACATCGTCCTGACCGCCGGCTACAACACCGGCTACTACATCCCGTTCGCGCAGGCCCTGTCGGACTGGGTGAACAAGAAGGACGCCTCCGGGCTGCTCGACTGGCTGAACACCGGCGGCGAGGACAACGACTTCGCCGTCTACAACGCCGTCCAGGCCGCCGACGCCAGGTGGCCGCGGAACTGGAACAAGTGGCACAACGACGCGGCCAAGCTCTACAAGGAGGGCTACCGCTTCAACACCTGGAGCAACGTCTGGTTCAACGCGCCCATCGCGTTCTGGCCGTTCCAGGGCGGTCCCGCGCTGAAGCTGAAGGCGAGCAAGAGCCTGCCCGGCATGCTGCTCGTCCAGTCGTCGCAGGACGCCGCGACCCCGGTCGCGGGCGGCTACAACATGCACAAGGTGTTCCCGTCCTCGCGGCTCGTCCTGGAGGTCGGCGGCAAGACCCACGCCAACACGCTGAACGGCAACGCGTGCCTGGACGACAAGGTCGCCGCCTACCTGGACACCGGCGCGCTGCCGAAGAGCGCCAAGGGCGCGGACGCCTACTGCAACGCCGTCCCGGCGCTGAACGACCCGAACCCGACGGCGATGACGGCCAAGGCCGCCGGCGCCGTCGCGGGCAAGGACCTGCCGATCGGCCGTCCGTAACGCCCCGGTTCACCGCGTGACGCTCGCGGCGCGCCCGTCCCTCGCCGGGACGGGCGCGCCGCGAGATCCGTTTTCGGACGGAATCGCGCGAAGCCCGCGGTTCCCGCGACACGCGCGGGGGCGCAGGTAGAAAGCGGGGGTGCTGAACCACGCTGGAAGAAGGGCCGCCGCCGGGACCGCCGCCGCCGTCGCGCTCGCCGTCGCCGGTACCGCCGCCCCGTCCCCCGCGACCGCCGCCCCCGGACGGCCCGCCGGGCTCGCCTGGCACCCCTGCCCCGCCAAGGACCCGGTCGAGGGCGCCCGCCTCAAGGGCCTGCAGTGCGCGACGCTCCGGGTGCCGCTCGACTACGCGCACCCGCACGGCGAGCAGGTCACCCTGGCGCTGTCCCGCGCGCGGCACACCGCGAAGAAGAGCCAGGGCGCCGTGCTGCTCAACCGCGGCGGGCCGGGCGCGCACGGCCGCGACCTCGCGGGCGTCTTCCGCGCGGCGATGCCCCGCGGCGTCGCCGCATCCTACGACTGGATCGGCTTCGACCCGCGCGGCGTCGGCGCGAGCCGGCCCGCGCTGGTCTGCGACAGGAGCTACCAGGACCCGGGGCGCGCGCGTCCCGACACCGTCCCGGAGAACGCCGCCGCCGAGCGGGCGTGGAAGAAGCGGGCCCGCGCCTACGCCCGCGACTGCGCGAAGCGGTACCGGACCGTCCTGCCGCACATGGGGACGGCCGACTGGGTGCGCGACCTGGACGCGATCCGGCGGGCGCTGCACCAGCGGAAGATCAACTACTTCGGCTACTCGTACGGCACCTACCTCGGCGCCGCGTACGCCTCGGCCCACCCCGACCGCGTCCGCCGCATGGTCCTCGACAGCGTCGTCAAGCCGAGCGGCGTCTGGTACGGCGACAACATCGACCAGAACATCGCGTTCGAGAAGCGCATCAAGGCGTTCTTCGCCTGGGTGGCCGATCACCACGCGCTCTACCGGCTCGGGAAGAGCGCGGGCCGGGTCGCCGGCGCCTACGACCGCGCCCGCGCCGCGCTGAAGGCCAAGCCGATCGATGGCAAGATCGGCCCGGACGAGCTGGACGACACGTTCCTCGCCGACGGCTACGGCGACTACGGCTGGGCCGCGCACGCCGCCGCGCTGTCGGCGTACGCCGTCCGGCACGACCCGGGCCCGCTCCGCAAGGTGTGGCAGCCGCCGTCCTGGCTGGACCAGAACAACTACGCCGTCTACAACGCCGTGCAGTGCCGCGACGCCGCATGGCCGCGCGACTGGCACCGCTGGCACTCCGACAGCGTGCGTCTCTATCGCGAGGGCTACAAGTTCGAGACCTGGAGCAACACCTGGTACAACGCGCCCTGCGCGTACTGGGGCGCCCCCGGCGGGCGGCCGCCCGAGGTGGGCGCCGGGTCGTCGCTCGCGCCGATGCTGCTGGTCCAGGGCACCGAGGACGCCGCCACCCCCTACCCGGGCGCGCTGGAGACCCACCGCCTGTTCCCCACGTCCCGGCTGCTCGTGCAGGTCGGTGGGGGCAACCACGGGGTGACGCTCTCGGGCGACCGGTGCGTCGACCGCACCGTCGCCGCCTACCTGGGCAAGGGCGCCCTGCCGCCGGACCGGCCGGGCCCGGACGCCACCTGCAAGGCCCCGGCGCCGCCCCGGCCCGGTCCCGCCAAGAAGGCCGGACGCTCCCACCACGCCGCCTCGCGCAAGTGAATCCCCCGGTGGGGGAGCCGGTGGAGGTACGAGCACCGGGGACGTCATAGGCTTGTCGGCGTGGTGCTGACAGTGCTGTACGCCGCGGCGGCCCGGTCCGGGAGCCGGTAGCCGTGCGCATGCTGGGGTCGCTGCCGGTCCGGGTCCTCGACGACCGGTACCGCGCGGAGGCGCTCGCGATCCTCGACGCCGACCCGGTGGCCAACGTGTTCGTCGGTTCCCGCGTGCACGCGGCCGGGCTCGACCCGCGGCGCCTCGGCGCCCAGATGTGGGGCTACATGCGGGACGGGCGGCTGTCCGCGCTGTGCTACTCGGGCGCCAACCTGATCCCGGTCGCCGCCGGGCCGGAGGCGATCCGCGCGTTCGCCGAGCGGGCGCAGGCGCAGGGCCGGCGCTGCTCGTCGATCGTCGGGCCCGTCGACGCGGTCGGCGACCTGTGGGAGATCCTGGCGCCGTACTGGGGGCCGCCGCGGGCCGTCCGCGCGTCCCAGCCGGTGATGGCGACCTCCGCCGTCCCGGACGTCCCGGCCGACCCGGGCGTCCGGCGGGTGCGGATGGAGGAGTTCGACGTCGTCTACCCGGCGTGCGTCGCGATGTTCACCGAGGAGGTCGGCGTCTCCCCGAACAGCGGCGACGGCGGCGTGCTGTACCGGGCCAGGGTCGCCGAGCTGATCCGCGACGGCCGCGCGTTCGCCCGTATCGAGGACGGCCGGGTCATGTTCAAGGCGGAGGTCGGCGCCGTCACCCCGCGCGCGTGCCAGGTGCAGGGCGTGTGGGTCCCGCCGGACCTGCGCGGGCGGGGCCTGTCGGTGGCCGGCATGTCGGCGGTGGTGCGGGAGGCGCTGCGCGGCATCGCGCCGACGGTGTCGCTGTACGTCAACGACTACAACACGCGGGCGCGGGCCGCCTACCGCCGCGTCGGCTTCGCCGAGCACGGCTCGTTCATGTCGATCCTCTTCTAGCCGGCGGCGAGGGCCCGGCGGTCGACATTTCCAGAGAAGCCCGACTTGTCGGAGCGTGCCGGATCTGCGGCGGACGCCTGACTCGGCGCCCGATCGGCCGGTACGATCCACGCCGTGGAGTTCGCCGAGGCGTTCCGGCAGGCCGTCCAGGCGAGCGGGCTCACCCTGGAGCGGATCCGCCACCGGCTCGGCCGGCGCGGCCTCACCGTCAGCGTGGCCACGCTGAGCCACTGGCAGCGCGGCCGCAGCCGCCCCCGTTCCCGCGCCGCCGTCGCGATCCTGGAAGAGGTTCTAGGGGTGGCGCCCGGCACGCTCACCGGTCCGCTGGACGAGGCCGGACCCGCCCCCGCCCCGGCGCGCGGGGGAGGGCCGTCCGGCGCCGCGCCCGCCTCGCCGGCCGCGGCGGGCGAGCTGTGGCCCGACCCGCGGCGGTACGCCGACCTTGTCGGGCAGCTCGACCGGTCCGGCGACCACCGGCTCGAACGGCTCAGCGTCCACGACGTCTACCGGCTGGACGCGGACGGCCCCCGCTGGACGCTGTCGGTCCGCGCCGTCCTGCGCGCCGCCGGCGACGACGTCGACCGCGTCGTCTGCGTCCACCGGACGGGCCCGGACGCTCCGCAGGGCGACGCCCCGGCGGGCGACGTCCCGGTGGCCGACGCCCGGGCGGGCGGCGCTCCGGTAGGCGGCGATCCGGCGGAACCGGCCGAGCCGGGGGAGGGCGCGGCGGAGCTGTCCGCCGTCCGGTACTGCCGGCCCGGACGGGTCCGCGCGGGCGGCGGGCTGATGGCGTTCGAGCTGGTCTTCGACCGCGTGCTCACGGCAGGCGAGACGGCGGTGATCGAGTACGACCTCCGGCCGTCCGGACCGGACCCCGGCGGGCCGCCGGACGGCTACGACCGGCGCTTCTCCCGGCCCGTGCACGACTACGTCGCGATCGTCCAGTTCGGCGCCGGGCGGCTGCCCGCCCGCTGCTACGGCTTCACCGCCGACGGGCCGCTCGCGCCGCGGCGGCGGCTCGGCGAGCTGTGGATCGGCACCTCGGGAAGCGCCAACATCGCGGTCGGGCCCGTCCGGCACGGCATCGTCGGGGTCGAGTGGGAGTGGGAGTGACGGAACGGGCGGTCGACTTCGGGACGGCGGAGCCTTACAGTGAGGCCGGAGGTCGTGAACACGGCGGTCAAGGCCGTGCGGCGGGGGCCGGCCGGAGCGGATCCGGAGGCCGAGCTGTGCAGAGCGTGGCGGAGGACGACCTCCTCCAGGTCCTGCGGTACGGGCCCTTCAACGTGGCCCTGCACGCCGCCATCCAGGCGCGGGGCCTCAGCCTCGAATCGCTGCGCCGCCGGCTGGAGGCGCAGGGCGTCGCCGTCAGCCTGTCCACGCTGAGCTACTGGCAGCGCGGCCGGACCCGTCCCGAACGCGCCGGGTCGCTGCGCGCCGTCCGCGGCCTGGAGGTCATCCTCGAACTGCCCCGGCACTCCCTGCTCACCCTGCTCAAGCCGAACGCCGAGCGGCCGCCCGGGCCGTGGCCGCCGATCGAGGAGCTGTGCCCCGAGCCCGGCGTCCGCGACCTGCTCGACGAGATCGGCGACGGCGGCGAGCGCCTCCTCACCGGGCTCAGCCTGCACGACCAGCACGTCATCGGCCGCCGCCGGGAGCTGCGCGAGATCCGCACCCGCGCGGTGTTCCAGGCGCAGCGGCGCGGCGTCGACCGCTGGATCGCCGTCTACCACAATCCGCACGGCGCGCTGCCGGCGTCGCGGACCGCGCGGGGCTGCCGGTTCGGCCGCGTCCGGATGGACGCCTCCAGCGGCCTCATCGCCGCCGAGCTGCTGTTCGACCGGGCGCTCGGCCGCGGCGAGACGTACCTGCTGGAGTACGGTTTCGGGTTCGGCGAGTCCGGCCCGCCCGCCACCGAGGAGGGCCGCGGGTTCCGCACGCCCCAGCACGAGTACCTCATCGAGGTGAGCTTCCATCCGGCCGCGCTGCCCGCTCGCTGCTACCGGACGTGGCGCCCCGACGGCCACACCGCCCTGCAGGACGCCGCCGACCTGCGGCTGTCCAGCTACCACAACGTCCACTTCATCGAGTTCGGCATGCCGGCCGGCTACCACGGCATCCGCTGGGAGTGGTCCTGACCTAGGTGACGAGGAGGCCGAGGAGGCGGTCGAGTTCGGCGGCCGGATCCCCGGTGAGGCCGGCGTGCACCGGCCCCGGCTGGACGATCGTGCTGCGCGGCGCCGTCAGCCACCGGAACCGCGCGCCCGGCGCCTCCTTCGCGGCCTGCCCGGCGCCCGCGCCGCCGCAGCAGATCGCCTCCACGCCCTTCAGCGCGGACCGCACGCCGTCCAGGTCCAGCGCCGGGTCCAGGGCGCGCAGCCGCGGCTCGTCCAGGTGGGTGCGGCAGCCGAGGTAGTCCAGCGCCCGGCAGTACACGACGACGCCCACGTTCATGCTCTCGCCGCGCTCGACCCGGGGGACGACGCGCAGCGCCGCGTACTCGAAGACGGTGGGCTCGCCGGCCCCGCGGATGTTGCTCGTGCGGATGTCGCTCCTGGGGGCGTCGCTCACGAGGGACCGCCCAGCCAGCCCGGGCGGTTCTCGCCGCGCCGCGCCCCGGTGTCCGGCCGGTGGCCGCTGACGTCCAGGTCGGGCAGCCAGTCGCGGGGCTTGCCGGCGCGCGGCAGCAGGATGTCCACGTACGCGTCGCGCAGCTCCTGGGGACCGGCGAACCCGGGCTCGTTCTCCAGCCACCGGTCGGGCACCAGCCCGGTCACCTCGCGCAGCAGCGCCTCGGTGATCTTCGGCGCCAGCTCCGCCTCCGCCTCCTCCAGCCGCGTCGCGAACGGGGTGAGCACGTGGTCGTCCACGTCGTACGGGCCGGAGAACAGCCGCGCGGCGTTCGCCCACGCGTGGTGGAAGATGAGGCTCGCGCCGTGGTCGATCAGCCACACGTCGCCGTGCCAGACCAGCATGTTCGGGTTGCGCCAGCTGCGGTCGACGTTGCCGATGAACGCGTCCAGCCACAGCACCCGCGACGCGAACAGCCGGTCGGGCCGCCAGCCGAGCGGGTCGAACCCGAGCGAACCGGGCAGGAAGTCGACGCCGAGGTTCCAGCCGGGGCTGGCCTTCAGCAGGTCCTGCACGTCGGGGTCCGGCTCGTGCCGGCCGATGGCCGGGTCGAGGTCGATGAGCACCTGGTCGGGGACCCGGAAGCCGAGCCGCCGCGCCAGCTCGCCCGCGATCACCTCGGCGATCAGCGCCTTGCGGCCCTGCCCGGCGCCGTGGAACTTCATGACGTAGGTGCCGAGGTCGTCGGCCTCGACGACGCCCGGCAGCGACCCGCCCTCGCGCAGCGGCGTCACGTAACGGATGGCGGTCACATGTGGCAACACGCCGCAACGCTACCGGGTGCGCGCGGGCCCGGGATAATCGGCGGCATGGCCGCTGAGCTGCTCGACCTGTCCGTCCCGATCACCACCGGAATGCCGGTGTACCCGGGCGACCCGGAGGTGGAGGCCGTCCCCGCGCTGACGGTCGCGGACTCCGGGGTGAACGTCCTGCGGCTGCACATGGGCTCGCAGACCGGCACGCACGTGGACGCCCCCTTCCACATCGACGACGCGCTGCCCCGGCTGGACGAGCTGCCCCTCACCCGCTTCACCGGCCCGGCGGTCGTCATGGACGCGTGCGGCCTCGCGCCCCGCGCGCCCATCTCCCCGGACCTGCTCCCGGACGGCCTCGCGCCCGGGGTCGTCCTGCTCATCGCGACGGGCTGGTCGTCGCGCTGGGGGACGGACGAGTACCTCGCCCACCCGTACCCGTCGCCGGAGACGGCCGAGGCCATCGCCGCCGCCGGCGTCCGGACGGTCGGCATCGACGCGCTCTCCGCCGACCGGACCCCGCCGCCCGGCTCGGACGACTTCTCGCTCGCCGCCCACCGGATCCTCTGCGGCGCCGGGGCCGTCATCGCGGAGAACCTCACCGGCCTCGGCCCGCTCGTGGCCGCGCAGGCCGAGGGGCGCCCGATCGAGGTCTCGCTCTTCCCGATCGCGCTCGCCGCCGCCGACGGCGCCCCCGTCCGCGCCGTCGCGCGCCTGGGCTCCGCGCGCACGCCGTAGGCGGGTGCGCGCCGTTCGTCCCCTATGGCGGGCGCGATCCGTCCATGATGGGGGTGCGGGGACGATCGAGAGGGCGGTGCGATGCGGGTGGCATGGGCGACGGACCAGGGGAGTCCGGAGCGGCTCAATGAGGACTTCGTGGCGGCGGCTCCGGGAGCCGTCGTGGTGCTCGACGGCTGCGGGCTGCCGCTCGGCACCGACCTCGGGTGCGTGCACGGGACGGCCTGGTACGCGCGCTCGCTCGGGACGCGGCTGCTCGCGCGGATGCTGGACGGTCTCGGCCCGCAGGCCGGGCCGCCCGTGGCGCCGCCGGAAGGCGTGCACCGCCCGGCGCGGCGCCCGCTGGTGGCGCGGCTGGCCGGGGCCATCGCGGACGTGGCGGCCGCGCACCGGGCGAGCTGCGACCTGGGCGTCCCGACCACTCCGGCGGCGACGGTGCTGGCGGTGCGGGTCCGGGGCGACCTGGTGGACTACCTGGTGCTGGCCGACTCGACGATCCTGCTGGAGCGCGTCACCGGCGAGGTGGAGGAGATCACCGGCGGCCACCACTACGCGGCGGCGGACCCGGGCGCGGCGGACGCGGCCATCACCGGCACGGTCCCGCTGGGGGAGCTGCGCCGGGTGCTGATGCTGACGGACGGCGCGACCCGGCTCGCCGACATGTTCGGCGCCACCGGCTGGGACGGCCTGGCGCGGCTGGCCGCCGAGCAGGGGCCCGGCGCGGTCGTCGAGCGGACGCGCGAGGTGGAGCGCACCGACCCGCAGGGCCGGCGCTGGCCGCGCCACAAGATCCACGACGACGCGACGCTCGCGGTCTGCGCGTTCTCCGGCTCCTGAGCCCCGGCCGAGACGACGCGACGACGCCACGACGCGACGATGCGACGACGCGACGACGCCACGGTCGCCGTCTGCGCGCTCGACTCCCGCCGACGATCGCCGCAGACCCGAGTG
Source organism: Actinomadura sp. RB99 (assembly GCF_014706005.1). NCBI lineage: Bacteria > Bacillati > Actinomycetota > Actinomycetes > Streptosporangiales > Thermomonosporaceae > Actinomadura > Actinomadura sp. RB99. Next base: position 2,536 of record NZ_JABMCA010000118.1, on the reverse strand, counting down.
GACTCCCGTGCGGTAGGTACCGACCGCCCTGTGGCATTCCCGCGTGACCAGCATGCATATCGCCGTTCAGCGACGTCGAAAGAGTCATGCGGATGGGTGCCGCCGAGCGATTCTGTGAAAATTGCGTTCACTTCGAAGATCTCCAGCGATCTGTTGCGAAAGTGCTCGCCGGCAGGACAGTACCGAGCATGGATCGCATACGCGGCAGCGTGTGCGGCCAATCGATCTCTCAACCGGGAGGAACGTTGTCCACACGCCTGATGGCCCGCCGGATCGGTGTGGCCGCCGCCGGGGTGGCGGCGGTCTCGCTGCTGGCCCCGACCGCGGCCTATGCCGACGGCTCCAAGCGTGTCAAGTTCGACGTGCAGGCCAAGCTCGCGCACGGCGACCCGTATTCGTCGCGCGCCAAGGGAAAAGCCTGGTTCTATGACGGCCTCATCGGGGACCGCGCCGGATGGGACATCTACGTCTACGACCGCTCGAAGACCGGCAGATGGTGCGGAAAGGTCAAGGTGGTGGCCGATCTCCCCGCGCAGGTCGACGTGCAGTACAACGGCCCGAGGGTCTGCGGATACAACAAGAGCAAGCACTGGGTGGTGAACAAGACGACGGCGTGGACGCTGATCCGCGGTCTCAAGATCCAACTCTGCGAGATCGAGCCGGTCAGCCAGGCCAACCAGAAGTGCGTGACCAAGAAGTACGTCAAGAACCCGTACTACTGAGCCGAGCTGAATCCGCGGATCACGAGCCGTTCGCGGGCGACCGGAAGCGGCCCTTGATGCGGAGAATCCTGCTTGCAGAGGCAGGGTGACGGGGCGATTCCGCCGAGTCACGGCGTGCCGTTGCCACCGCCGATGGCAACGGCACGCCCGCCGCCTCTTGGTGGTCCGGCTCGGTCGCTCTGCCGAAAGATCCCCATGCGCCGCGGACGTATGCCATCGGCGATATCCGGATGTCTTTTCCATCCCTTTGTGAGAGTTCTGTAAGGAGCTCTTTCCTGTGCCGCCTGTTCTGCAGGGCGTACTTGACGGCCTGGATCCTTTGGAACCGCTCGTCCGGGCCGCGGCGATCCGGGTGCCGGTGAGGTGGTAGGCCGGGGCGGAACGCGCCCGCGTCAGAGCCCGCGGAGGATGAAGGCGAAGAGCGCGTCGGCGAGCGCCGCGTTGGCGGCCCGCGGCATGTCGCGCAGAGGCCCGTGGTTGCGGAGCATCGCCATGCCGTGGACGCAGGACCACACGGTGAACTCGGCGTCCGGGCGCCGCTCGGCAGGAAGCGCGCCCGCGGTGACGAGCTCGTCGAGGACTCCGCTCAGCACCGACAGCGGCGTCCTGCCCTCCGCGTCGCCGTCGGACAGGCCCTCGGCGAACCTGAGGTGGCCGGGGACGGCGAAGACGGTGTCGAACAGACCCGGCTCGGACGCCGCGAAGCCCAGATAGGCGGTGCCGACGGCGCCGAGCCGGGCGACCGCGCGGTCCTTGCTCCCCGGCCGGGCGGTCACCAGCCCCAGCTCGTGGTCCATCCGCTCGACGAGCGACCGCATCGCCTCGGCGCACACGGCGTTCAGGAGCGCGTCCCGGTCGGCGAAGTGCCGGTACGCGGCGTTGGGGGCGACGCCGACGATCCGGGTCGCCTCCCGCAGCGTCACCGCGCCGGGGCCGCCCGACCGGGCCAGCTCCACGCCCGCCCGGACGAGGCCCGACCGGACCACGCCCTTCGGCCGGCGGCCGCTCCGCCGCTCCGCGCCGGCCGCCGCGACGCCGTCCTCGCTCACGCTCCCGCCCCTTTCACCGTGGCCGAGTCCCTGCCGCTCGCCGCATTTAGTGGACGGTGTCCACAAGGGCGCGTAAAGTGGACGGTGTCCACATAGATGGGAGCCGCCGTGACCACCCTCGACACCCTCCTCGACCGGAACCGCCGCTTCGCCGCCGCGGGCCCGCCCGCGGACCTGCCATTGTTCCCCAGGCTGAAGACGATCGTGATCTGCTGCGTCGACCCGCGCGCCGACCCGGCCGCCGTCCTCGGCCTCGGGCTCGGCGACGCCCTCGTCATCCGCAACCTCGGCGGCAGGTTCACGCCCGGCACCTTCCGGACGATGGCGGCGCTGCGGGCGATCGCCGAGGCCGAGGGCACCGATCCGGGGCCGGGATGGAACCTCGTCGTCCTGCACCACACCGACTGCGGGATGACCCGCCTCCGCGAGCACACCGGCCTGCTCGCGGACGTCTTCGGCGTCGACCCCGGCGACCTCGGAGGCAAGGCCGTCGGCGACCCGGTGGCCGCGGTGGCCGCCGACGTCGCGGCGATCAAGGCGAACCCGTTCCTGCCCGCCGCCTTCCAGGTGTCCGGCCTCGTCCACGACCTCGCCACCGGCCTGGTCGACGTCGTCGTGCCGCCGGCCCCGCTCCGGCCCGGAGCGGACGCTTCCTAATGCTGTTGTCAAGCCGCAGCGGTGACCGGTGGTGTGAGCTGATAGCACCGTCCGTCACGCAGAAGTGCCCACAGAACGTTCACTCGTCGGCGGGCCAGGGCCAGTACG